>NZ_JBSGVD010000009.1:0-246569 GCF_053608285.1 Nocardia sp. NPDC055053 | reverse complement strand
CTCAGCGCTTTCTCGCGAACCTCGGGTGGGTAACGCTTGGACATGATGACCATCTTCCTCAAGGAAGGAAGCGGTCTTCAACCCGTGACGGTTCACAAGTCCACCCTTGACCTGTGAGCCTCTGCGCGTGACAGGCAGGCCTTATCGGGCAGGCGGTGAGCCAGCCCCCTGTATGCGCACCCCAACCCAGAGCAGGGCGACCGACGGTGCGTCCGGAGGGAATCGGAGGCAAGATCAATCAGGCGCGGCTGATACCGCTCCGTGGGATCCTGGGGTACGAAGTGTGGCAATGGCCGTTCCGACGCAGACGAAGGGCAGCGACATGACCGAGAAAGCACCCCGAGACGACCAACCAGAAGGCATACGAATGACCCTCGGCGCCGTCAGCGATGCCGCCGAGCCAGAACCGGGCACGCTCACCCTCACGACTACCGCCAGCGGAACAACCCTGACCCTTTCCGGCGGAACAGCTATCCCCGCAACCATCACCGTCGTCGACGAATCGGGCAGCCCGGTCGCGCGGTACGTCGCAGGAGAGCTCGCGCCTGTTGCTCGCGGCCTTGACGACAACAACCTCTGGTACATCCCTATCTCTATGACCAGCCCGGCGGGTTCAGACTGGTCCACGAGAACCAACGAAACTTCCGACGAATTCAAGTTCGACGACGGTCCTGGCCTGAAATGAAGGGCTTCGCGCGGCCTATGTTGTCACCGCGTTGTCACAAGTCGTCCCTTCGTTCGCCGTGCCACAGACGTGCCATGAACCAGGGTCATCAGGGGTAAATCCAGGTACCCCATGAGCAACGGCCTGCCCAGGTCAGACCGCTATTCCTGCACAATCTCCTACTTCCCAAGCAGACAGCGCGGGTTCGATTCCCGTCATCGGCTCTGTCCCGCCTCCCCGCGTATTCAGGCCAGACCTAGGCGCGGGGAGTTTTTTTGTGCGCGGCCGGCGGTGGGGTGGGTGGTTTCGGTAGCCCGTGCCCGGTGAGTTACCCATGTTCTCGCGGGATCAGGCGGGCGGGATCAGCCCGTGTGCAGGGTGCGGAATTTGCTGGCGTGGAAGACGAGTGGGTCCAGGTCTTCGCGGGCTGCTATGCGGTTGACGCGCAGGAGGACGACGAGGTGGTCGCCTGCGGGGACGTGGGTTTCCGGGACACCTTCGATCCAGGCGGTGGCGCCGTCGATGAAGACGGCTTCGCCGGTGCCGCGGTGCAGGACGGTTTCGCGGAAGCGGTCGCCGTTGCGGGCGCCGAGGGCCTTGGCGGCCGCCTGCTGGTCCGTGCCGAGGAGGCTGAGGCCGAGGTGGCCCGCGGCTGCCAGTTTGGGCCAGGTCGACGAGGAGTTCTGGACGCAGAACGAGACCAGCGGTGGGTCGAGCGAGACGGGGACGAAGGTACTCACCGCCAAACCGTGTGGAATGCCGTCGATTTCGGCGCACACCGCGACGACGCCGCTGGGGAAGTTGGCGAAGGCGCGGCGCAGGCCGTTGCCGTCGGCGGGGAAGTCCAAGAGCTCATGCATGATTCGTTGCCTCCACGGGCCGGTCGGTCAGTGCCGCGACGACGGGTGCCCAGCGCCGCGCGTACGCCTCGATGACGCCGTCCTCGGCGAAGCTGCGGTCGGCGAGGTAGAGGCCGGGCAGTGCCGCGGTCCCGCCGAGTTCCACCAGCACCGGCTTGAGCAGCAGGTCCGGTGCGAGTGCGTGTGCAGGCCCCGCACCGAGCATCACCGGCACGGTGAGCACCCCGGCCAGCCCGGTGCCGCCGTCGAACTGTTCGAGGAACAGTTTCAGCAGGCCGGTGTAGGTGGCTTTGAACGTCGGACTGGCGAAAACGACCAGCTCCGAGGCGGATACGGTGCGCGCGGCGCTCGCCACCGCGGGATCGCCCCACCCGAGCAGCCCCGGCCCGAGGGTCACGAGGTCGATCACCTCCGGCTCGGCGCCGGGGCGCAGTGCCCGCGCGACGCGCACGGCCGCGTCCAGGGTGCGCGAGGCCGGTTTCGGGTTTCCGACGACGACGGTCACTGTCACGGGGATGTCCTCACTCTCATATCGACAATGCTCAGATGACGCCGTGCAACGGCGGCGGGCGATCCTGCAACACCGCGCGCCCGATGTGCTGGTACTTCCAGCGGACCGGGTCGTGCAGGGTGTGGGTGCGCGCATTACGCCAGTAGTGGTCCAGCCGGTGCGCCGCAGCAGCACTACGGGTACCACCCACCTCGAAGATCGCAGCCGACACCTCGTTCGCGGCACGATCAGCGAGGATCTTCGCCGTCGCGACCGTTATCGACGCCCGCGCGGCGTCATCTCCCACACCCCGCGCCGACCCTTGCGCCTCGCTGGCCAGCCCCGCCGACCCTCGCGCCCCATCGGCCGCACTCGCCGCTCCTCGCGCCCCATCGGCCGCACTCGCCGGGCGCACCGCCTCGTCGACCGCCGCACCGGCGACGACAAGCACCGCCTCGGCCGCGCCCACCGACACAGCCAGCTCACCGAACCGCTGCACGACCAGCGGATCGTCGACAGCGTGCGCGACCTCCGCCTCGAACCACGGCCTGCTCCGCGTCCGCACGAAATCGGCGCCCGCATCGAGCGCACCACGCGCGATACCCGCGTCGATGGCGGCGTGCAGCAGCTGCGCGAAAGCCCCATATCCGGTGGGCGCCTGCACCGCGGCGGCCCGGGCAACCAGGTGCTCCCGACCCACCTGAACCTGATCGAACTCGACAGTCCCACTGCCGGTTGTGCGCTGCCCCAGAGCATCCCAGTCGTCGACGATGCGAACACCTGGTTCCAGCGCGGCGACGAAGGCCACGTACTCGCCAGGCGCAAGGCCCGAAACACCCTGCGGGTCATCGAGTCTGGTCAGTACGGCAAGGACATCGGCGAACAGCGATCCAGTGCAGTAGTACTTCGTCCCATCGACGAGGAACCCCCCGTCAGCGGGACGCAATGTCGTCGCGATCTCGGCAACACTCGCCCCACCGCGCTCGGACTGCGCGTTCGCGATCCGCGCACCCGCGAGCACCCGCCCGAAATACTCCCGCTGCTGCGCGGGACTTCCAGCCAGCCGCAACAGATTCAGATACACGAAGTGACTGTGCGGTACCTGCGCGATATTGGGATCAGCCGCCGACAGGATCCGGAATACCTCGGCGACCACACTCGGCGGCAGATCAGCGCCACCGAAGGCCGCGGGCACCGTGATCGCCAGCAGCCCGCTGGCCGAGAGCTGGTCCAGCTCCTCGTGCGGCAGCCGGCGCGCGTGGTCGCGTTCGGCCGCGCCCCTGGCGAATTCGCCGGCGAGTTCGGTGGCGATCGCCAATGCCTGTGTGGCCGTGGTGATCCGCTCGGCGGTCACCACCGTCATCAGCGTCCCGCCGCGACCGGGGTTGCGGCGGCCTCCAGTTCACGTACCAGCGGCAGCACCTTCACGCCGAAGTACTCGATTTCCTCCTGGAAGTGCAGGAACCCGGCCAGGATCAGGTCGACACCGAGCGCCCGGTACGCCACGATCCGCTCGGCGATCTGCTCCGGCGTACCGATCAGGCCGGTGCGGAAACCGTCGTTGTACTGGACCAGATCCTCGAACGTCGAGTCGGCCCACATGCCCTTGCGATCGGCGGTCGACGCGCCCGCCTGCCGCACCGCGTCCCGGAATCCTTGCACCGCGGGCTTGTTCGCCTTCTCGACGATCTCGCGCAGGGTGTCGCGGGCTTCCTTCTCGGTGTCGCGGGCGATGATGAACCCGTTGAGCCCGAACTTCACCTCGCGATCGCTGGCCCTGGCGACCTCGCGCAGATCGTCCAATTGCTCGGTGACCCCGTCGAAGTCCTTGCCGTTGGAGAAGTACCAGTCGGCATAGCGGCCGCCGTTGCGCCGGGCCGCGGTGGAGTTACCACCTTGGAACAGTTCGGGATTCGGCCGCTCTGGGGTATTGAGCGGCTTGGGCTTGAGCGTGAAATCGCGGATCCGGTAGAAGTCGCCGCCGTAGTTCACCGCGTCCTCGGTCCAGATCTTGCGGATCACCTCGAGGAATTCGGCGCTGCGCCGGTAGCGCTCGTCGTGCTCGAGCCACGGCTCGCCCAGCGCCTGGAACTCGCCGGCGAACCACCCGGACACGACATTGATCGCGAACCGGCCACCGGACAGATGGTCGGCCGTCGCCCCGAACTTCGCCAGCACAGCCGGATGCCACAGCCCCGGATGCACCGCCGCGATCACCTTGAGCCGCTCGGTCGCCCCGAGCAGCGCGAGGCTGAACGAGGTCGACTCGTGCTGGAACTCGGCGCCATAGGACGCGGTATAGCGGACCTGCGAGAGCGCGTACTCGAAGCCGTTGCGCTCCGCGGTCTGCGCGAGCTTGCGGTTGTACTCGAAATCCCAGCTGGTCCGCTGCTCGATATCGCTGGTCACGAGCCCACCGCTGACATTGGGGACCCAGTACGCGAACGAGACCTGATCGGCGATTCTCTCCGTGCTCATGATGGCTCCTCCTCGTCGACGGTGCTTTCAGTGCACACCGGCGAGGCGAGCCCGACGAGAGTTTGAATCGGCGCGATCGATACGCGCGAGCCTCAGCTACCCAAACGCACGCAGTCCGCGGCGATCTTCGACTGGGCGGCGCTCACCTTGGCCGCGTCGTCCTCGCCGAGCAGTTTCGCCGGATCACCGGACTGCGAGTTGGACACCATCACCCGCAACCCGTCCTGCGACATCCCCGAGTCGAGGAAGACCTTCGCCGCGCAGTCGGCGAGCTCGGGGTTCTTGAGCCCCTTGTCCTGCAACGACTTCGACAGTTGCTCCTGGGTGACCGCGGGCGCGTCGTCGCCACCTCCGCACGCAGAAAGCATCGGTGCGGCGAACAGCGCCGCGGCGATCAGACAGATTCGCACTTCTCGAGTCCTCTCGATCGACGCGCATCGGCCGATGCGCAGCCGTGGAGGATCATGCCGCACCACCGTCCCCGGGGCCACACCGAACCACCCACACCTAACTGACTCGCGAGTAAGATAGCCCCATGGGAGACCACATCACCACCCGCTTCGAGAGCGACCGCGCATATGTCACCTTGAACCGGCCCGGCAAACACAATGGGCTCACACTGGAAATGCTGCGCGATCTAGTCGCCGCGGCCCGAAAAGTGGTCGAGCACAAAGAAACCCGGGTCGTCATTGTGAGCGGCAACGGGCCGAGTTTCAGTAGCGGACTCGATATCGCGGCCGCTACCCGCGATCCGCTGGCTATCATCCGCGAATTCCTGCCGCGACCATGGCGCGGCACCAACACATTCCAGGAAGCCTGCTGGGCCTGGCGACGCTTGGACGTTCCGGTGATCGCCGCCGTCCACGGCCGCTGCTTCGGCGGCGGATTGCAGCTCGCGCTTGCCGCCGATTTCCGCATCGCCGCGCCGGCAGCGGAATTCTCGGTCATGGAAGCCGCGCACGGCCTGATTCCGGACATGTCCGGTGCCGCCACGTTGTCCCAGCTCATCGGCATCGACCAGGCCCTGCTGCTGACCATGACCGCCGATCCCGTCGACGCCGCGCACGCTCGGAAAATCGGCCTGATCACCGACATCGCGGACGACCCACAGGCGGCGGCGGAAATCCTCGCCGACCGGATCGCCGCCCGCGATCCGCGCGCGGTCGCCGCGGCCAAGCGCCTTTTCGACCGCTCATGGCAGCGGAATTCCCGCGCGACCTTCGCCGCCGAACGCGCCGCCCAGGTGCCATTGCTGCTGCGTAAGGCACTGACTCGTAGCTAGCGCCAGGCAATTGGACAATTGTTCATGCCGACTCACGAATCGAGGTAGCCCACTTCGCTTCGATTGACTGTTAACATCGCTGCGATTCATCCACCAGCCGGAATGTGGTGCGCGGCACAGTTGAACCTGGAGCGTCCCCCATTTCGGCGTGACCTGGAGGCGCCGACGACCATGGACAAGACCGGCTCCATCCTGCTTGCTGCGCTGGCGGGTGCCACGGCCTTGCTGGTGAGCGGAGCGACTCCCGCCGTCGCGAATCCGAACGCGATCAACCCGATTCCCGTCCTCAACGGCACCAACGGCCTGCCCGCCCTGTACGGGCGCACGCAAGCCGTCTTCCAGGTCACCGGCATGGCGAGCCCGAACAACACCCAGAACTACAACGTCCTCGGCACCGACCTCGGCATCATGTGGGACAACGGCCGTGGCGAGATGCTGACCGCCTTCGGCGACACCGCCGGCATCGGCTTCCCGAACCTGCTGGCTGGCAGCACCTGGGCGTGGCGGTCCAACATCCTGGTCCGCAGCCACACCAAGGACCCGTCGGGCGGCATCTTCTTCGACAGTGTCGTGCGCGATGTCATCGGCCAGGCGCGCGATCTCATCCCCAGCCCGAAGATCCCGTTCCTGGAGATCAGCCGCATCCCGACCGCGGGCATCTCCGCCAACGGCGTGCAGTACCTGTCGCTGATGTCGGTGAAGACCTGGGACGCGCCGGGCGAATGGACAACGAGCTACTCGGGCCTGGCCGCCTCGGCCGACAACGGCGAGACCTGGGCCGATCTCACCCACACCCGCCGCCCCGACGAGGGCGGTAACAGCAACTTCCAGATGAACGCCTTCCTGAAGGACGGCGGCTTCGTCTACGAGTACGGCACCCGCTCCGGCCGCAACAACGACGCGTTCATCGCGCGCGTCCCGGAAGCCCAGATCGAGAACCTCGGCGCCTACGAGTACTGGGACGGCGGCGGCTGGAAACTCAACGACGTGAACGCCGCGGCCCCCATCATGGGCGGCGTCGGCGAGTTGTCGGTGATGTACAACGAGTACCTCGGCCAGTTCATCTCCCTGACCACCGACCCGTTCAACTCCGTGGTGATGCGCCGCGCATCCTCCCCGCAGGGCCCATGGAGCGCCCCCGAGGTCCTGATCGACGCCCGCGAACTCCCGACCGCCTACGCCCCGTCGATCTTCCCGTACCAAACCGGTCGCGACCTCTACTTCATGACGACCATCCACACCCAGTACAACGTCGTCCTGATGCGTACCAGCCTCTGACGCCCGGAGACCTGGCACCATAGGTCTCGCAAGCACATGGGTAACTCATCGGGGACGGGCTGACATGACCGCTGATCAACCGCCGGCCGCATCGACCACCGGTGGCGCACCTGAGTCTGGCCAGAAGTCGCGGGGAGGCGGAGCAGCGGAGTGGGATGCCAGGTATGCCCAGAGTGAATTGATCTGGGGCGCACCGCCGAACAGCACGGTGGTCGAGTACGTCTACGGCCTCGATCGCCGCGTCCCGCTCCTGCCCGACGAACCCGGTGGCACCCCGCCTCCGCTGCCACGCGCACTCGACCTGGCCTGCGGCGAGGGCCGCCACGCGCTCTGGCTGGCCACCCACGGCTGGCACGTCGACGCCGTCGACTTCTCCCAGGTGGGCATCGACAAGGGCAGAACGGTGGCGGCGCGCCTGTCCCGCTCGGTCCGCTCCCGGGTGAACTGGCACTGCGCCGACATCACCGACCTCGCCGCAGCCGGGATCACCGGCCCGTACGAGCTGATCCTGATGGTGTTCGTGCATCTGCCCGCCGAGCCGCGCGGCGCCCTGCTGCGCGAACTCGCCGCCATGATCTCCCCCGGCGGCATGCTCCTGGTCCTCGGCCACGACACCCGCAACCTCACCCAGGGTTACGGCGGCCCGCAGGACCCGGCGATCCTGTTCACGCCCGAGGACATCCGGGCCGAACTCGGCGCGGCGGGCGACCATCTCACGATTCGCATCGCCGACGCCGTCCTGCGCCCGACCGAGGGTCCCGACGCGATCGACGCCCTGGTGGTCGCCGAACGCGACCTGCCGGAATCAGGCGAAGCGTCCGCGTAGCTGTTCGGCGAATTCGCGCGCCGAGGTCAGGTCTTCGGGGCTGGGCCGCCCCTTGTTCAGCCCGCCGAAGAGCCCGAGCGGACCCATCGTGTCGAGCCCGCGGCAGGCGAAGCCACCGACCACCTCGAACCCCTTGCCGACGAGCTGGTCGCCGAGATTGCGCAGGTAGGGGCGAAATCCCGGCTCGGGCAGCCCGCTGGTGGCGAAGACGAACGCCTCCTGGCCCGCTCCGCCGGGCAGTCCGTCGACGAATTCGCGCAGCCGCGCGTCGAGTGCCATCCAGTACACCCCAGACCCGAAGCCGACCAGGTCGTAGTCGCCGAGCTCGGCCGCGCTGATCTCCGCCGGGTCGACCACCCGCGCGTCGAGCACCGACCCGATGGTGTCGGCGACCTTCCTGGTGTTGCCGTGCGACTTGGACGTGCACACGATGAGCGCTTTCATGGTGCCCCCTGCCTCTCGAACGAAGCTGTCCGCCGAAGCGTAATGGGCGCGGCGGGCGCAGCCCTCCTCAGACCCGCGCATGGCCGGAGCGCAGGCGGAGGTACGCCTAGTGCCAGCGGGCGAACCAGGGTTCTACTGTCGCCGCGATCACGTCGAATCCGGTCCGGAACGAATGCGCCTGCTTCGGAATCACTGTCACCTCGGCCGCGTCGGCGGCATCGGGCACCCCGAACGGGTCGCTGCCACCGTTGATCACCACGACCTCGATGTCACCGGGCGCGAGCAGTTCCTCGCGCCTGCTCTTTTCCGGTTTCCCGGGCGGATGCAGCGGGAACGACAGCGCGATCACCCCACGCGCACCCACCGCGACGGCCGTCCGGCACGCCACCCGCGCCCCGTTGCTGCGACCCCCCTGGACAACCGGCACCCCGGCAAACCGCGCACGCAACGCGGCGACGATCTCGAGCCAGGCCTCGTCCTGCTTGTCCGCCGAGCCCGGCGCCCTGCGCCCGGCAACCCGGTACGGCTGCACGACCCGGGCGACCGTTCCACCGGCTTCGATCGCCGAATCCCGCACCGCCAGAATATCTTTCGCGTCGACGCCACCACCGGCCCCGTGCGTGATCACCAGCAGGAAGGCAGGCTCGGCGACCTCGTCGAGCTCGATCTCGGCGGGCCCGGCACTCGTCTCGATGCGCACACCTCACGGTAGCCCCGCCGTCGCGGCGAGCAACATCTCCGCGCTCGCGCGTGTTTTTCACGTCACATTGCGCCCAGCCCCTTTGCCGAGATGATTACCCACCGGTAATATGGTCGGTAAGTTACCCGCGAGTAGCATGCGGAAAACCGGCAAGGCTACCCCGGTGGACGTCAGACGGGCGGGAACGGCGCACAACCGACCGCACCAGACTCAATGGAGAGTGAGTACTCACATGGGCCACTACAAGGCTAACGTTCGCGACCTCGAGTTCAACCTCTTCGAGGTCCTCGGCATCGACAAGCTGCTCGATGCGGGCACCTTCGGTGACCTGGACACCGACACCGTCAAGGAGATGCTCTCCGAGGTCCGTCGCCTGGCCGAGGGCCCGCTGGCCGAGTCGTTCGCCGACGCGGACCGCAACCCGCCCACCTTCGACCCGAACACCCACGCGGTCACCCTGCCCGAGTCCTTCAAGAAGTCCTACAAGGCGCTCGAAGAGGGCGAGTGGGCCAAGGTCGGCGTCGTCGAGGAGCTCGGCGGCCTGAACGCTCCCTCCGCCATCACCTGGGCGCTGTCCGAGATGGTCCTCGGCGCCAACCCGCCGATCCAGATGTACGCCGCGGGCGCCGGCTTCGCCCAGGTGTTCTTCAACAACGGCACCGACGAGCAGAAGCAGTGGGCCGCCAAGATCGCCGACCGCAACTGGGGCGCCACCATGGTGCTGACCGAGCCGGATGCCGGCTCCGACGTCGGCGCCGGCCGCACCAAGGCGATCAAGCAGGAAGACGGCTCGTGGCACATCGAGGGCGTCAAGCGCTTCATCACCTCGGGTGACTCCGACGACCTGTTCGAGAACATCATGCACCTGGTGCTGGCCCGCCCCGAGGGCGCTGGCCCCGGCACCAAGGGTCTGTCGCTGTTCTACGTCCCGAAGGTCCACTTCGACTTCGACACCGAGACCTACGGCGACCGCAACGGCGTGTTCGTCACCAACGTCGAGCACAAGATGGGCATCAAGGCCTCGGCCACCTGTGAGGTCACCTTCGGCGGCCACGGTGTTCCCGCCAAGGGCTGGCTCGTCGGCGAGATCCACAACGGCATCGCGCAGATGTTCGACGTCATCGAGAACGCCCGCATGATGGTCGGCACCAAGGCCATCGCGACCCTGTCGACCGGTTACCTGAACGCGCTGGAGTACGCCAAGACCCGCGTCCAGGGTGCCGACCTGACCCAGATGACCGACAAGGCCGCGCCCCGCGTGACCATCACCCACCACCCGGACGTGCGTCGTTCGCTGGCCATGCAGAAGGCGTACGCCGAGGGCCTGCGCGCGATCTACCTCTACACCGCCGCCCACCAGACCGAAGAGATCGCCCTCGCGGTCTCGGGTGCCGACAAGGACGTCGCGTTCCGCGTGAACGACCTGCTGCTCCCGATCGTCAAGGGTGTCGGCTCCGAGCGCGCCTACCAGTACCTGACCGACTCGCTGCAGACCTTCGGTGGCTCCGGCTTCCTGCAGGACTACCCGATCGAGCAGTACATCCGCGACGCGAAGATCGACTCGCTCTACGAAGGCACCACCGCGATCCAGGCGCAGGACTTCTTCTTCCGCAAGATCGCGCGTGACCGCGGTGTGGCCCTGGCCCACGTGGCAGGCCAGATCCAGAAGTTCCTGGAGACCGACTCCGCCAACGAGCGCCTCAAGGGCGAGCGCAAGCTGCTCGCCACCGCGCTCGAGGACGTCCAGACCATGGCCGCCACCCTGACCGGCCACCTGATGGGCGCCCAGGAGCAGCCGACCGAGCTGTACAAGGTCGGCCTCGGTTCGGTCCGCTTCCTGATGTCGGTCGGCGACCTGTTCATCGGCTGGCAGCTGCTGCAGCAGGCCGAGATCGCCCTCGCCGCCCTGGACAACGGCGCCACCGGCTCCGACGTCGCCTTCTACACCGGCAAGGTCGCCTCCGCGCAGTTCTTCGCCCGCAACGTCCTGCCCGAGCTGACCGCCACCCGCGCGATCCTCGCCAACCTGGACAACGACATCATGGAACTCGACGAAGCCGCCTTCTGAGGTTGACGGTCTGACCGATTCCTGAACGGCCCGGAGCGCACGCTCCGGGCCGTTCGTCGTCGGCGCGGTCAGTAGTCGAGTGCCTGCAGCACAGCGTCGCTGGAAAAGATCCTGTCGTACCGACCACTGCCGCGTTGCCGCAGAATTCCTAGCTCCGTAAGGCGCTTTATTGCCTGGTTGGCAGCCTGGTAGCTCACGTCGTACAGCTCACTGGCGAGAGTGGCAGTGATCATCGGGTATCCGATGAGATCATCAGCGATCCGCAAGGCAACACCCTTCGCACGAGCTTGGACGAGTCGCTCATGGAACTCCGATCGGAGCGTCACCAGTCGATCGACCCGGCTGACCACCTCGACCGACTCGGCATGCACTGCGGCGCAGAAGAACTGGATCCAGCCGTCCCACACACCGGTGACAGACACTCGCAGCAGCTGGTCCAAGTACTCAGAGCGGTTCCGTTCGAGCCATGTCGAAATGTTCAGGATGGGGTACCGGAGCTCCCGGTAGGCCATCAGTTGGAGAACAGCAATCAGCCGACCGAGACGTCCGTTTCCATCGTTGAATGGGTGCAGCGACTCGAACTGGTAGTGCGCGGCCGCGATACGAATCAACGACGGCGTCGATGAAGGCTCGCGAATCCACCGCTCCCAATCCAGGAGGCCATCTCGGAGAAGATCCCCCGGCGGCGGGGGCACGTACCGAGACGTCGGAACCCGACCGTGCCCGGCGCCGATGAACACCTGAGTTGTTCGAACACGCCCAGCTTCCGGCCCGTCGCTCGGTGTGCCTTCGATCAGTACACGGTGCAGCTGTTCGATCATGCCGAGCGTGATCGGCCGACCTTCGGCGATCCATCCGTAGGCATGCTCGGCGGCGCTGACGTAATTCTGCACCTCGCTGACCGACGCCGACATCTGGCCGCGGTCGAGGAAGTCTGCCTCGAACACATCGTTCAGCGCAGCATAGGTGCCTTCCAGTGCTGACGTACTGACCGCCTCACGACGAGTGGCCGGCCGCGCGAGTAGGTCAGGATTCGGCAGCAACGACGCCGCCTGGTCCGCTCGTGCCAGCGCGGACGTCGCGTCCACCACCACTGAGTATGTGGTGCCCGACAGAGCGAATTCAGCGGGGAGCGGATTCGGGATGTAGGCGAAGTGGGCGAACTCTTCGTCGAACCGGCGATCGTAGCCGCTGATCGGGATGATCTTCCCGATCGGACTGCCACCCATATTCTCGATGTCCACCCGAGCACCGTACAGCCGAACCTTGAAATCCACCCGCGTAATTTCAAGGTTTCCCGACAAACCTTGAAATTGTGGCGACTGTTCTCAAGGTTCGTCATCTCGGCAGCCTCTGAAGCCCAGCGTCCCATCAGCGGTCACTGACCGGCGATGAAGTCACGCGGACGACGGCTTCGTACGACATCAGCCGAGCCCGTTCACCGATTTCGGTGCTAGAACCCGGCGTACCCTGGGGAATACCGTCGGTGCGGGGTGAGGCTCGGGGGTTGTGATGGGTGAAAGTACTGCGCTCAGTGTGTATTTGCGCGAGCGGCGGATGGCGGCTGGTCTGGCACGGACCGAGCTCGCCGTGCGGGCGCAGATGGCGCCGTTGCTGATCAGTCAGATCGAGTCGGGTGCGCTGGTGCCGAATCCCGCTATGTTGCAGCGGCTTTTCGACTCGCTGGATGTGCCGCTCTGGTATCGCAAGCACATCCTGGTACTCGGCCTGCCCGCCTTCGATTCCGGCACCGCGCCGGCCACACCGTCCGCGGAGGACCTGGCCGATCTGGCCAGCCTCACCCATCCGGCCTGCCTGCAGCGCTTCCCCACCATGGACCTGCTCGCCGCGAACTCCGACTACCAGCGCCTGTTCCCCGGACTCGGCGCCGGCGTCAACATGCTCGAGTGGATGTTTCTCGATCCGGCGGCGAAGAAGGTCTTCATCGACTGGACCACCGAAGCCCAGCTCCTGGTCCACGCCTTCCGCATGCTCGCCCCGCTCGCGCCAACCCAGCGGGTCACCGCGATCACCGAGTCGTGCGGTCAATCCCCCGACTGGGATCCCGTGTGGACCAGCGACGTCCGCGCCCAGGACATCGCCCGCAGGCACCTGCGCGTGCGCGAACGCAGCACCGGCATCGAACGCCGCATGCTCCTGCGCGTCTACGACCCGGCCTTCCCCACCCGCCCCTGGTGGCTCTACCGCCTGATCCCCACGCGGTAGCCCACCGCCGAAACGAAGAAACCGCCGCGGCGAGATGCCAGGAGGCACTCACCGCGGCGGTGTCGCACGCGTGTGACCGATTACGGGGTCGGCAGCGGCTTGGTCTCGCCCGAGCCGGTGCTCAGCAGGTTGGCCAGGCCGGTAACCAGGTTGGCGGAACCCGAAACGGGCTCGTCGGCAACGGCGGTCGGCAGCGGCTTGGTCTCACCGGAACCGGTGGTCAGCAGGTTGCTCAGACCGGTAACCAGGTTGGCCGAGCCCGAAACAGGCTCGTCGGCCGAGGCGACACCCGTGCCACCGAAGATGATGCCCGCCGCGATGGCGACAATGCCGAGGGTACGCATCTTGCGCATTGATAATCTCCTGAAGTTCTGTCACCGAACCGGAAATCGGCTGGCGCGAATATGTTTAGCAGACCAGATGTTCGGGTACATACGTGTCTATGAACACAAGTGAAACGTGCGGCGTCTAGTTACCCTCGCCCACTTTCACCGACCAGCGAATACTCCGCCAGCAGTAGACCTAGGTCACACCTGGAAATTTCGCACATAGCAATCGCCGTGCGGAAAACTATCGCCGGAATCCATCCCGAACGCTACCGGGCAGATTTCCCCCCATACACAGCACCGGCGCCCGCCGAGTAATCGACGGGCGCCGGTGAAGACTGACTCAGGCCAGCAGCAGGCTGCCCGATGCCGAGGACATCTGGCTCAGGAAGTTGACGATGTCCAGCAGTTCGGTTGCGGAACCGGTATCGGCGATGATGGCGTTGTTCACATTCTCTCCTTCAGACGTATCGCCGAATTTATATCACGAGAGAATTACGCAAGCCGCGCCTGAAGTGAACAGCAAGAAAACTCAGCGCCCCTCGACCGGCATCCGCGTCCGTACTACTCGGCCGGAGCCTCACCCGAGCCGCTGCTCAGCAGCTCCAGCAGCGCTGCCAGATCCAGACCCTCGAGCGAACCCGCCGGCTCTTCCGCGACCGCCTCGGCCTCACCCGAGCCACTGGACAGCAGCTCGAGCAGCGCAGCCAGATCCAGACCCTCGAGCGAACCGGCGGGCTCCTCGGCGACCTCCTCGGTCTCCGCCGTGCCCGTGGTCAGCCCGGACAGGAGCGCATCGGCCGAGCCGGTGGTCGGCTCGCCCGCGGCGGCCGCGACTCCAGCGCCCAGTATCGCGATGCTCGCCGCCGCTGCCACAGCCGCTCCGAAGACACGAATCTTGCTCATTGTGAACCCCTCATCTTTCAGATTTTCGGCGAAGTACGCTCCGCCCATACGAGATGTCTAGCAGCGGCCGGACGACCGCAGGGAGACCGATGAAATGGGGGCAAGACAGCGGTGTCCATCGCACGAGACACTGGCGTCATCCACCGATGCGAAACCTGTTGCGATACTCCGCCGGAGTCGTATCCAGCCGTCGCCGAAACGCCCGCGTCAACGTGTCGACGGTATTGAAACCACAAGCGGCAGCGACACGTTGGAGTGTTTCGTCGGTCGTTTCCAGCCGATGCCGAGCCACTTCCACCCGCGCCGATTCGATGTAGGCCGCGGGCGTCATACCGAGCTCGGTGCGAAAGATCCGCGTGAGTTGACGTTCACCCACATGCGCATGCTCGGCCAGATCCGTCACGGTGAGCTGACGTGCGAGATTTCCGGCGATGTAGTGCCGAAGGTCGTCGATGCGCCGCGTAGTCGAGACCGGCGCGAGCGAAACACTGAATTGGCTTTGGCCGCTAGGCCTTTTCAGATACATCACCAATTGCCGCGCCACCCGCAGCGCGATCTCGTCCCCGAAATCATCGGCGACGAGCGCCAGCGTCAGATCGAGACAAGCCGTGAGACCCGCTCCGGTCCAGATGTTTTCGTCCCGGATATAGATCGGATCGGCATCCACCTGAACCGCCGGATGCTCGGCCGCGAGCTGCTGCGCGGTCGACCAGTGCGTGGTGGCCCGCCGTCCGTCGAGCAGCCCGGCGGCAGCCAGGATATGCGCCCCGACGCACACCGACGCCACCCGTCGAGCCCCCTTCGCCAGCACCGCCACCGCATCGACAACCTCGGCATCGACCACCGCCCGCACCCGGCGACTACTGTCCGTCTCCACCGCCCCCGGAACAACCACCGTGTCGATCCGCCGCCCCGACACCTCCGCGAACGTCACATCCGGCAGCACCCGAACACCCGCCGAGGTGGTGATCGGCTCCATGCTCTCGGCAGCCAGCACGACCTGATACCCCGTCGGCCCCTCCATCTCCCGCCGCAACAACGAGAAGACCTCCGGCGGCCCGGTGACATCGAGCAGATCGACCCGATCGAACAACACGATCACGACAAGCCGATCCGCCGTCCCCATCAGACCTCCTCGCCGATGTCCGAATCTGCAGGTTACATGACATTGCCGACATCTCCGCCGATCCATACCGTGAAGATCATGACTTCCACGACCCTCCGCCACCTCAACGGCTTCGACGAAACCCCCGCCACCCTCGCCGACTCCACCCTGATCCTGATCGACTACCAGAACACCTACACCCAGGGCGTCATGGAACTCACCGGCTGGTCTCCCGCCCTCGACGCCGCCGCCGAATTGCTCAGCAAGGCAAGAGACTCCGGCACCACGGTCATCCACGTCATCAACGACGGCGGCAAGGACACCCCCTACGACATCACCGCCGAAATCGGCCGAATCCACCCCGAACTCGCCCCAACCCCCGACGAAGAAGTAGTAGTCAAAACCGTCCCCAACGCCTTCGTAGGCACCAACCTCGGCGACCTGGTCGACGCCGCAGGCAACGACACCGTCATCATCGCCGGCTTCATGACCCACATGTGCGTCACCTTCACCACCGAAGGCGCCTTCCTCCGCGGCAACAAACCCACCGTCGTCGCCAACGCCTGCGCCACCCGCCCCCTCGGCCAGGTCACCGCGGCACAACTCCACGACAGCGCCCTCGCCACCCTGGCCGACCTCTACGCCGTCGTGGTCCCGACCAGCGCGGCGCTGCGCTGACCAGCCATGGACGATTCAGGCAATCGGAGCCGGGACCGGCCGGGCTCGCGCATCCATCTTGGCCATCAGTCGATGACCGACACGGAGGAGTGGTTGCTCGATCTTGTTGTAGCTCAGCGTGGCGAGGCCGATCGCGACGACCATCCACGTGCACCAGGTGAGCCAGGCCGCATTGCCACCGAAGACCGACTCCGGCCACTTCGGAACGGCGTTGTTGACCAGGCCGTGCACCAGATACAACGAGAAACTGATCCGCCCAAGGAAGAGCAGCGGGCGGGGGAAGGAATATCGCCGGAGCAGCAGCATCACCGCGAACAGCAGATACGCGGCCACGATCGTGAAGGCCGGACCCTTCAGCCCGCCCCATTCCGCGGCACCTGCGGAATCCGAGACGGGCTGCTGAACGAATCGCGGCGCGAGCAACAGACACACGGCGATCCCGAACACTCCCCAGCCGAGCCAGGCGGAGATCTCGCCGGACGTCATCCGGTAGAGCACCGTCCCGACGAACATCGTCGCGAAAATCGCCACGGAATACCCGGACGCACCCGGCTGATTGAGCACCAGCGGGACAGCGAGTACCGCGATCAACACCGCCGCACCCGCCGAACCACCCCGATTGGCCGCCCGGTACCCGAAAACGACCGCGACAACCACTGTCACCGCCGCGACCGTCAGGCGAGTGGCGAGGTTCGCACCGGGCCCGCCGACCAGCGCGGTCGGCAGGAACAGGGCCGCACCCGGAATCGCGCCGATCGCGAGGCAGGCCACCGGCACCGATCGCCGGTTGAGCCCGCCGAGGAACAACAGCGACACGAACGCGTAGAAGACCAGCTCGTACGAGAGCGTCCACGCGACGATGAGAATCTCCGAATAGTGCCCGACGAGAAAGAGATGCGCCATCGTGGCATTCGTCGCGAGGTTCCACACCGGGTCGACCATGAAGCCCGGTGGCCCGCCGTACATGCCCACGTAGTGCAGCACCACCGCCGCAATCAGGAAGACCCAGAACAGCGGGAACAGCCGGAAGAACCGACCCACCCAGAACGACCCGAGCGACCGCCCCCGCTCCAGCGACGCGGGGATGATGTAACCACTGACGATGAAGAACGCGAAGACACCGAACACACCGAAATTGAAGTACTGGCCGATGAATCGGCTGTACGACGGCCACAGCGGGTCCGTGAAATGCTCGATCACCACCGCCAAAGCCGCGAGCCCGCGCAGCGCGTCCAGAAACTCGAACCGACCACCACGGGTACGTACTCGCTGTTCGACCGTATCGGCCGAATCAGCTTCCCCCTCTATAGATTTCATAACTCCACATCACTGGACATATCGAATCGGATCACACCAACGCCTCAGCCCACCGCGATCACCCAGCTCTGCTGGCTACCGCCCGCCTGGCCGACCTCGCCGACGAGCAGCCCGGCGGGCGCATCGACACTCTTTCTCGTCACCACGAAACGAGCACCGGTCGCCAATTCACCAGGAGTGCAAACGAACACGGCGGTGACCAACAGCTCCATCATCTGGGCATCGTCGGCGCATACGCGGACATCGTCGCGGGCTCCGCTCAATACGAGGGGGACCACCTCGGCCCACGCCTCGTGCGGTCGGCGCTCCAGCACGACCGGGCGGCCGCCCGCGACCGCCGCCATCGCATCCAAGGCAGCCGGAACACCGACCATCTCGTGTCGCCGATTCGCCAGCGAGTTCGTCATCCCACTCACCACCAACCCGGCGACGAGCAAGCCGACGGCGGCATATTTCAGCCACCCGATCCGCTGAATGAGGCCGACCAAGGCGAGCATGAACATGAACAGCGGGATCGCGTAGGAGAAGTAGCCGATGTACGCCTCGTCGATCTGATCGATGCCGATCATCGCGTAGACCGTCATCAGCGCCGCGGCCGCCGCGCAGAATGCCACGCCACTCGCCAGGAACCTCTCGCCGCGCGCCAGCCGCGCGACGAGCGCGAACAGCGCGGCGAAGACGATCAGGCCGACGATGCGGTTCGGCCCCCAGAATTGCACGGTGTAGGCCAACGCCGTCCACGGCAGGTGGATCCCGTGCCCACCCCCGTACCCGACGTACTTCGGGAATTCCCCGGGGAAGTTCACGATCGTGTTGAGCAGGATGGGCGCGGCGAATACCGCCGCGACCCCGCCGAACAGCCACCAATCCCGCTCGGCGACGACCAGTTTCCCGCGCCACGCGAGGTACAGCGGCACCCCACCCAGCAACGGCACGAAGAACAGGAACTCCGCGTGTCCGTGGATCAGCAACCCGCCGGCGAGCGCCACGATCCAGAGGTGGTCGGTCCGCCGGGCCACCACAGAGGAGACCGCCATCAGGAAGACCAGGAACGGCGCGAAATAGACGTAGGGGAACCAGAGACCGCTGAGAAGCTCGCGGTACGCGGTGAGGAACAACAAGCTCACCCCACCGAGCCCCGTGACAAGCGTCCAGGACGGATACCAGACGTAGACAATCCGCAATGCCAGTGCTACCAGCGCGGCATTGAGCAGCAGAATGGCGATCGCCTGCCCGTTCCACGGTGACGGCACCCACCGCAGCACGTCGTAGAAAAGCCATTCACCGAACGCCTGCACGTAGATGAACGCGGGCCCGGGATGATGGAATCCGACCCGCGAATAGTTGCCTACCAGCAGCTCGAAGTCCTTCGCCGCGAGCACCTGGATCGAGACGGTCGCCGCGTCACCTTCCTCGAACACCATCCTGGTGAACAGATCGCGACTGCTCACCAGCAGCGCCGTCGCAAACGCGAGCCAGGCAGCGAGGAAGACCCACACGGGCCCGAACCGACCCCGACCGGCAGGGTCTTCTCCCGAAGCCGGGGTGATCGGATCATCAACAGTCCCGACCCCGTCGGCCGTGCTCACCGCATCCTGCTCCGCGGTGAACGACTGTGGTGCCGACATGGCACTCCCCCCATCGAAAACGATCACTCGGCACACACCGAACGCGTGTGGGCCAGACGGGACAGTAGGGCCTGCCGCCCATCCACACAAATGGACATCCCTATCGCAGGCGCCGTGATCCTGAGCCGGTTTCCCGTGCTCGCGCGTCCATTCTGGCCATCACCCCGTGACCGAAGTCGAGACAGGGTTTCTCGATCTTGTTGTAGGTAAAGACAGCGAGGGCGATCGAGACCGTGATCCAGGTGCACCAGGTGAGCCAGGATGCATAGCCCCCGAATAGCGTCACCGGCCACTGCGGCACCGCTTTGATGACGAAGATATGCACCAGATACAGCGAGAAGCTGATTCGCCCCAGGAACAGCAGCGGGCGCGGAAAGGAATACCGGCGCAGCAGCAGCGCCACCGCGAACAGCAGATAGGCCGCGACGACTGGTACGGCCTCCCGCTTCAGCACATTCACATGCAGCGAGTCCAGCATGTCGGCGGTCGGGCCCAGGACCGGATGCTGCACGAGTTTGAGCCCGACCACTACACACACAGCGAGCCCGAACACTGCCCAACCGAGCCGGGTCGAGATCTCGCCCGCTGTCATCCGGTAGAGCACCGTGCCGACGAACATCGTCGCGAAGATCGCGACCGAGTACCCCGAGGGACCAGGCTGGTTGAAAGCCAGCGGGACAGTGATCGAAGCGATCAGGACTGCCGCGAGCGCCGTGCGCCTGGTGCGCGCTCGCCAAGCGAAGAACCCCACGACCACCACCGTCGCCACCACAACCGCAAGACGCGTGGCCAGGTTCGCCGGCGGACCACTGATCAGCGCGAACGGTAGCAAGACCCCAGCCGGCACAATCGCGCCGATCGCGAAGACAGCCACCGGCACCGATCGACGGTTGAGTCCAGCCAGGAAAAGCAGTGACACGAACGCATAGAACGCCAGCTCGTACGACAGCGTCCACGCGACGACAAACATCTGCGATTCACGTCCGACGATGAAGTAGTGCGCCATCGTGGCATTGGTCAGGAGATTCCAGGCAGGCTCGGCCAGGAAACCCGGCGGCCCGCCATACCTGCCCGCATAGTGCAGCACCACCGCCACGACCACGAACAACCAGAACAGCGGAAACAACCGAAAGAACCGGCCGACCCAGAACGCCCCCAGCGACCGCCCCCGCTCCAATGCCGCGGGGATGATGAACCCACTGACGATGAAGAAGACGAAGACCCCGAACACGCCGGGGTCGAGATTCGGCACCGAGAACCGGACGTACGTCGGCCACAATTCCGCCGAAGCATGCTCGATCACCACGGCCGCGGCGGCGACGCCTCGGAGCGCATCCAGAAACTCGAACCGCCCACTCCCCGCCTGGACCTTCTTCTCGGCCGAGCTCGAATCATTAATGGCTGGAATGAATCTCGTCACGCAACACCACGACGAACTCGAGCAAGGACTACCGAACGCATAGCTGATGATGCTAGTTGTGACGACCGCACCGTTGGCGAGCAGTTCGCCGATCGCACGAGATCGGCGACAGTTGAAATCGGGGGAGGCCCGCCCCATGCTGGGCCCGAGCTCCCCCGCTGCGATAGTCGGTCGTCGACAACGCCTGCGCCACCTGGCCCCTCGGCCAGGTCACCGCGGCACAACTCCACGACAGCGCCCTCGCCACCCTCGCCGACCACTACGCGGTAGTGGTCCCGACGCCTACTGACCTGAGCGCCTAGTTGCTCCGCTAGGCCCCGACCTGACACAGCTGACCGGCCGCAATCAGCGGGCCGCCCAGCCAAAGTCAGCCGATCCGCAGGAACGTCGCCGCGCCTGCGGTGATCGTCGCCTCCCAAGCGCTCGACTGGATGGTGTGCCGACTCAACCTCGTAGGCGAATGCCGTCGTGTCCCAGTCTTGCTCGGCCAGGGTCACTTGCCTCGTCACGGCGTAACCAGGCAGAGGGTGAACTCGTCTGTGGTGTAGATGAACTCGGTTGCCCAATAGCTGGCGCACAGGTAGTCGTTCTCGTAATCCGAGTGCCCTTTGCTTCCCCTGACCTTGGCAATGACCTTGCCGGTCGCGCGTGGGTCCGAGCAGGAGATCTTCTCGACATTCGGATTCTCGTCCTCGGTCCGGTTGCCGTGAAGGTTCACCACACAATCCCCGACTTCAGCACTGCTCGCCGACCGCTCCTCGGCCTTCACACCGGCGATCACCAGCAACGGCCCGAGTATCACCGGAATGAGCAGCCCGAGCATGCCGGCCCGCCGCCACAGCGGCTTGCCCGGATCGAGAGGCGCCCGCGGACCACCAGGAATCGGGGCAGGCAACCGCCGCACCCGCTTGGCCGCCCCGATGTTCTGCAACATGATGACCGGATTCGCCACCACCGAGATCAGCCCATACCACCCGAGCAACGCACTCTCGACAGTCAACCGCCGATACGTCGCCGTCCCACAATCCCGGCAGAACGGTCCCGGCTGGGTGATGAACTGCATGAACACAAAGAATCCACGATGCGACCGAATCGACGTGCGCACCGCGGGCGTAGCACCGCACACACAGCAGTAGATCCCATTGGCTGTACCGAAGTCGGTCTGCACCGACCGAATCTCTCCTGGCGTCGACACGCCTACCCCTAAGTCTCGCTCGAGCCCGCACGCAAGCGGGCAACCGGCGATCGTAGCACCGACCAACTATCCGGATAGCACCGAATAGCGCTGCCGCAGAACGCTGCTCGACAGCCACGGGACCCACTACGACAAAACGGCCCACACCCCTTTGGGGTGTGGGCCGTTTCAAACCAGGACCCCGCGATAGCCTTCCTCCGCGGCAAAAACCCAGCGCTGTCACCCAAGCCTGCTGACGGCCGTCCGGCAATCCCATCTCACCGACGATCTTTCCAACGGGTGCACCGACGTTTTCCTCATCACCATGAAATGGGCACCGGTACCCAATTCATGAGGAGTGCAGACGAATTCGTCAGTTGCGAGTAACTCCATTCGGTCGGCATCGTCGGCGCAGACCCACACCGCCTCGCGCTCCGCCCAGCACAAGAGCGACCACTGGCGGCCACGCCATGTAGACGAACTCGCAAGAGCAGCAATGCACGACATTTGCGAGGCCGAAACAAGAGAAGGGCCCGACCCTGGTAATGGATTCCAGAGGTCGGGCCCTACTTGTTCGTCCTGAGTGGATGGTCAGCCCGGCGACCCGTCGGCCTGCGGGGAGATTACCCAGCCGAAGGGTCAGCCGATTCGCACGAAAGTGGCGGCACCCGCGGTGATCGTCGCCTCCCACGCGCTCGACTGGATGGTGTGATATGCCTCGACAGTGACCACGTCGCCGGCAACCAATGACACTGTCGCGGTGACCACCAACGTGCCGCCGGTGCCGGACACCGTAGCGCCGGTGGCAACCACCGTTGTGCCGACCAGCAGCCTGGCTTGGAAGTTTCCGGTGGTCAGGGCCCCACTGACGACGACATTGGCAGTCAGTGGCACGCTCGAGCCACCACTCTGTACCAGCAGCCCATTGCCGGACACCTGGGACCCGGGGTAGCCGACCGTGTCGGCGGTCCAACCGTCCACGACGGTCCAGGCGTTGTAATTGCCCATCGTCCCGGTGCCGTTCTTCGTCATGGCGGACGGGGCGAAAACATCACCACCTGCGAAGAGATGTGGCATCAGCTACTCACCTCACCCGTGTTCGGCTCCGAAGGGGTCTGGTCGAGGGCGGTCGACGGTTCCGCTTCCTGTGCCGGTTCGGGGGCCGGTGTCGGCTCGGGTTCGGGCTCAGGCGTCAACTCCGGTTCCGGTTCCGGTTCCGGTTCAGGTTCGGGCTCGACCACCGAGCTGGAGGCCCCGGGATACCCGGACTCCGCTGTAGCCCACTCGGGCGTCTCCCCTGCCGGGGTTTCCGCCTGAGCAGGCATCGGCGGCCACGTCACCACAGGCCCACCGATCTGCAAAGTTGGCATCACACCGTCACCCCGCGCAAACTGGCCTGCAGTCCACGCCCGGCCGGACTGTCCACAGTGGTCACCTGCACCGTAATCCGGTCCCCCACAGCGAAATTCCACGTACCGGACACCGTCGTATCCAGCGCCTGATTGGCCGCTGCGATCGTCGCCGAGGTTCCCGGGACCGCGCTGCCGTTCTTCCTGAGCTCGACCACCAGGTTGCCGGTGCCCGCAGTCTCACCGCGATAGGTGAGCGTGGAAACGATGATCGGGCGCTCGACTCGAATCCCCTCCGGCACAGTATTGCCCGCACCGGCAGCGCGCACGCCGCTGTGCGATTTGAAGGCGATGTCGTAGGCCTGACCCGCCGCCGTCGGCGTGCGGGCATCCGACAGCCGCGGATCC
Source organism: Nocardia sp. NPDC055053 (assembly GCF_053608285.1). Classification (NCBI taxonomy): domain Bacteria; kingdom Bacillati; phylum Actinomycetota; class Actinomycetes; order Mycobacteriales; family Nocardiaceae; genus Nocardia; species Nocardia sp. NPDC055053. Next base: position 222,942 of record NZ_JBSGVD010000009.1, on the reverse strand, counting down.
GACGTCCACACCGCCGCGATAGCGGTCCGAGCCTGAGCCTCGTCAGTCGAGCTGAGCAGCGCATCGGCGATCGAGGTAACGCCGGTGATGTCAGTGACGGGGTGGGTGTGCGCGGTCGGCGGTCTGGCATTGCTCAGCCGGGGATCGTCACCAGCAACAGCGGTGTCGGCGGACGACCCGATCGTCGGTGGGAAGGTTGCCGGTTTCCCGCTGATTCCAGCCCACTGCGTCGTACCCGCCGGACCGCGAACGGTCACGCCCTGGCCGTTCGGCGTCCAGCCGCTGACCTCGTCGTACAGATAGAGCAGCCCGTCGGACTTGACCACGAACTGACTGCCGTCGACCGCGCCGGCGGGCAGCTCGGCATAGGTGTTCACCTGGCCGTCGATCTGGATTCCCGCCCCGCGCGGACCCATCACCACAGCGTTGCCCGCCGAGGCGGGAACCGGTGACACCAGGGTCAGGTCGACCAGTCCCGTCGAGGCGACGTCCGGGTCTTCCGGATCCGGGCCGGCGACATACTTCGGAACATTGAAGCTGAACGACTCCAAGAGAATTCGCTCACCGTCGTAGGACAGGTCGAACGACACCCGCCACGTCCACTCCGCGGGATTGGTCGCGGGACCGGGAGCAACCAGCCGCACGCCGCGCTTGCCGCGCCAGGTGAGGTACCCGAACTCGTCGAGCTGGCATTCGTAGTGCTTCGGCAGCTGTACATAGGTGGCCGGACTCGGCTGCGCACCGGGAACCAGCACCTTGGGCGCGTCGGCGGTGAACGTGATCGTGCCGGTCAGCGGGGGAAACTCGGGCAGTTCACCCAGATCGGGGCCGTCGATGACATTGGCGAGAAACCGCCCGACGACCTTTCCGTAATCGAGTGGGGGCAGATCAGCCATGGATCAATGCCTTTCGAAAGAAGTGGCGGCGCAACGCCTCACGCGTCGAGCGGAAGCGCACGAACCTGCAGATGGGAATAGTTGCTGAAAACGTTGTAGGTACCGGTGCCGGTGACGCGGTCGACCACGACATACAGCGTCACCGTCTGATTCGCCGGCACGACAACAACCGTCGGGCTCGACTGATTCGGGAAGGCGGACCCGCAACCGGGCGAAATGTGCACATAGGCCAAGCGAGTGACCGAGTGGCCCCAGCCATACCCGACGACTTCGCCGTCGATGCTCCCGACGCGGACCATGACATCGCAGCGTGTGGGAGACGCCGACTGCAGTACCGCAGCACCCTCGACGAGCGGTCGCCACGCCGTAGGCTGAGCAGGAATAGTGATCGAGGCGATGACCTTCTTCTGCTCCTTCAGATTCTGCCCGGAAAGGAACTGCTTCTCGCCGATCACCCAGGGCCCGCGCGGGCGCGGAGTCGGAATCGGCCGGAACTTCTGTGCCGTCGCATCCCACGCCAGCACGTGGTCCTGACCGAGCGGACGGTCATCATCGATCAGGACATCGGCCGCATCCTGAATGCGGCCCGCTGCACCGGGGTCGCCCTGCGGGCCCGCTGCCCCACGCGGGAAGGTGACCTCGACCTGCTGGCCGGGAGCTGTCCCGAGTACGCGCGCCGAGGCAGCGGAGCCGACGGCGCCGGCAACGGCACTGCCGGACAGAACATTCGCCTGGCCGCGGCGGCCCGGCTTCTCGAACGCGTCCTCGAACGCAATGAATTCCAGGCCCGTCCAGTAATAGACGGCATTCTCGGCAACGACGCGCCAGGCTTTGCGCGCGTCGCCAGTTCCCAGCGCGAGCGAAGTGAGCGACGCGACATCATCGACATCGCCCTGCCACTGCCAGGGCCAAGCAGCCTCACCTTCGGGACCGGCCGCCCCCGCGGGCCCTTCCCGCAGTTCGATCAGCACCTCGCGATCCACCAATTCGATCGGATTAACCGTGTATGGCAGACCCACCGAGTCTGCGACGCCACGCATGGTGATCATGACGTCCTCGTCGAATACTTCCGTCTGACTTTCGGTACTCACACTGCCCCCACGGGTCGGGCGAAGCAGACGACCTCCGAGTCGTCCATGATGTAGTCATAGTTGGCAGTGCCGGCGTTCCGGCTCAGCACCACATAGAGCGTGGCGTTCTGACCTGCCGGAATGACGCCGATCGGATTGTCGGGCGTCAGATTCCGCACACCGAGGAACGGCTGCAGCCGCGCGCGGGTGTGCGCACCGGTGACCTGCCCCGAACCGAGGGCCACTCGCTGGCCGGTCGCCGATCCGATCCGGACCTCCGCGTCGATCCGCGTGGTGAACTGGTCATAGTTCTCCACCGACCGCACCACCACTCCGCCGAAGACCATCGGCCGCCAGGCCGTGTCCTGAGCTGGAACATTCAACTGCGCGACGACTTTGGTGGCAGCCGAGATGTTGTTCTGGGATGGCACGAAGCCGGCGTTGCCGTCCCAGGCGACATCATCGTTGATCGTCCACGGGCCACGGAGGCCCGGATAGGGCACCGGTTTCCATTTGCTGAGACCGACGTCCCAGACCGGAACCGCTCGGTCCGGATGAGCACCGTCGAGATAGTCGGTGGACTGGCGGAGCGGCCCGGGCCCGCCGGTCGTGCCCTTGGCGCCTTGCACTCCCCTTGGCACGACCAGATTAAGCACGAGGTTGGGCGCCGCGCCGGTGACCGTGACCGCCAGCTCGGATCCGACAGGTCCGGTTTCGACCGTGCCGATGGACACCGAGCACGGCTCGCCATCGGGTCCGGCGGCACCGAAAGCTTCCGCGAAGCTGTCGAAACCTGTTCCGTTCCAATACACAAGCGTGCCCGCGGACAGCACCCGCCAGGCCTTGCCCGCCTGCGCGACCCCCAGTTTGGATCCGAGCGCCGACAGCGCGGCCTGATCGGCGATGTCACCTTCCCAGCGGAACGGTCTCGCCGCCGCACCTGCGGGCCCGGCCGGACCGGCGAGACCGGTCATCAGTTCCAGGTCGCCGGAACGCGGCGTGCCCTGCATCGCCTGAACGACGCCGGCCCGCCCGATACCTTCATCGATGCCGCGCACCAGCGTGGACTCGAAATATCTTCCTACAGTAGCCATTTTCAACTCACTCTGTGGGTTCGGCGAAGACGACGAGAGAACAGCGATCCGAGCGGAACCCGATGTTGGCAGTTCCGGTGCCGATTCGATCGACCGCGACAACAAGCTCGACGGGCTGTCCGGCAGGCACTTCCGCGTAGTCCGCGGACGGCGATAGCGCGCGGGTAGTGGTGCCGTCCCGGAAGCACGGCGCTGCAGGTAGATACATCCAGCCACCGCTGCCTGCCGGAGTAGTGGCAACCAGCGCACCCTGAGAATTATTCAGCCGCACCGTCAGTTCCGCTGTCTGCGCGCCGTTGTTCACCGAGTAGACGAGGGCATGGCCATAGACCAGGGGGCGCCAGGCGAAGGGCTGAGCGGGAATGCTGACGGTCGCGACATCGATGCGGCTTACCGCTGCCACGATCTCGGTCGGAAAATCTTCCTGGTACCAGGCCCACGGGCCGGTACCCAGGGGCGCGGACGCGGACCGAAATCGGCGGGTGACCCGGTCGTAGGCGAACACGCCGCCATGGCTGGGCCCGGTCGTCGTCTCGTAATCCTCGGCCATGGTGATGGTGCCGGACGCTCCGGCGGGCCCGACCGGACCTGGCAAACCTGCCGCTGCGGTCGAGTGCAACTGCTGATCAGCTCCGGTGCCAGTGAATTCGATGGCAGGCACAGTCAGCGTCTCGCTGTGCTTCGTCGGAGTGACGGTGATCGAATTGGCCGCAGCGGCAGGGCCGACAGGGCCGACCGCGTCGGGCGAATGCTCCCAGCCGGAGCCGGTCCACACATCCATCCCGTTGTCGTCGAGCCGGTGCCACCATTTGCCACGATCCTCCGGGCCCAGTCCGGCGGGCCGTGCGGCCACATCCGGGATGGTCCCCATCTTGCGGAACGTGCTGCGTGGTCTGCCGCGCACACCTTCCGGACCGGCAGGGCCCGAGGGAAGTGGTAGGTCGTGCACGTCATCGGCGACATCGACCTTAGCGGTGAGAACGGGCAACCCATCGATGTCGGGTGCGCGCCGGGCGGTGATATGGGCGGGAAAACTGATATCCGCCATAGATTTTCTCCTCTACGTGAGGGATTTCAGATGATGAGCAGGTCCAGGTCGGCACCGACGTCGCTGGACAGGTCCTTGATCGCGGAGGCGACGCGGCCCAGTCGCTGCCAAGCCTTGACCACCGGATCCTCTTCGTCGGACCCGTCACCCACCGTGATCTGCCACATCGCGGCGGTCTCGCGGTCGTCGGTGAAGGTCAGTTCGGTGACGAAATCGGTGAATACCTTGTCGCCCAGGGCAAACCCGATCTGATCGCCGAGACCGAAGTCGCGACCGATCAGATAGGGCGCGTTGTCCTGGATGGTCACCTTGTGACTGGTGTAACCGCGCGTGAGGTGCAGCCCCTGCCTGGCAGCCACGAAGCCGTCGAGCGTGAAAGCCTTGTCGCTGCCGGTGATGAACAGCTCGCGGAACGCATACGGTCCGGCCTTGCGCACGCGCTCCATGTCCCGATAGACCATCCAGGCGAGGAACACGTCGTCGAGTTGACCTCGGTAGAGCCAGTCCAAGCCGATCAGCGACAGCAAGCTCTTGATGGCCATCTCGATGCCGGCATTCACCCAGCCAGGGGAACGACCACCGACGATGATGTCGGTCGCCGTCGGTTTATGCAGAGCTACCTCGGAGGCTCCGATCCCGGAATACTCGCCGTCGAAGTACCAGACCCAAGGCAGGTTCCGCATGGTGCCGAACTTGCCCGGCGTCCCGTAGACAGCTTCGTACTCGCTGGTCGAATCGAAGTTCGGATAACGCATCGGGGTGGTGCCGTCGTCGGCGAACTCCTCGAACCACGAGACGATCCCGTCCCACAGTGTCCCGGTGGGGCCGGTGACACCCGATTTGTCCACGGTTTCCAACACCACGGTCGGCTTGTCGAGGTAGAACCACTCGGGTGCGGGCTGATCGTCCTCACCCGGTAGGAAGAACCGCGCCGTCAGCATGACGCCGGAATCCTCCAGCATGGGCCGGAACAACTTGTCCGCCATGTCGAATCGCGCGGAGGCGGCGCTCCACCGGCTCGTGTCGGTCCGTGGGTCGACCGGAACGACTGCGATCGGAAACGTCGTGTTCCCCTGCAACCGCATCAGATTCATCGTCAGGTACGTGGTCACCAGCGTCCGGACCGGACCGAACAAGATGTGATGCCGGGGGAACTGCGCCAGCACCGGTGCGAACGGACTCGCCCAGCAGCAGATCGTCGACACATGGTTCCAGGCGTGAATCGCCTCGATATCCACCGTCTCGACCCCGTTGTCGTCCCGGACGATCGACGCCTTCGTGATATACCCGTCCCACCGAAACCCTCTGGTGTTCACGGTGATCGGCAGGGTCGTGTCCGCATGATTGCCGAACAGATGGTCGAAGTGCACCATGTCCCGCGGGCAGATCATCTTCAACCCGCCGGCCGAGTTCCGCGGAAAACTCACCTGCAACGACAGGTAACTCCGCTCCTCCCCCACCTCCTGCATGTCCTTGTCCCAGTACCGGACCAGAACCTCTTGATCCCGAGCATCCTCCTGCTCGACCCGGAACATCTCATCCATCCGCCGCGATTCCGCATGCGGTTCCCAAACACCCATCCTCCACCACCTTTCCTTGATTCTGGGTATAAAAAACCCAACCCAACCCGAATCGGGTCAGGTTGGGTTGGTCCGCTATATGTTCAGTCGAATTACCGGCCGGGATTTACAGTCACCACTGACTCGACCACATTCGAGACGACCTCTCTGATCTTCAAGAGCTCCACGGGTCTGCCAGGCTCGTAGGCAAATCACTCACATCGTCTACATCCTTCTCGAGCCCTACCCAGACCTGCCACTTCACGCAGGAAGGTCTAACGAAATGACCGTCGTAGAATTCGATCAAAGCCCGCTTCAGTTTTCCGAGCTCGATCTGCGAATTACCTGGAAATATCCGCTCATTCCCAAAATCGAAATAGCTGACCGCAGCACGGGATGTATCGGAACCCTGCGTATAATATTCCCCTCCTTCTCCCTGGAGGAGAAGGCTTCCAGATCCGTTAGCTGCGTGGATTCCTATACCGAGATATACCGCATGAACCCCCGCTGGATCAGTCACGAAGACAGACATGTAGTTACAATATTCATTACCAGCGTCGACAAGTTCATCGACAGCAGACGTCAAGTCTTCGGCCGAGCGTACGACAATTGGATCATCACGATGCCGGGGCAACGAATATGCAGTAATCGAGTTCAAGATACCCTCCGAGCCTATCGACATTTGACACCACGATACCTGCAAGGTGCTACCGGGAGAGACGAGATAAGGACATGACATCGACCCGAGAATTTTGCCCCTGAACGATATCTGTCACACGGAGGACGACTAAGGCTCAGGGAAGGCGGAAATAAAAGGGAACGTCGCACGGAACTCGTCGAGCACATCGCTCCTGTTCCGAAGCGCTTCCTCAGCAGTGGTTCGAGTCAACGGCGAATCATACACATCGACTCCCCTAACGTATGCGATTCCGTACACCGCCGGCTCGATAGCAAGGAGCTCCGGCGTGTCGGTAGAGAAGCCCACGATGAGCACGACATCGGCGAGTGGTCCTTTGAAATCGACAAGCTCGAAGATGTACTCCGGGATGCGATCCATCTCGTTCGAAGTTACAACTCCTAACGCCCATTCACGCAGATCTCGCAAGCTAATAGCCTGGCAGAATAGGCAAGTCAGAACAAAACCAATCGTCCTTGAATCGCCGCTCGTAATTCCCCCTACTTCCGCCATACAATTACCTCCCTTTGGACATCGACTCGCCACCGATATGACCAGTCTTCGAGTGAATTTGGCGTATAACCAGCACGTCTAATCAGCCCGAGATGCAACATGCTCCCAAAGAGGACTAGTCTGACTCGCCCGCCGAGGGCTCGACATACTTCTCCGGCCTGATAAGCACGCCACCCGTTATCAGCCGATCGCTCGGGATTCTCTCCGTGCCGGCCAGTGGGATTTCGGTCATCCGACCGCCTAGTAGCATCCATAGTCCGAAGCAACTGTCTTCCTCGTCTCGGATCAAGACCTGCACCGAGTACGGATCCGGCCAATCGAGACCCTCGAGATATCCCAGCAATCCCCACCAGTTGAACCGAGAAAACTGCGCAACCCACATATAGCAGTCGCCTGATCCTTGACGGGTTCCCTCGAAAACGGAGTCATCCACCGGCGTAAAACACTGGTGCCACTCCCGATCAGGATCAGGCACCGTCAAGGGCTCCATCGCAGACCATCCATCACGGGCAAGCACAATAACCTCCGCGAATCGACTCAATGCTTCATCCTTCCATATTGGGCAGTTCACATATCGTAGTGCATGATCGGCTACACGAACAATACTCAACACTAGACCGCTACGGCCAGCCGTTCGGGCGAGAATCGAAACCAGATTCTGAATGTATGATGCGAACCTCATACCGAGATTTGAATATCTCTGACAGAATCAGCGCTTGTTCTCGACTACCCGCGAAAAAGAGAACATTCTGTGTCTGAAATTTCTTACCCCCCGGCAGTTTGTTGAAAATCGTACTTGCGTGCTCATCAATCTCCCGGGCACTTACGCCCCCACGGTCCGTTCCAGTAACGTCAACAGACTTGATCGACACAACACCGCCATCTCTCCATGTCACCCGAACAAGGTCTGCCGTACCGCCCGCCACTGTGCCGTTGACATTTCCTTTGCTGGCCATGGCAGCACTATCATCCTGGATATAGTACTTCACGCCGCCGTTGTTTCCGTGGTCTAAATGTAGTCCTCTACTCTTCAGCTCGTTGTTCAGAATGTCCAGGCCGATCCGGGTGTTGGGATTATCTGGCTTATCAGCCAACACATGTGGCACACCGTTTTCGTCAACCAGAAATGTCTGCCCGCCTGGAGTCTTTCCTTTCGTCAGCGGAATTTGAAGTACCTTGGGATCGACAGCTGTGCCATAAGGGCCAAGCTTCCGACTTGAATTCGGGACAGTGGACGGGACCCTAGAATTATGCCGAGGAGTTGAACCGCGGCCGGATTGAGACGTAGATTGGCGACCAAACCCGCGCTTCGCAAAAGCCATGAATGGACCAACAGGCGAATCCGAGGCGCCCGCTACCCCACCAAATTCAGACCGAGGCACGTGGTGGCGCCCACCAGCAGACGCAGCGGCCGGGGGAGGTCCATTCCAGAATTCCGCGACAATATTCGATACGAGCTCGAACGACTTTACAGGCTGATCGCTCCAGTGGTCGAGTTGCGCTGCCTTTTCGCGTCCATACTTGACTAGCTTCGATGTAAATCCATCTATCAACGCCCTTGGCGATTTGCTGCCGCTACCGACGTAGCGCGTAGCAGCGCTGCCGATCAAAGGACTCGTAGCGCTCAGACCAGGACCACCACCCATGGAACCGCCGAAATGTGGTCTTCCACCCTTTCCCGCCGCACCAGGACCCTTGACTGGCACAAAGAACATCGCAGCCCCGAAGGCGGCGTGTCCCATAGTTTCTGCTAGGTTTCCGGAGGCGCCTTGCCAATCCGTGCCGATGACCAGCTTCGAGGTGGCGTTCCAGTTTGCGCCGACCGGGCGGCGAACGTTTCTCCAGGCCTCGCCCCACGACTGTTCCCCGGCGCCGAGTCCATACGCCTCCACGCCGAGTGTCTTGTATGCGTTGAATGCGGTGCCGAACAGCTCCCCGAAACCACCGGCGATACCTGTAAGCGCATCCTGGCGACTGGTCAATTCGAAACTTGAGCCGATTACCTTGGCGCCAAGATTAATCTGATCGTTGATACCGGCTAGCGCGGTGATTCCTTCGACAGCGCCGAGGGCGCTGGTACCCATACCGTAGTAATAGTTCCCAGCGAAGGAAACCGCCTTTTTCCACAGTGCGCGAGTATCGTCCGCCGGCCTGAAGGCGGTAGATTTTCCGTCCGCTCCGAATTCAGCCCATCCACCGTCGGTGTAGGAGAACTTCATACCTCCATCCGGCGTGAACGTCAGTTCTCCAGTCCGCGACCGCGGCCTGTCCTCCCATGGCAGCGTGAAGAACGACGTGCCGACACTTGTGTTGTCGGTAAAGGTGAACTTCATTTTCCCGTCGGCGCCGGGGATACCCGTGGCAAGAAGGTCACCGACGCGCCGAAGTTGCCTTGTCGGCCTACCATCGGGACCAGTCTTGGAAAGTTCGAGTAGTCTCCCGGATTTGTCTCGCAGCTCATGGACCTGGATACCGTTCTCGGTGTATTTGAATTCGTATCCATTGGTCGCGGGATTGATCCTTCGCTGTACCGGACGGCCAAACTCATCCGAATATATGTCCCACCGGTCGTCCTTAGCATCGAGCATCCATCCATTCCCCGCCGCATCGACTTGGCCGGTGAACTTCGAGTCGAGACCTCCGCCCGAATTGAATCTCGTCGCCGTGAAGGTTTCGTTGCCGTACATGTCGGAATGGGTGTTGTCATACAGTCCGAACTCGTTTCGCGAGCCGACGTCGATACCGATGGGGTTACCGAACTGGTCGTACGAGATCGTGCGGACCTTGGTGAGGTCAGGAGATGCTTCGAAGACCGACGTCGGAATTCCGCTGGTGGATGCGCCCGGCGCGAAATGCTGGCCGTAGCCCAGCTCGCCCGAGGCGCCCGACTCGTAGTAGGAGGCGCCGGCGCCAACATCGTCCTGCCAACGGACGTATTTGCCCGTGCCCTCTATCGCGACGATTCGCGCCGTGGATATGACATTGTTGTCGGCATCCCGGACGATCGCGTCGACCGTGTTGGAACCGTTGCCCTCCGGGATCCGGTACTCGACGGTGATCCCGTTGGGACGTTCCTCTGTCCACGGCTTGCCCACTTCCTGGCCGGCAGTCGAGGGCATCGGAAGCGCGTCCGTGTTCGGTCCGTTTGCGTCCAGCAGCGGATCGCGTTCCTCGGCTGGTGGAGGCGGCGTGGTAACGCCTGGTTGCACCGGTCCCGTGGACGGTGTCACCTGTTCCGGCGATGGACTGGTCGGCGCAACCGGCGAAGGGTTGTCCGGTACCGGGGGTGGCTGAGCAGGTTGCTGGTTCTTCCGCTCCTCTTGCTTCGCGCGCATTGCTTCTTCCGCGGCGAGCTTGGCCTGTTTGGCCGCCTCATCGTTAGCGGGAGGCTGCGCTGGCAACGGCGCATCGATGAAGTCGACCTTCGGCGGCGACTGTTGAACGTTGCCGAGCATGTCCTGCACATTCCGGATCCGATTCAGCTGCAGGGCTGCCGAACGCGGAGTCATTCCGGAGTAGTTGTAGGTCCGCGGCTCGCGGTCAGTTGTGCTCCGCGCTTCTCCCCCCGACGGGGTCAATGACGCTAGCCAGTCGGAGAACTTGGAAGGGTCATACGCCACGACCGGCGCTGGTACCGGCATGGCGATACCTCCTTAGGAATCGAGAGAGCCCAACCCCTGAAAAGGGATTGGGCTCTCTCTCGATCGATGTTCAGTTGGAAGGCAGAATCAGAACGGTCGTGACGACCGCGGTGTCACCGCCCCGATGACGCTCGACTCGGTGTTCCCGTCCTCGACCTTCACCACGATGTCGGTGCTGCTCCACGGGTCCAGCGAGGCGAGCCAGCGGCGGCCGGCGAGCTGGCCCCACACATTGACGCCTGCGGTATTGCCCTCGGTGTAGAGACGGGCCGTCCGATGGCGCGGATGGGTGTCGATGCGCAGGGTTTGGCCGGCCGTCAGGCGCGGGGTCTGCACCATGCGCGGCTGGCCGGTGTCGCTGGGGACCGGGTCGAGGATCGACCAGCGCCCGGGGCCGTTCATGGTGTAGCGCGGCCACGCCGGCTGGTCGGCTGCGTTGCGCAGGCGGAGGACGCCCTCGCCGGTGCCCGAGGCATTGGTCCAGACCTGTGTCTCGTCGAAGTGGCGTTCGAGCGGGTCCATGGCGGTCGCCGAGATCTTGTACATGGCGAACCCGTTGCGGGCCGGATCGATATCGCCCGAGGGCTCTGGCGCACTGTCGAGCTGGAACTGCTGGAATCGCCAACCCTGGTGCCGGGTGAAGTAGCCGACCGTGACTGGTTTGTCGGTGGACCACCCACGGAACCACGCATCGTGCACGGCGAGGAACTCGCGAACCGGGTTGGATTCCCGCGCGCCGGCCGCGGTGGAGATGATGGCCAGGAAGTCCCACTCCTTCTTCCAGCGAACCGACCGAGTGAAAGTGGCGCCGTCCTGGCGGGCACCTTCGGTGGCGAGCAGCTGGACCGGCGCGAACATGAATCCTGTTTGCGCCGAGAGCCTTACGCCCTCACGCCCGGCATTCGGGCCCGCCAGGTGCCAGACCCGGCCGTTGACGTCCCACACCACGATCTTGGTGTCCTGCGTACTGAGCAATTGGTGGGTCATCGCCCGAGCCCTCCTCCGCGTTGCTGCGCAAACGATTGACGGCGCTGGACGCGGGCGATGGACATCGCGACGCTCTTGGGGTCCATACCGTTGAAATTGAAGATGTCGCCGCGGGCGGTGTGCCCGCCGACGCCCTCGGCCAGGTCCGTCAGACCGAAGCCGGTGCCGACGAGTTCCTTGGCGGTGCTTGCCACCCATTCGACGGGTTTGGCGACGAGGTCGACCGCCTTGCCCGCGACGACCGATCCGGCGATCGAACCGAGCACGGAACCGATCGCGGCACCGGCGGGCCCGGCGATCGCCGTACCCAGACCAGCACCGAGGAAGCTGCCGACCTGTCCTGCCGCGTCCTGGGCAAGGCCCTTGGCGGCCCCGGTGACGCCCTTGACCAAGCCACCGGACGAGGCGCCGGACAGAAAACCGGAAATGCCCGCGGACAGATTGTCACCTTCGCTGAAATCGAAGGCCTTCTGCTGCTCGAACGGCAGGAAGAATTCGTCGTCCGGATTGATGCCGAGTTGCTTGGCGAGCTCGCCGTCAGCCGCGAGCGCGTCAGAGATGGACGGGATGCCCAGGGCACCGACCAGAGCTCCTACCGTAGAACCGGCCTCACGCAGGGCAGTGGTGTCGCTGAGACCGAGCGACTTGCCGAAGTTGCTCGCCAGCTCGCTGCCGACGATCGAAGCGCGATCGATATAGTCGGCGCCGCCATACGTGCTCAGATACCGGGGTTCAGCCAGGTTCGTTCCCGTGAGTCCCTCACTGAGACTCGGGGTTCGCGGAGTGGTGGACGCGCCACTCGCCGTTGTTCCGCCGGTGCTGCTGAGGATTGTCACACCGCCGCCGGATGACCCGCCGGTCACGACGACGCTGTTGCCGCCGCCGGTCGACCCGCCATCGCCACCACCCCAGCTGGTCACCGTCGTCGGCGAAGCACCACCGGGCGCGACCGCCCCGCCGGCTCCGCCTTCGACCGACATATCGGTCGGCATCGGTTCGATCTGGGTCTTCAGCGACATGGAGGCGGCGAACCCACCCCCGAACCTGGATCCGATCGACTCACCGAGAGACTTTCCGATCTCCGGTGCCAGCTGTCCGGCCGGGCCCAATGCGGGAGCGATCGCTTCGCCCAGCGCCAAGCCAACCCGTCCGCCGGCTTCTGTCGCCGAGGACATGATCCCCGCCGTCAGCGCCTCGGACAGCGACGCGAGCGGCGCCACCGATCCGGTGTTCGCGGTCGTCGACGGCTGCGCAAAGGCAGGTGCCACGTTCATGACGCCCTGCGGCTGGACGTTCAGCTCCGCCGACAGGGGCGGCGCGGCGCCGAGAGCCGATGAATCCTGCTGACTCAGGTCAACTTTCACCGGATCGTTGGTGCGTCGGGTGAGTGGCCCGCCCATTCCGAAGACGGGCGCCAGCGCACCGCCGAGAGCTGCCCCGACGGCACCTGCCGCGTCCATGGCCGCACCGCCGACGCCGCCGAGCACATCGGCGATCAGCCCGGTTCCGAGCAGATCACGCCAGCGCTGCGGATCTCCCATCGGGGTCCCGCCGACCAGACCGCCGTCGGCGAAGCCCGGCAGCATTCCGGCCAGATACCCGGCTGAGGGAACCCAGCCTGCATTGATAGCTTCCAGCAGCGGCAGCGCGTTGGAAGTCGCGGCCGCGTTGACCACGAATTCACCGTTGGACAACCGGGCCAGAATCGAGTCGCTGCTGCCGGTCCCGGGTCCCCGCACCGAGCCGCCGCCGGCGTAACCGACAGGGTTTTCGACTACTACGTTCTCGACACCCTTATCAACCTTCGCCGGATTGAGCAGTGTCGTCTTCGAGGAGAATTTGATCAGACGAGTCTTGGTGTCGGTCTCGTCGCCGTCGGGACGGAGCAGGTCCATGGCCTGCCCAGCCACCCTTTCGGCGATAGCACCCGGCTGTGTGCCGAGTTCATCGGAGAGGACACTGTCGAGCACCCCGAACAGACCGGCGCCGATCAGGTTGTTCGGCGGGATTCGACCATCGTCGCCGAGGGTGATCGGGTCTTCGTCGGCCAGGGTGATCGTCGCAGTGCCCGAGCCGGAGCCGCCTTCCCAGACGGCCCCGCTCGGCAGAGTGATCCGCTTTCCCGGAGCCGGTTGGCCGCTCGTGGTCATCGCAAGAACGTCCGGCAATGTCATCGCCGTTGGGCGTTTCTTCTTCACAATTGGTATCCACTTTCTGCGTTCGACCGCTCCGGGGCTGCAGCCACCTAGCCGTTCCAGCCGAGGAAGTCGTTCATCTGATCGAGTTCCGTTGCCGTGCCGACACGTTCGCGATCCGACTTCCTGCCTGGGCGAGCGATCGGCTCGGGTCGATTGCGCCCACGCCGGCCGTCGTCGGTACGGGCCCAGGCCAACCAACGCAGACTGTCTGCGACATCTGCCAGCAGGTGCTCAGCGGTTTGCCATCGACTGCCCTCCGGATACATCGTCCGAAGGAGCGCCGACTCGAGCGGAAGGTGCTTGACGATCGCTCGCAGGTCAGCCCAGCTGAGTACATCGGTGCCGAGCATCCGCAGCCGGAGCCCAAAGGCGATCAGGTCGTATTCGATTGCCTCGCTGTGCTCTTCGAGAAGAGCATCGAGGCTTAGGATTCCCCCAGGCTCAGCCCCGAGTGCGCGCGCCACGCCTCGAGCAGCTGGTGGTAGGCGTCGGGATCCATATCGTCGAGCACCGCGAGCGCCTCGGGCGCCAGGCTCAGCTCGAGCAGGGTGTACATCGCGTCGACATCACCGAGACGACGGATCCGGCGAACGAGACCGGGCTTGAGGTAGGACAGCGACGGCAGCACGATGTCGGTGCCGTCGACGGTGTAGGTGAAGTCGTCCTTCACGATGGCCGGCTGGGCGACCTTGATGGGAGCAGCAGGAGAAGTCATGGGTAGCAGACCCTTTCGTAGTTCGAGATGAGTGGTTTCAGAGATAAAAAGGGCCCAACGGGCGGCGGGCGGGCCTGCGCATAGGTGTTTTACCCGCCGCCGTTGGGGGCTTAATCAGGCAGTCTTGATGCCGTCGTCGAGGTAGCGGTACGCCTTGACGCCCGAGTCATCCTTGAATGCCTCGACATTGATGGTGAAGCCGGCCAGTTCGTTGGACACGAACTTCTTCTCGGTGATGGACGAGATCTTGGCGTTCGGCAGAACGATGCGCAGCTTCTTGTCCTCGGTCTTCATGTCGAAGACCCACGAGCGACGCGGCAGCACCAGGCCGGTTTCCTTGACATTGATCAGCTTGCCCGAGGTGGAGGTGGCCGCGGTGGCGGTCACGTTGTTCTCACCGAAGATCTCGCTGAGCACGTCCTGGTCCCACACCGCGTACAGGGTGAGGCCGAAGCGCACCGAGTGCTCGGTCTGCAGCTGGGCGATGATATCGGCGTTCCAGTCCTTGACCGTCTCGACCTTGCGCTCACCGAGCGACTCGATGCCGTCCTCGGAAACGTAGCCGAGAGCCTTGAACGCGGGGTCGATGACGCCGGCCGCGGTGGTGGGCAGGCTGGTGGCGAGCGGCGCCACCAGGACACCGCCGGAAACGGCCAGGTTCGGGGTACCGGCGCCGATGAACTTGCTGGAAGGCAGAGCCATTGTTGTTATCTCCCTTGGGATTGTTGCGCAGGCCCTCGGGATGGGTACTTCAGTTCGACTCCGGTCGGAGTCAGGCGAGGACGGTGCCTCGCACAATCAGGTCGGCGACGAGGGTGTACCGCGGAGCGGCAGTCGCCGGATCGGTGTCGTTCTCCATGCCGGCGTCCTCGACCTGGTCGCACCAGACGGTGCCCAGGTAGCCGGGAGCGGCTGCACTCAGGATCGAACGCACGAGCGCGGCAAGGGTTGCCGCGGCGCCGGCGTCGTCGGTGCATTCGAGAACGACGCGAGGACGATCGAGGATCAGCTGGGCGCTTCGGCGGCCCTCACGATCTTCGACGTCGACTCGGGCTTTTCGGTCGTTTCTGGTTACTCGCACCATGCGGGTCGGGCGTGGGTCGGGGACCCGAGTGACCACAGTCGCAGTATCGGATAACGAAACTAGTTGCGCCGTAAGATAATCAACCAAAGTTTGTTCGACATCAGGAAACAGTATCTTTTCGTTCATGTCAAGTCCTTGAACAGAAACCAATTGAAAACCGAGATTTGGGCATGAAAAATCCCGACCGGGCACCCGATCGGGATATCTAGCGAAACTACAGACTCCCAAATCATTTCAGGAGTTAGACTCAGGTCAACTCATTGGATTACTCCGGTCCATTTGCAATCAACCATTCAGTTTGGAACTCGATTGGCGAAATGGAATCGATAGCAATAATTCTGCCATCTAGCTCAAGCTCAGAAATCGAAGGCCACGGATCATCAAGAGCCTGCGTATACTCGCCTGAGCAAGTGATCATCGCCGAGTCAACGCAACCGTTCGGGAACACTTCGACCTTTCTGTACTCATACCGCTCGTCGTCGAGCTCTAGGAATACCTTCACAGGATCACGCTCTGATTCATAGTTCCGAACGATTCTGAAATATACCAGGCCGGCTTCCTCCGGTACGAAATCTTGTGCTAGGAGGAGAGCACTATCTCGTTCCATCTCCGGCTTGTAGAGATCACTGGGCCCCAACGCAGAGTTCATCCCCGCCGACGGCACGTCCTGAGAGTCGCTGTCGAGTACATCCACAGGCCCTACGGATGGTAGGTCATCACCCAGTTCGGATACCATCCATTCCGGAACCAAGGTTCGCGGATAAATATCAAGCTCCCTGAAAAGGTCACGGAATATTTCTTCACCCAGATCGGGTCGCTCATCGTACTCGAATACAGATTCAATGGAACCATCAGATTCTATTGATATGCGCAGCGTGATCCATGTCCCACGGCCAGGGACATACATAACCTCCTTGAGCCTTCGAGCTGAAACAGGCAGGCTTACCGGGATAGAAGGCGAGGAACCTTCTCCCATGCCCGAATGAAAACCGAGATGTAGAAAAGCTCGGTCGCCGATCAGAACGATGGTTGCGTCGAGACGGGCCCACTCATTGCTCGCGCAATACATTAAGTCATGCGCAATGTCGTTAAGCAACTCTTGCTGCAAAATAATTGCCGAATCGCCGTCAAGACTATCACCTGTTGACAATTGATATATTACCTCTTCCCATTGCCCGTCACCACACATACGGATCGAATGCGGACAACTCCCTCACCGAAGCGTTCGACGCGCCGCTAAAACGCATTCTCATGCGAGCGCGGACCGCTGGGCATCGGCGCGGCGGCGCGGCGGCGCGTCAGAGTTGAAAACTCAAGGTACTTCCATTCGCATCAATAGATATCTGCATCGGTAGCCACGATCCGAAGCCAGGGTCGTATACCCCTTGTTCGATTTCGAGGTATCCGATGAGGCAGCCTATTCAAGGCGGTGGTATCCGTAGCTGGCAGACATGATCCACGACCCGGCCGGCTCCTTCTGGTAATGATAATTAACAGTTTGGAGATTCGAGCTGTACTCAGCATGGAGAGACACCAGCCTCCCCACCGACTCCAGTAAATCATCCGAGGGGAGGATAATAGACTGCAAACTTGACCTCAGGGTCACACTATACCGATCGCCCTCAATCCCGATTGCGAGATCTGCAGATTCGTCAGTTTCGTACATCTCAGCTAATACCTGCTGACCTATCTGGATATCGATATCTGCATGCAGGTTTGGTGGAATGCCAGGCACAGAGTACATCCTTTGGTGATCATGGACTAGGATACTTTGGGTTGGGCGGGTCAGTACGCACAGCCGCACGGCCTCGCGTAGTTGGATTATACATGACAACCGCAAACCCAGGAATCTCCATGCCGTTAGAATCAAACAACGAATGTTTGATCTTTACAGGACGGCGAGTAGCAGGATCGCGCTCCAATACTATTGAGATCATGGTTACACCAGAGTGCACACGCGCATATTTCCTGGCCGCACGCTCCCAGCGTGACTTTGCCCCCAAATTCAAACTGGCATGCTCCGCAATAGAATTGGCCTGCACGTTGGCATCGCGCTGATTTCGAACAGCGGCCTCGGGGATCATATGGCCTCGATTGTCCATACCATCTACAAACCCAACGGGTTTAGGTTTTCCAAGACCGATCTTCTTGTATCCAGTCGGCGGATCGAGCCGCGCCACGGCAGCCATAGGGTCGCCCATAGAGTCAGCGTAGTACTCGACGTCACCGTGGACCGATCTTCCGTATTGCCGCGTTCCGATAGTAGTTCCATCCGGTAGCGCGACGTCCGAAAGTTGTGGCGCGACTCCGGTCGACCGTACCGTCGGGGATCCCAAACCGCTGGCGGGTGCTGCTATAGCGGGTTGACTGGGATGCCTCGACGGTGCGCCGCCCTGCGACACCGGACTGTTTATCCGGCTCGCAGCCAATTCAACAGTGACATCGATTGTCGACAATGCACCAGGGCGTATGATGTTTTGATTGCTTGTTCGTGTAGCACTGGGTACTGCAGAGACACCGTTGTCCCTCCCGGCACGGGATCCTTCACTGGCGGTAGCTCCGCGCCGCTGCTCAGCCGAGTGCCTCGCTCCAGAGTTGGCAATTTCAGCTGGCAATAGAGGCGCTTCGTTCGAACCGCGGTTCCCGCTCGTTCCTGATGCCGAAGTTGGTGGGGCTTGCTCGGACGGAATTGTGGCACTCGGACCGGCATTGGGGGCGTTGCCTGATCGACGGCCGGAAGGTCCGCTACCCGTAGTGTTCGCGAAACTCGTCGGCCCTGGCGTACGAGCCATACCCGGGAAGCCATGTCGACCAGCTTCAGCAAGTGCTGGTTGGCCAAAGGTTCGCCCAATGTTGCCCAAGCCGACTGATGTGTTCTGGAGCGCGGTATTTGCCGCAGTCTTTATCGCAGTGTTTACTGTGCTCGGAGGAGGCAGCTTACCGGTTGCCGTGTTGATTCCCTTGGGGCCCAGCAGGAACATCGAACCGAACAACGCGCGCCCAACTGTCTCGCCAGGGTCTTTGCCAGCTTGCGTCCAGTCTGCACCGATTGCGAAGATCGATATTTCATTGCCTGTCCCCAGAGCGTCGCGACCCAGTTGCTCCCAGCTACCTTGCCCCACTGAAATCGCTGCCAGATCGATTGCTGTAAACGCCAATCCCGCACCAATACCCACCCCACTCGTCGCCAAGCCGAGCCATGCATCTTTAAGGCTGCCATCCATGACACTCAGCACCAAGCGATTGGCCCAGCCATCAACGCCGCGTTCCTGCTGGCCTGCAAGCGCTGCAATTCCGGATTTCATCTCGTCGTATGCGAGCTCAAATCCAGTAGCCACATCACGGCTGAACGACGTGAACCTTTCG
This sequence comes from Nocardia sp. NPDC055053, assembly GCF_053608285.1. NCBI lineage: Bacteria > Bacillati > Actinomycetota > Actinomycetes > Mycobacteriales > Nocardiaceae > Nocardia > Nocardia sp. NPDC055053. Next base: position 204,095 of record NZ_JBSGVD010000009.1, on the reverse strand, counting down.
TAGTTGCTACGGAGGTCCGGTTTAGGATCCTTCATAGTAGGCTCGCGAGATTCTATCAATCTCCCCAGAAGATCGTATTGGGCACGCGACCCATCATCACCATCTACGGTTATGCCATTAGCATTTGTCGATACAAGGTAGCCGCCTACTCCGGATTTCGAGTAGAACTTGTCCGTCTTGCTTTCATTGCTTGGGTCCCAGACGCGAATATGCGTTCCACTGTTTGTTGTTTCAGTGTTTGTGTACAGGCTCGAGCCATCCAGCTTTGGCGAAATCTCCCAAAGCGGCCCACCCGACGGATTACCCGAGTACCAGCCGCGCCCGGAATGGTCCTGGTATTTGATCGGGTTGGTTACCAGTCCACCATGCTCGGTTTCATTGGTCCGCCAACTGGATACGTCGCCGTCTTTGTTTACATACGCCGTGTGGATGAGACCCGGCTCAGTACTGATTGTCTCCAGACTGCCTACCGGAACGCCATTGTCGACCAACGTGAATGTCGTCTTCAGATCAGGCAAAGTCCCGAAACTGCTATCCGGAGCACCGGAGGTCGATGTCCCGGCATTGAACATTTGGGTATACTGATTCGCTCCTGCGGACTCCTGCTCGGCATAGAGGGATGCACTGCCAACGATGTCGACCCACTGCTGCACACCACCGTTTTCGCCATATGCGAGTCTCGACGACCCGATCAGTACACCGTCACGAGTGACTTCTTGGTCGACGCTCTTGTTGCCATTGCCGACTGGGATCGTGTAGGTGTGGGTGAATCCATCGCGTACTTCGGTCCAGCTTTCGCCCTCCTTTTTCCCTGAAATATCGGGACGGTCGAAGAGTGGGCCACTGTTTTCCGATCCCGATGGCGGCACGGGAATCGGCGAGGATGACGCAGGAACCTCGCCCAATTCAATAGCAGGCGGAGGCGGAGGGGTCGTCGTCGCCGGTACCGATTGGGTAGCCGCTGGTTGCGGAGCCGGGGGTGGGGGCGTTGCCGCTCCCGGCTTCGGCGTCGTGACGCCCGGCTGCTCCGGCTTCTTTTCCGGCGGCATACCACCGGCGTAGTTATGTCCCCCGTAGTCGATTTTGGGCTCCTCGGCGATCGGATCCGCAACCTGGACTGACGGACCCGGGAAGTCGCTGGACGGTCCCTGATCGTTGACGAATTTTGCGACTGAACTCTCGGCATGTACCGCTTGTGCTGTCAGCTCACGCTGCGCGAGCACCCGGTTGTATGCTCGCGCGGCAGCTGCCGGGGTCATCCCGGAGTGGTTGAACACCCGTGACTGACGCTCCTGAGCACCCGCTGATTCGGCACCCAGCGGTGTCAGCGAAGCGCGCCATGCCGCACCGGCAGTCACCCAATCGGATGCGACGGTCATTTCGACCCCCCCGACGCATCATCGATCCGGCGCCGCAGCTCGGCGACCATCGCCGCATACGCCTCCGACTTCGTCTTCCCCTCACACGCGATCCCGCGGGGATGCGTCGCGTACCACGCACTCCCCTCGACCTGCTTCACCGAAATTTCGTCGAAGTCGTAGAACTCCTCGGCGTCAGGTGTCGGCCAGTTGCCTTCGGCATCGGGGGTGATGTGGGCGCCGGTGTCGAAGGCGCCGGGCGCGCCCGCTGGGGTGGGGACCCACCTGATCTCTTCGAGTTCGGGATGCACGCGCACGCCGCGCTTGATCAGGTATTCGGCTACCCGCGTTGCCTGCTTGATCGAGGTGACCGTCGGCTCCGCGAGCTTGCGGCCGACGGGGCTGGTCCATTCGGGGAGGTGAATGACCGAAAGTTCTTCCGCCAGTGCGCGAACCTGCGGGTCGAGTTCTTCGTCGTGGTCCGGCTCGGCGAGCTTGCCGGACAGGGTCTGCTGGAGGAGTGCCAGAAACTCGGGAGTGACCAGCTGTCCGGATTCGGTCTGAACGTATTCCGGTGTCGATGCTTCGTTGGTGCCGAAGTCGACCGAGCCGATGATTTCCTTGCCGGACATGTGGTGGAGCCTCCCGAGCTTGGGCATGAAAAGAGCCCGCACCTACTGGGCGGGCTTCGTGTGGTTGCGGGTGTGGAGTCAGGACAGGCCGAGCAGCGGCAGGATCACCGGGGCTAGGACCACGGCCAGCTCGAGCAGTTCGAGAAGGACAGGAAGCATGGAATTCACCTCCTTCCGTCGTGCGAGGTGACGGGCAGGGCGCGTCAGGTGCGAGGAGCTTCGAGGGCCTTCAGGCGGTCCAGCACGTCGGCCAGGGCGTCGACCACAGTCATGCCGTCGAGCTGTTCCCAGCCGGCGAACATGCCCGCGTCGCGCTGCTGGCTACCGCACAGCTGCTCGCGGATGTCCTTGACATCGGTGCCGATCGGGCCGCAGAAGGCGGTGATGAAATCCTGGATCTGGGTAACTTCGGATGCGCTCATCGGGGCGTCCTCTCCGTCGATGAATGCCTGTACGGCACGGCGGAATTCGTCCATGTCGATACCGGCGGGGTCGATTTTTCCTTCGTGCGAGTACTCGCGGTGGGCCACGCAGTCCTCGGCGGAGCGGCCGATGTGGGCCAGGATGGCGGCGCAGCCGCGCTTGTAGGCGTCGAGTTGTGCTGGGGTCCAGTCGGTTCCGTCGCCGCGGGAGACGGCTTCGATGCCGATCACGTGGTAGTTGGCGTTGTCGGTGGGCCAGCCGGGCCAGGAGCCGCGGCCGGCGTGCCAGCAGACGCCTGCGGCGATCACGCGGTAGGTGCCGTCGCGTTCGAGGACCAGCTGGGCGAGTGGGCCGGGAAGGTCGGCGCGGCCGTCCTGGACGATGCGCCAGTCGTTCTTGCCGCCGCCGGCGGTGTGGTGGCACAGCACGCCGCGCAGGTCGCGGAAGTCGCCGTGGCCTCGGTCTCGCCAGCCTTCGTGTTCGATGACGTCCAGCCCGGCATCGCGCAGCACATCGGCCAGCCATACCGGGTCGCCTGTCCAGCTCATGGACTTACTCCTTGCTCGGTGGAGGTTTGTGGTCCCGCCCTCGCCGATGAGGGGAAGTGGCGAGGGCGGGACGTGCACCCCTGACGCAGCGACGGCGTCTTCGACCGCAGACCACCTACGGGAGACGGGCGCATCGGGGGTGCGGCATGCGGCGGGCTCGAATCCCGCACCGTATCGAGTGTTCTCCGGGGGCTTGCCGCATGCGGTTCAGGAACGGCACCGCGGTGGTGCCGTCAGATTTCTTCTTGGAGGGTGGCCGGGATCTTGTATTGGGCCACCGGGGGTTCCTGGCCGGGGACGTGCAGGCGCAGGAAGCTGAGGAGTTCGTCGATGTGCCGCTGTAGCGCGCGGATCAGGCGGATCGCGTCGCGGAATCGCAGTTTGTCGTCGGCGGCCTGTTCCTCGAGGGCGACCACGCGCTCGCGCAACTTGGCGACTTCCCTCGCCTGCCAGGCGGTCACCGCGCCGATCACGGTGGCGACGGCGACGCCGGTCGCCTGGACGAACTCAGGGCTCAACCACGACGCCATCCGGTTCACCCACCGATCCCGACACCGGGGTGACCGCGGGCCTGATCACCGCCCCGGCGATCACCGGCGTTGCCAGGCCGTACAGCGTGAGCAGAGTCTCGACCCAGACGGTGTCGACCTCCCGGCCGATGAGAAACGCGACCACACCGGTGATCGCGACGAGTACCGACCGGATCAGCGCCGGCTCTGGTACCTTGCCGATTCGCATTTGGAGGTTCCTTTCCACAGTTCGCGGATGTCAGATTCGCCCTTCGGCGACATCGCGGTTCAGGGCCTGGGCCAGCGCGCGGGCATGGCCGTGGCGGACGTAGTCGTCGGTGTGTCTGCCGTCGAACAGGTATCCGCGGGCGTAGGCGACGGCGCCGGACCAGTGCCGCCAGTTGGCCGGTGACCACCAGCGCTGCAGCTGATTCCGGGTGGCGGTGTCCAGCATTCGCTGCGCCCAACGGATGGCCGCGTTCGCGCTGGCGAAGCTGAAGAAGGCGCTCAGGTCCGCGATGGTCCGCAGGGGGTTGCCCGCGGGCAACGCGGTGATGGGGTCGCCGGGCGCCGCGGCCCAGTAGGCGGGGATGCCGTCGATCGGGCGTTCCCCGACCACGCCGTAGCCGCCGGGGTCGGTGTCGCCGAGGTAGTGGCCTGCCGGTCGGCGTGGGTCGGCGATCAGCGCGCACGCGATCACCTCGCGGCCTGGATGTTCCCCACGCCCGATTTCCGCGGCGACATCACCGGCGACGGCGGCACCTTGCGAATATCCTGCCAGGACAACCTGGTTCGGGGTGCGGTCGATCGCGGCGAGCAAGGCGCGCCTGCCTTCCGCGACACTGTCGGCATAGCTCACGTGCGAGCCGTAGTCGGCGGGGTACGGGACCATGCGCGGGCGGAACATCGACTTGTTCAGTGCGTCGGTGAAGGCAGCGGTGACCCCGTCCCCGCCGGGGTTCCAGGTTCCGCCGACCACCAGCACATCGATGATGCGGGGGTCACGGCTGGGCGGAGGCGATCCTTTCGGAGACCACAGCGACATGGGAAGTACCTCTTTCGGCGGCGCTGGTGCGCCAACGACGAAGCCCCCGTTCCGTATCGGAACGAGGGCTGGATAGGTGTTGTGATGACTAGTTGTGGTGTCGGCCGGGAGCCAACTGGCGCAGCATCTCGCCTGAGCTGGATGTCGGCCACAGGCACAGATACGGGTACTCGGAGGTCATGCCGGGCAGCCAGCCGAGACGATTCAGCAGATGAACGGGAATCATCGCGAACTCCTCGTCGGCCAGGTGTTGCAGGCGCCACCCGAGGAGGAACTCGGTGACACCGAGCACCGCTGCGACGTCGCGGAGGGTGCCTGCTATCTCCAAGGCATCACGCAGGTCGCCAAGCGGAATCAGACGCCGGGCGACGACGTCGTGCACCTTCATCTCGATCCGGCCGCGCCACAGCTCACCATCGAGAGCTGCTGCCAGTTCCAGTGATTCGGCCATCTCGATGTGTGCGACAGAGTGCGCGATCACTTCGTTCCTGACGTGGCCCGACAGATCGGCTTGGATCAAGACAGCGCGGTCTACGACGGACCAGTACGAGACGAAGTCGAACACGATGACCGAATCGACCCTGATGCCCTGGCTGAACGCAGCTTCCTGGGCATTGAACCTGTTGCGCTGCACTGCAATATCTTGTCGATCAGGCACTACGGGATCCGACCCACCTTCACCACCCATGGGAACACACAACTCTCACCTACCGATGACAACGATCTGCCCACATCCGAACTGCCCGATCAGAGCGGATGCGAGATCCACATCACCGCGAGATATGCTGCGCCACAGTGAGTGGCGGCCGTAACGACCGCCACCGATCGACCGCCCCGGCGACCACCTGAAGGTCTTCTACACAGATGTCCGCGAGGTCGACGTGACCGGACCGGTTCCTTCCAACCGGTACCGCGTCGTCCACACCGCGGAAGGATCCGCCACTGTCCTGGCGGGACTGCTCATCCGGTGGGTTGCCCGAGTCGTCGGGAGTGAACGCATCGAATGCACCTGACACAAGAAACCCACCCAGCAGCCGAAATGTACAGACCCTCGGTCGAGAGCTCCTGTCCCACTCTACCGTCGGGCAAACCCTGAGCCTTGGTCAGGATCTGCGGAGTCTGGGATCGTCGGGACTGAACTTCGCTGTGTGTTCCAGGTTTTGGGCATGCGAAATCCCGCTGCGACTATCTTGCAACATCGACCGCGGCCTGTCAACCCACCGCCCCACATGACATGAAATCGCTGGTGAGAGCGGTTCTCCCGGACCGGATCACACCGCGGGCTCGACGAAATATTGTTCGGCGTAAGGCATTCCGCGTGGTTCTGGAGTGCTGATGCGGCTCGTCGCGACCGACAACGACAGCGGGGCGCCGGCCACAATCGGCCGACGCCCCGCGGGGGTGCTGAATGCACTACATCTCTTTCGCGCGCTTCCGCGCCGGGAGGGCCCGGTGCGCGTCCAGGACCTCGCCGACCACGAACATCTCGGGCCATTCAGGTGACCAGGGACCGGGCACGGGATGGATCAAGCCCGCCTCGCGGAGCGTGCGCACTCGACGTGCGGTCAAGTTGCGATACCCATCACCCAATTGCTCTGCGAGCTTGCCGATCCCGGTGGCGTTGAGTCGTACCGCTCTGGCACGCAGTACCAACGCGGCGTCGGCGCCGGCCGCATCGGCGGGTGGGCACACGACGGCTACGGCGGCTTCGATCGCGGCGGCGATCTCGACCGGAGCGTTCTCGACTCCCTCCGTCATGACGAAAGCAATGATGTTGCGCTGCAACCACTCCGCCAGACCAGCGATGGTCGACGCACCGTCGTATGCGAAATCGCGCTGCTCACACACCAAACGAACCCAGGACACCAAGACCGCCCGGAGTTCGTCTTCCACCCGCGCCGCCGCCGGATTGAAGGGAAGTCGCTGTTCCCTGGCACCGTTACGCGTTCGGTAGTCGACCGTGCCGAACCGGGTCTGCCTCGTGCGCGCATCCGCCAGATCCTCGGCCAGGTCCGGGATATCGCCGAGCATCTGCGCCAGGTCGCGGGCGGCACTTCGATCCAGGAACAGGTGTGAATCGTCGGTCCACCTGTCCAACGGGGTCACACCGCACGAATCCTCGCGCATGCGGTTCGACGCCGTCATGGCATCGCTCGTGCCCATGTATTTGCTCCTTCGATCGATAGCAGGTCGGAACCCTGGCAGCCTCCGGCGCTTCATGGCCGGTACGGGTTGCGCGCCGGGGCGGCGTCGAGTGGACCCATTCTCGAGACCCACAATTCAACACTCGTTGTATGCAACGTTGTTGCAACGTGTCTGTCAAGCTGAGGCGACCCTGACGGGTACCCAGTTAGGTTGCATCACAATCATTATCGGGACCTGCTGTCACGATCGGGCACGACTGTCGCCAGCTTCGGGCCGCCGAAGTGGGCATCATCGCTACATACACTTCATGCATCAGTGCAAACAATCTGCTATCCTCGCGACATGGTGAGACAACGGAGCGCGGTGGTCCCGCCCGAGGTCAGCGCCACCCTGCGGCTTGCTCGCAAGGAGCGCGAGATGTCGATGGACCGCGCCGCGAAGGCAGCACGGATCAGTACCAGTCTGTGGACGCAGGTCGAGAACGGCACCCAGTACAAGCGCGGGCAGAAGGTCCCGGCCAGCACTACGGCCGAGACCCTGCAGGCCATGGCGGAGGCCGTCGGGCTCGATGCCGCGCCGTTGCTCGTGCAAGCGGGATTGGAACCCGCCGAGGTGGAGCAGGTGGCGGCGCCGCAGGCCGGTGGCATCGTCGACCTGTCCGGTCTCTCCGAGGGTGATCTGCGGATTGTTGCCGCCTACGTCAACGGGATTCGGGCGGCGCGGCGCAGCTGATCAGGATCTGGAACGACGAATGCCCCGCCGGGCGGCAGGGCATTCGTTGTATTGGCCGACGATCAGATCCGGCGATCTAGGACGGGCAGTTGACCGTGTATTCCCATTGGGTGTCGTCCATGCCGCTGACGCGGACGGTCACTGTTGTCGTCGAGCCCGCGGGGAGGGAGACGACCGCGGAGCCGGTGCCCTGGTTGAGGTTGTCGCCGATGTAGCCGGTGTCGAGTACCTGGCCGCCCTCGTAGAAGACCTGGATTCGGTCGGGGATGTTCAGGGTTTCGTAGGACAGGACGAACGAGGTCGGGCCGGTGACGCCGAGTTGGTGCGTGGTGTTGGTGACGCCCTCGCCGCCGGACTTGGTCGATGTGTTGCACGGCTGCACGCTTTCCGACGAGCCGCCCGAGCTTCCGCCGAGGATGCCGCTGCCGGTATCGAGTAGGTCGCCGAGAATTCCGCTGCCGGTGTCGATCACGCCACTTCCGGTCGTGCCGCTTCCGGTGTCGGCGCCGGCCAGGCCGGGCACCATCAGCAGCGACCAAGCCGCCGCCAGTGCGATAGCTATTGTCTTCTTCAACGCTTCCTCCACACCACTTCTCGCCAAAGGATCATCAGGTGAAACGCGTTGGGCGGCCGCATGATCGCCACCCGAGCTGGGGGTTCGAAATCCCCTGTTTGCCAGTCGCGTGGACTGGGCACAGAAGTTCTAACACGCGTTTCGGAGGACGAGGAGCGGTCGAAATTCGGGCAGCGATCTGTTCAGATGCCAGTGAGTTGCCGCAATTTTCCGGCCGAAGTATTGGCGCCGTGGCAACACTGGATCGACAGTCCATAACAGCCTAGGCAACTTCTTAGCTCGTGGAACAAAACACCGGTCGGTAGACCAAGTTGGCACGAAATTGACTGCGCCGCAATGATTCAGCAAACTGTTTCATCGAAAATGAGTAATCTCACAGCGAATTCATGTAACGGAGGGGCCCAACCTATCGATGCAGGCCCGAATCCGGTGTCCGGAAACGACGAAATGCCCCGCCGAGTGGCAGGGCATTCGATGTATCGCCGGTAATCAGTCGGCCGGGTCGGTCTCCGGCTCCTCGGCACCCGCGGAGCCCGTGGCCAGCGCCTCGAGCAGGGCGGCAAGGCCGGAAGCGGAACCGGTGTCGGCGCCGGTCTCGGGCTCGGGCTCGGTCCCGGTGTCACCATCGGCATCGGTCTCGGTGTCGGTGTCAGCGCCGGCCGAGCCGGTCGCCAGGGACTCGAGCAGCGCGGCCAGGCCGTCCGCCGAACCGGTGGTGGCCTCCTCCTGACCGCCACCGGTCTCCGGCTCCTGGGCGGTAGCCACGCCGGTGCCGAAGATTGCCAGACCTGCCGCGATGGCGATGCCGAAACCGAGCGTCCGGAACTTCTTCATGAAGTGCAACCCCTTGGTAGTGAGCATGAATGCCGACGTTATTGCCGACTGGAAAGTTCTAACACGACCCACTGAGCCACCCCAGCCCGCATAATTCGGGGCATTAGCCAGACATATGCTGAAAGTTTGCCAGAATCGGGCAAGGCGACCAACCCGGCGTGAGGATTTCACTTCGGTCCTTCGTCACGTGATGCTCGGGCCACGCTGACCGGCTTCGACCGCGGTAAACCCGCTGGATAACAAGTCGAGAGTGAGGGTGCGTGGACTACGCGCGCGGATGAACGGCAGGGGCCAAAAGCCGACTCAGTGCCGAATTTCGGTGATTACCCAGCTACCCCTGTTGTAGGCCATGATTGATCTCACGGCGAAAAGGTGTAACACGCAGGCACCGCGAACACGATTATTATCGCGATACTTTGCGCGCACACGGACTAGATCGAGCGAATCCAGCTCAGTCTTTGCCGAACCGCTGGAAGGCTGCCTGGCGCGACGTGTCCAGCGCCATTCCGATAACCGTCCAGGAATCACCTGCCGCATGCGCGGCTTTCACCGCATCGCGCAACTCGGCTTCTGCTGCCGCAACTTGTTTGCGGGCTTCGATGATTCGTCGAAAGTGTTTGGCATCCCGAGCAGGTGAGTCCTGCGGTTCGAGGCCTTCCAATCCGGAGCTCGACTCCTCGATCACAGTCTTCGACTTGGGTTCAATTGCCTGGGCAGCACGGGACTTGGCGGGCTGCCGCGTGACACGAGGCTTGATGGTCTTGACGTGAGATACCGCACCGATCGGAGTGCGCACCGGGCGCTTGGTCGTCCCCTTCTTGTTCTTGGTCGTAGACATATGCATCACCTCAGATACTCGAACTCCACGAGTCGCAGAGCGTTGTCCCATGCGTGAATGATGTCCGCGTCGGCCACTCCGTGCTTGCGGGCCGATTGCGTAATCTCCACGTGTCAAGACTACCTTTACAGCAACCACTGTCAAGACTGTCTTTACAGCAGCTGTCCGGCCGGCGCTGTCAAACGCAACGGGCCGCACATCCTTGTGGATGTGCGGCCCGTGGGGAACCGGGGCTCAGCGCAGGGTTGCGGTGAGGTGGGGGTAGCCCTTTTTGGGGTTGAGCATGGAGAGGTCCCAGCCGGAGCCGACCTGGTCGGCGTAGACGTTGACCGAGGACGGGAGGAAGACCGGCTTGCCGAATTTGACCGTGTAGGTGGTCTTTTCGGGGACGCGGCCCTCGATGGTGGCGAGGATGTTCGCGGCCGACCACATGCCGTGGGCGATGGTCTTCGGGAAGCCCATGGCCTTGGCGCCGAGGCCGGAGACGTGGATCGGGTTGTGATCGCCCGAGGCGGCGGCGTAGCGGTTGATCATCTTCTGATCGACGCGCTGCACGCGCAGCGGCGGCGGGGGAACCACGTCGGCGGGTGGCTCCGACTTCGGGCCGCCCGACAGCGAGGTGCGCTGCTGGTGCAGGAAGGTGGTCACCTGACGCCAGACCAGCTCGCGACCGACCCGGATCTCCGTGATCGCGTCGACCAGCAGGCCTTTCGGGTGCTCGCGCAGGTTCTCGATGTGGGCGGAGAAATCGAGCGGCTCGGCGACCGAGATTTCGCGGGTGCGCTCGATGACGTTCTCGAAATGCACAGCGCCCACCGCGCTGAACGGGAAGTCGCGGGCGACCACCAGTTGCATCGCCAGCGGGAACGCCAGGATGAACGGGTACGTCAGCGGCAGGGTGTCGCTGAAGCGCAGGCCGGTGGCGTGGCAGTACGCCGCCAGGTGGTCGGGGTCGACCTGGAAACCGTCGAGGACGACGCGGCGGTCCGGCAGGGTCGGCTTGCGACCCGACAGCGGGCCGGGCAGCGGGACGGCGCCCAGCGCCGCCTTCGCGTACAGCCCGCCGTTCTTCGGAACCTCGGAGAGGGTGATCGTCTGGGTCATCAGGCGCCGATCAGGCTCTGTCCGCAGACGCGAACCACGTTGCCGCTCACCGCGTTCGACGCCGGGCTGGCGAAGTAGGCGATGGTCTCGGCGACGTCGACGGTCTGGCCACCCTGCAGCAGCGAGCTCATCAGGCGGCCCGCCTCGCGGGTGCCGACGGGGATGGCTGCGGTCATCGCGGTCTCGATGAAGCCGGGGGCCACCGCGTTGATGGTGATGCCCTTCTCCGCGAGCAGCGGGGACTCGGCGTCGACCATGCCGATGACACCGGCCTTGGAGGCGCCGTAGTTGGTCTGGCCACGGTTGCCGGCGATGCCCGCGATGGAGGACACGTCGATCACGCGGCCGCCTTCCTTGAGCACACCCTTGGCGACGAGGCCGGAGGTGATGCGGTGCGGGGCGGCGAGATTGACGTTGATGACCGAGTTCCAGCGGCCCTCGTCCATGTTCGCGAGCAGTTTGTCGCGGGTGATGCCCGCGTTGTGCACGACGATGTCGATGCCGCCGAAACGCTCGGTGGCGAACTCGGCGAGGCGCTCGGCGGCGTCGGGGGCGGTGACGTCGAGGGCGAGCGCGGTGGCGCCGACCTTGTTGGCGGTCTCGGACAGGGCCTCACCCGCGGCGGGGATGTCGGCGACGATGACGGTGGCGCCGTCACGGGCGAAGACCTCGGCGATGGTGGCGCCGATGCCGCGGGCGGCACCGGTCACGACGGCGACCTTGCCTGCGAGCGGCTTGTCCCAGCTGGCCGGGGCGACGGAATCGGCCTTGCCGACCCGGATGACCTGGCCGTCGACGAAGGCCGACTTGCCCGAGAGCAGGAAGCGCAGGGTCGACTCGAGGCCGGTCGCGGACGCGCCCGCCTCCGGGTGCACGTAGACCAGCTGACCGGTGGCGCCGCGCAGCAGCTCCTTGGCGATCGAACGGCTGAAGCCCTCGAGCGCGCGCTGGGCGATCTGCTCGTCGACCGAGGCGGCCAGTTCCGGGGTGGTACCGATGACCACGACACGCCCCGAAGGTGCGAGGTTACGCATCGCGGGCTGGAAGAATTCGAACAGCTGCGAAAGCTTGTCGATGGAGTCGATGCCGGTGGCGTCGAAGACCAGCGCGCCGTACTTGGTGCCCGAGTCGAGCGAGTCCGCGACGGTGTAGTCCGACAGCAGCGCGCGGATCGGCTCGGCGAGACGGCCCTTGCCGCCCAGCAGGACCGGGCCGGGAAGTGCGGGCTCGCCTGCCTTGTAGCGGCGCAGCTGCGCCGGCTGGGGCAGACCCAGCTTGCTCGCCAGGAACGCGCCGGGGGCGGAGTGGATGAAGGATCCGTAGAGGTTGGGTGCACCCTTGCTCTTGGCTGCCACTGTTCCTACCTTCACATTTGCGGGTTCGGTGTCGACAATGAACTTACTCCAGAGTAAGTTATATGTAAACCGATCACCCGACGAGACCATGGAGAACTCGAGTGACAAGCAAAGCCCGTTCGGCGAAGACCCCGGCAAAGACCGCGAAGACCCAGCGCCCGGTCGCGATCGTTGGCGGTAACCGAATCCCGTTCGCTCGCTCCGACAAGGCCTACGCGAAGGCGTCGAACCAGGACATGTTCACCGCCACCCTGGACGGGCTGGTCAGCCGGTTCGGGCTGCAGGGTGAGCGCCTCGGCATGGTCGTCGGCGGCGCGGTGCTCAAGCGCGTCGGCGAGCACAGCCTGATCCGCGAGAGCGTGCTCGGCTCCAAGCTCTCGCCCTACACCCCGGCCCACGACCTACAGCTCGCCTGTGGCACCGGCCTGCAGTCGGTCGTCACCGTCGGCGACGCGATCGCCATGGGACGCATCGAGTCCGGCATCGGCGGCGGCGCCGACACCACCTCCGACGCGCCGATCGGCGTCAGCGAGGACATGCGCGAGTGGATGCTCACGGCCAACCGCGCCAAGTCCAACAAGGACCGGCTCAAGCTGGTCGGCCAGCTGCGTCCCTCGATGCTCGGCATCGAGATCCCGCGCAACGCCGAGCCGCGCACCGGGCTGTCGATGGGTGAGCACGCCGCCATCACCGCCAAGGAGTTCGGCATCGCCCGCGAGGCGCAGGACGAGCTGGCCTACCTCTCGCACAAGAACATGGCCGCCGCCTACGACCGTGGCTTCTTCGACGACCTGATCACCCCGTTCCTCGGCCTGACCCGCGACGACAACCTGCGTCCCGGCTCGACCGTGGAGAAGCTGGCCACCCTGAAGCCGGTGTTCGGCACCAAGCTGGGCGACGCCACCATGACCGCGGGCAACTCGACCCCGCTCACCGACGGCGCGTCGGCGGTGCTGCTGTCCAGCGACGAGTGGGCCGCCGAGCGCAAGCTCCCGGTGCTGGCGCATCTGGTGGACTCCGAGGTCGCCTCGGTCGACTACATCCACGGCCCCGACGGCCTGCTGATGGCGCCCACCTACGCGGTGCCGCGCATGCTGGCCCGCAACGGCCTGACCCTGCAGGACTTCGACTACTACGAGATCCACGAGGCCTTCGCCTCCGTGGTGCTCTGCACGCTGGCCGCGTGGGAGTCCGACGCCTACTGCAAGGAGCGCCTCGGCCTCGACGGCGCGCTGGGCTCGATCGACCGCAGCAAGCTCAACGTCAACGGCTCCTCGCTCGCCGCGGGCCACCCGTTCGCCGCGACCGGCGGCCGCATCGTCGCCTCCACCGCGAAGATGCTGGCGGAGAAGGGATCCGGCCGCGCGCTGGTCTCCATCTGCGCCGCGGGCGGCCAGGGCGTCGTCGCGATCATCGAGCGCTAGTCACTCGCTGACATACGACAACGGCGGGTGGTTTCCGGTTTCGGAAGCCACCCGCCGTTGTGTGTGTCAGCGGCACATCGGGTTGGGGTGCGGCTGCGAGGAACCCCAGGGGCCGCAGATGAGGAGCTTGATGAAGCCGAGGGGGAAGTCGATGAGGGCGGAACCGGTGCCGGCGGAACCTGATTCGGCGATGACGGCCGGGGTCGCGGGGGCGGCGACAGCGGGGGACGCGCCCGCGGCGATACCGGCGACGGCCGCGGTGGCGACCAGGATGCGGATCATACGACGTTGCATGACAAGCCTTTCGAGAACAACTGATCAAGATCTGACTGCTACATCGCTCGTCTCAATCTGATTGTTATACATAGCTTTTCGGGGCTTGACGATTCCAATTCACGACTGGTCGTTCTAGTTCGCGCCGATGGCGGTGGCGAGCAGCGGCCAGGAGTTGTGGAGGTCTTGTTCCCAGTACTTCCAGGTGTGGGTGCCCGCGGCGCGGAAGACGGTCTGGGCGGGGATGTTCAGTTCCTGGAGGCGGGTGGCCAGGCGCTGGGTGCAGAGGTTGGCCGCGGCCTCGATGGCGCCGCCGAGGAGGATCTGGTCGGTCATGCCGATGACCTTGCCGGGGCTCGCGCCCGGCGGGAGGGTCTCGGCGATGCCGGGGAGGCCGGTCGCGCTGGAGAGATAGATCGCCTTGTCGCGCAGGCGTTCCGCGTTGAGGTACGGGTCGTTGGCGCGCCAGGCGGGGTCGCCGGGCGGGCCCCACATGTTGGCTGGGTCGGCGCCGGCGCGGGCGAAGACCACGTCGACGTAGGCGCGGCCCATCGGGTCGGCGACCGAGGCGCAGCCGCTGTAGGCGCCGACGGCGCGGTAGCGGTCGGGGGCGGCGATGGCGAGGTTGAGGACGGCGGTGGCCGACATCGACAGTCCGGCGATGGCATTCACACCGGTGGTGTTCAGGGTGGCGTCGATGATCGGCGGGAGTTCTTCGGTGAGGAAGGTCTGCCACTTGTTGCGGCCGAGCTTGGGATCGTCGCGCTGCCAGTCGGTGTAATACGAGAACTTGCCCGCGGCCGGGGTGACGACATTGACGTTCTTGTCGGCGAAGAACTGCACGATGTCGGTCTGGTTGTACCAGTTCGCGACGTCCTCGCCACCGCCCGCGCCGTTGAGCAGGTACAGGGTCGGGCGCGGGACGCTGGTGTCGTGCGCGGTGATGACCTGCAGCGGGATCACCCGGTCCATCGACGCGGAGTACACGTGCAGCGTCTGCTGACGCTGCCCCGGCCGCTCGACGCGGTCAAGACGCGAGGCGTCGGCGCCCGCGGTGCCGATCGCGGCGACCGACAGCAGCACCAGCGCCATGGCCGACACCGCGACGGCGCGGGTACGGGTGAACACGAACATGAATCCTCACTACAGATGGGGCGATACCGGCGAACCCAGAACGCCGGGACGGCAGCGCGAGACCGTCCCGGCGACCAGGTGCTACGCGATCAGCTACCGATCAGATTGCGCAGCACGTCGGAGATGATGTCGCTCATCGAGCCGGTGGAGCTCAGCTGACCGTCGGAGGAGCCGAGGCCGTTGTCGCCGAGGCTGCCGATCACGGTCTCGCCCGCATTGGCGCCGCGCGCGGTGAAACAGGCCGTGAGGCCGGGCATTTCGTTGCCGACACCCACGGTGCCCGCGACGCCGACGCCACCGCTGGTGATCATCTGACCCGCCTTGACGCTGTCCGGCACCGGGTAGGTGATGGTCAGGGTGACCGGGTTGCCGGAGTTGACGAACCAGCCGGTGCTGGTGACCTTCCATCCGCCCGCGTTCGGCTCGGGGGTGACGTCCTCGGTGACCTGGCCGCCGATCGCGTGGTAGGCGGTGATGGTGGTCTTGGTCGGGGCGCCGAAGCCGACCGGCGGGAAGTCGGTGATGGTGTTGACGTAGGGATTGCCGATCCCGGTCGTACCGACGACCACCTTGTAGGTCACCGAGGTGCCGACACCGATCTGCTCGGCGCTGGCGGTCTTGTCGTAGACGTGCGTGATGCCGACGGTGCTGACATCCCGCTTCTCGGCGTGGCTGCTGACCGCGCAGGAGCCCGCCGCGGCGGCGACGCCGGAACCGAGAGCGACGCCGACACCGGCGACGACCAGAGCGGTGGTGGCGACGCCTGCGGTGATACGCGAAGTCCGGATCATGATTTTCCTCCAAGCCCCGGCGAAGTCGGCCGGGACGAATTCCTCATCGAGTGGTCTATCCCCCCTCTGACCAGAAGGTATCCGGAGGACTGGACGGTTGTCCTGGAAAAGAGGAACGTGTTGCTATTTTTGTGGAACATTGGCGTTTTACTCTTTGGGCGGGTGTTTGGCGGGTACCATCCGGACTTTTTCGGCCGATCCGGAATCGCCCCGAACAGCGACCACCGGCCTCCCGTCGGGCGACGGAAGGCCGGTGGTGAGCGTCAAGAGGCCTCGACGGGCTACTTCTCCGGCAGCTCGTTGTGGCCGCCGAACGCCTTGCGCATCGCCGAGAGCATCTTGTCGGCGTAGAGGGCCTCACCGCGCGAGGAGAAGCGCTGGAACAGGGCCGCCGACAGCACCGGAACCGGCACTGCGGTGTCGATGGCGGCGTCGATCGTCCAGCGACCCTCGCCGGAGTCCGACACGCGACCGCTGAACCCGTCCAGGTTCGGGTCGGCGTACAGGGCGCCCGCGGTGAGGTCGAGCAGCCAGGACGCGACGACCGAACCGCGGCGCCACACCTCGGTGATGTCCGGAATGTCCAGGTCGAACTGGTAGTACTCGGGGTGCTCGAGCGGGGTCTCCTCCGCCGAGTGCTCGCCGCCGCCGTGGTCGGCGCCCATGTTCGCGTGCTGGAGGATGTTCAGGCCCTCGGCGTAGGCGGCCATCGCGCCGTACTCGATGCCGTTGTGCACCATCTTCACGAAATGGCCCGCACCGGCCGGACCACAGTGCAGCCAGCCCTGCTCGGCCGGGGTCGGCTCGCCGGTGCGACCGGGGGTGCGCGGTGCCGCGTCTACACCGGGGGCGATCGACTTGAACAGCGGCTCGAGGTAGCGCACCTGCTCCTGTTCGCCGCCGATCATCAGGCAGAAGCCGCGCTTCAGGCCGAACACGCCGCCGGAGGTGCCGACATCTAGGTAGTGAATGCCCTTGGGCGCCAGCGCCTTCGCGCGCTTGATGTCCTCGTGGTAGCGGCTGTTACCGCCGTCGATGATGATGTCGCCCGGCTCGAGCAGCTCGGCCAGATCGTCGACGACGGCACCGGTCGCACCGGCCGGGACCATCACCCAGACGACGCGGGGCGCGTCGAGCATGGCGACGAATTCCTTCAGGTCGGTGCTGCCCTTGAAGCTGTCGCCGAGCTCCTTCTCCAGCTCGTCGATGTGACCCTGATGGCGTTCGTGACCGACAGCGGTGTTCCCGTCCCGCACGATGCGGCGCACGATATTGGCGCCCATCCGGCCGAGGCCGATCATTCCCAGCTGCATCAGTTCTCCCTCGTTGTCCGGTACCTGGTGTCGAGTCTCACGTCAGATTGTCCCGGGTGGCCCCACCAGCCCGCAGGGCGGCGTCCGTGGGCGCCGCGAAACTCCTCGGAAACAGGCTGTAACGCCCCGGAACGGGCGCCGATAAACAGATCGGCTCCGTGTAGTTGCCAGACCCCCGACCCGGCAACTACGCGGAGCCTTCCTGTTGCCAGGGTGCCGAGGGCGACGAACACCATTACCCTTGGCCGGGGCCCCGCAAACAATGGGGCCGGGCGCACCTGATCAAGGACGACGCCATAACACCCAACGGAAGGACCTCCGTGCCCAGCGAGTCGAACGCCGGACAACCGGCCGACCGGAGGGGCGAGGTCGGACTACGCAAGCTGCTCGAAGCAAATCGCACTTTCGATGCCGACACCACCGCCCTGCCCACCCAGCCAATCACCACCGTGACCCGCGATCGCTGGTCGCCCGCGCCCCCACCCACCGGCGCGCAGCCGCCGACCGGCTCCGACATCCCCGAGCTGACCAAGCGGATCGGCATCGCCGTCGGCGCCGTTCTCGCCATCGGCACCGCGGCCTACCTGGCCGACCTGGCGCTCAGCGCCGGTGACGTGCCGCGCGGTGTCGTCATCGCGGGCGTCGACGTCGGCGGGATGGACAAGGCAGAGGCCGACGCCTTACTGCACAGCCAGCTCAGCCCCAAGGCCGATCGCCCGCTCCCGGTCCGCATCGGTGACGTGCGGGCAACCATGGTGCCCTCCGCCGCCGGTCTCGCCGTGGACTGGGACCGCACCTGGGACGCCGTCGGCGACCAGCCGATCAACCCGGTGACCCGGCTGATCTCTCTCTTCGGCTCCCGCGACGTCGGGGTGGCGAGCACGGTCGACGCGGCCGCGCTCGATCAGCAGCTCGCCGGTTTCCGGGTGCACGACAACCCGACCGTCGAAGGCACGGTGCGGTTCGAGAACGGCAGGCCGGTCGCGGTCGCGCCGGTGCCAGGCCGGGTGCTCGAGACCGACGCCGCCCGCACCACGATCATCGAGCGCTGGGCTTCGAGCAACGAACTGGACCTGCCGGTGGTGGCCGCGCCCGTCGCGGTGCGCAACGAAGCGGTGCAGGCCGCGCTGCGTGACATCGCCACCCCCGCCGTCGCGTCGCCGATCACGGTGAGCGGCAAGGATTCTCGCGCAGTGCTCGCCCCCGAGCAGATCGCGAGCGTGCTCAGCTTCGTTCCCGACGGGAACGGCGGACTGGCGCCGAAGATCGACAACGACGCCGTGATCGCTGTGCTCGCACCGCAATTGGCGGCCTCCGAGGTGGAACCGAAGGACGCCACCTTCACCGTCGGCGCCGGCAAGCCGACGGTGGTGCCCGCCGTGGTCGGCAACAAGGTCGACTGGCCGAAGACGCTGGAGAAGCTACCCGCGTTGCTGGCCAAGCCCGGCGACCGGACAGCCGAGGCCGTCTATCAGCGCATCGAGCCGAAGCTCACCACCGAGGCAGCCACCGGGCTCGGCGTCAACGAGATGGTCGGCCAGTTCACCACCGGTGGCTTCAGCGGCCCGTCCGGCGTGAACATCCGCACCGTCGCCGCGAAGGTGAACGGCGCGGTGGTGAAACCGGGAGAGACGTTCTCGCTCAACGAGTTCACCGGTCCGCGCACCGCCGCGGAAGGCTATGTCGAGTCCGGCATCATCGACAAGGGCAGGCCGAGCACCGCGGTCGGCGGCGGCATCAGCCAGTTCGCCACCACGCTCTACAACGCGGCCTACTTCGCAGGCATGGAAGACGCGGGCCACACCGAGCACAGCTACTACATCTCACGGTACCCGGCGGCGCGCGAAGCCACCGTGTTCGACGGGGCGATCGATCTGGCGTTCCGCAACAACAGCACGTCCGGTATCTACATCGAGACCGTCGCGACGGGTTCGGACATCACCGTGCGGCTGTGGGGCACCAAGACCGTCGAGGTGGAGTCGATCACCGGCGAGAAGTCGAAGCCGACCGAGCCCACCGAGATCACCCTGCCCAAGGGCAAGGACTGCATCGCCTCCGAGGGCGCGCCCGGGTTCACCATCTCCGATACCAGGGTGATCACCGATCGCAAGACCGGCGCCCAGGTGTCGCGGCACACCAGGACGGTGAAGTACGACCCGATCCCGATCGTGAAGTGCGAGTGAGGGTTTCCTAGCAGTTGCAATCGCAGCCGCAGTCGCCGCAGCAGCCGTCCTCGCCACAGCAGCTGCAGCAGTTGCCGCAACACTCTCCACAGTCGCAGCAACTGCCGCAGTCGCACCGCTTGGCCCAGGCTTCCTTCTCCTCGCCGGTGCACGGGCTGGTGTGGTCGGCACAGCAGGCCACACCGGTGCAGTAGACGCCAAGGATCAGCCCGCCCGCCTTCAGTGGGCCGGGCCGGTTCGGGCGCCGACCCGGCGGGGAGGGGAACTGATAGGGCGAATGCCGCTGGGCGACAGTCGAAGTGCGGCAGACATGGCCGACCGCTAGCCCGAGCCCCTGGCCGAGGCGGCGCAGCAGGGCCGACAGCGGGTCGAGCAGTGCCCAGCGCACCGTCGGGAGCTGGTCGAGCTCGGCTTCGGCGGCGGCGTGGCGGATGGCTGTTTCGCTCTCGCGGACCAGGTGGTAGGCGCGGGGCATATCGGTGCCGGTGGCGTCGAGGGGGTTGAAGCGGCCGCGGGCTCGGTCGCGTTCGAGGTCTTCGATGGCGTCGGCCAGGTGGGCGACGCGGCCGACGTGGCGGCCGATCTCCTGTAGTGCGACAACGTTTTCCGGGCGACCGGCCAGCGTCGCGGTGTGACCGAACAGGGTGGCGGTACAGAGTTGAGTCGGGCCGGTCAGGTCATCGAGGGTGATCTCAGCCAGGGGCGATATGCCTGTACCTGCTGCCCGCGTCTCGAGGGCCGACTGCGTGGCGATCGCGGCCAGCATCGGCTGCACGTCGAGGCCGATCTGCGCTGCCTGCTCCTGCGCACGGGCCGCCCAGGTTGACGACACCCGGCGCATGGGCCTGCGGGCGAGCGCGGCGGCGTCCCCGTCGTCGACATGATCGCGAATCTTAGCCGCCCCCAACAGCAATGACGCCGTCGCGGCCAGCTGCACCCCCGGCGCGTTCGCCGCGACCACCGACGCCCGGCGCATGCCGCGCAGCGGGCATGGTCCCGCGGTGGTGCGCGCGCCGGCATCGCCGGTTTGGGCTTCGGTGAGCACGCTCAGCACGATCGCGTCGGTATTGGTCGCGGCGCGGGCCAATTGACCGTGGCCGTCGCGCAGACCCAGGCACAGGCCGCACATGTGCGCCTGCCACTGCCCCGGATCGATGCCATATTTCGCCGCGCCGTGCGCACACGGCTTCAACACACCGAACACTTCCCGCCCCGTCTGTCATGGATCTTCTAGCCGTGCACGATGGCAGGCCGACGGGGTTGCCGCAAGCGCTACTCCGGTTTCTTGCGACCTGCCAGGCCGCGCCAGGCCAGATCGTCGAGGAGGTCGACCGCCTCGGCCACTTCGATCCGGCCGCCCGCGACCCGGTCGGCGATCGCCTCGCCCGCCCCGATCACCGCCGCGGCGACGACTTCGAAATTGGTCCCTGGATCGGCGTGCTTGGCACTGGATTCGAGCAGTTTCGCGGTGAGCTCGATGACGCGTTCGCGCGCGTTATCGATTTCCGAGGCGAAAGCTTGCTGGCCGATTGCCTGCCGGTAGAGCACCTGCCAGGACTGGCGGTTGCGGTCGACGAAATCGAGGAAGCCCTCGAGTGCCGTGCGGACCTGCTCGTGCGGGGTGAGTTGCGGGTTGCCCGCGGGCGCGACGGCCTCGATGAAGCGGAGGCCCTCGCGCTGGATGCAGGCGCGGAACAACTCGTCCTTGGAGCCGTAATACAGGTAGAGCATGGGCTTGGAGATCTTCGCCTCGGCCGCTATCGCGTCCATCGAGGTGTCGTGGAAGCCCTTGCGCGCGAACACCTCGACAGCGGCGTCGAGCATCTGTTGCTCACGAACCGCCCGGGGAAGTCGCTTCGTCCCGCCTGCCATCCACTCTCCTACCGCAGGGTGAACCCCTATCTTACTCCAAGGTAAGATCAGGGGTACCCATTTGCCACATAGTCGCCGGACGCCTCAGCAGCCCAGCGGGGCGCCCTTGTAGCGCGCCATCCGCAGCACCGAGGCGTCGACCCGGTCGGCGGGCAGTTTGCCACTCGCCACCGACTGTTCCAAACGGTCGAGCACCTGGGGCACCGCGTCGGTACTGATCCACAGGGCATTGTCGGCGCCGGCGACCAGCGAAGCCTCGACCGCGTCGGCGATCGACATGCGGGCGGTGATGGCCGCCATGCCACCGAGATCGTCGGTGAAGATCGGGCCGTCGAACGGCGGCGCGCCGTAGCCGGTGCCCTCACGCAGCAGCGTCATCGCGGCCGGGCTGATGCTCGCGGGCACATCGGGTTCGGTCAGCCCCGGCACGTCCAGGTGGCCGACCATCACCGCGGCGCCGGAGTTCACCAGTTCGCGGAACGGGACCAGGTCCTTGTCCTGCAACTCCGACAGCGGCGGCGTGCGGACCGCCCCGGTGTGCGAGTCACCGGAACCCGAGCCGTGACCGGGGAAATGCTTGATGACCGAGCCGAGGCCGACCTCGTTGGCCGCGCGGATGTAGGCGCCGGCGTATTCGGTCACCACTTGCGGGTCGTCGCTGAAGGAGCGGTCACCGATGACGCTGTCGTCGGGCTGGCTGCTCACGTCGACACTGGGGGCGAAGTTCACCGTGATACCCAGGTCTTTCAGCGACTGCGACCTGGTCAGCGTGTTTTGGTAGTACTGGTCCGCGGTTTGGGTCTGGGCGATCACGCGGGCCGACGGGATCGCGCCGATCACGTTCTTCGCGCGCGAGACGCGGCCGCCCTCCTCGTCGATGGTCACCATCAGCGGCGCCTTGGCCAGCGCCTTCACGGCGTCGAGCTGGGCCTTGTCCATCAGCCCCGGATCGGTCCAGCTGCCGATGAAGATGCCGCCGACCTGCTCGGTGGTCACCACATTCGTGGCGTCGGCAGAGCCGGTGATGCCGACGGTCAGCAGCTGGGCGAGTTTCTCGCGCTGGGTGAATTTCGCGAGATAGTCCGTGCCACATGGGCTTTGGGCTGGGGCGC
Source organism: Nocardia sp. NPDC055053 (assembly GCF_053608285.1). Lineage (NCBI taxonomy): Bacteria > Bacillati > Actinomycetota > Actinomycetes > Mycobacteriales > Nocardiaceae > Nocardia > Nocardia sp. NPDC055053. The sequence goes on along the minus strand of NZ_JBSGVD010000009.1, from coordinate 181,896 downwards.
CCGTCGCGGGCGCATCCGCGGGGGACGACGTGGGAAGGCCGGTGCCGGTCGCCGCGGTGGTCGTCTCAGGCGACGAACCTCCCGAACAGGCGGTGGTGACGGCGGCCAGGACTGCGAACACGACCACAGGCGATTTCCGCATGTGCTCCACGGTAGCCGGGTTCGCGGCGGAACCGCGTCACCGGTGTGCGATTGATTCGCCGAAGGCGGGGGTAATCTGTGGGAACAGACGCTGGACCAGCGCAGGAGGTCGTCATGGCTTGCGATCGGATGCTCATCGCCTACGACGGTTCCGAACACGCCAAGCGCGCCGTCGAGTACGCGGGCCGCTTCCTCTCCGCCGAGCGCGCGATCCTGCTCACCGCCTGGGAGCCGATGGTGCGCCAGGCCGCCCGGATCTCCGGGCTGGCCGGGGTGATGCAACCGGACTGGGTTCCCGACGAGGAGATCGAGGACATCGCCTACACCGATGCCCGCAAGATCAACGCCGAGGGCGTGCACCTGGCCAAACTGGCCGGAATCGATGCCGAGCCACGGACCGTCGAGTGCACGACCACGATCTGGAACGCGATCGTCGACTGCGCCGACGAGCTCGATGTCGACATCATCGTCGCCGGTACCCGGGGCTCGACCGGGCTGCGCGCGCTGCTGCACAGCAGCGTCGCCGAGGCGGTGCTCAAGCACGGACACCGGCCGGTCTTCCTGGTGCCGCCCGAGCACTGAGAGTTCGCTCGCTCCGCCGACCGGCGGGGGTGGTGCCGGCGTTATGGTCGAAGCACCATGGAACCGTTCCTGCTCGCTCGACCTGATGCCGTGCTGGTGGCCACGGGTGTGCGCGCGTCCTACTCCGACCCGCGGCAGGCTGTCGCGGCGTTGCGTGGCTGGCAGGACGGGGCTGACTACAGCGCGGCGGCCGAGTCCACACCGCGATCCGGCGAGTCGCCGGTTCCCAGCCGGGGACAGCGGCACATCGACGAACCGGCGCCGAGGCTGATCGTCGGAGCACTGCCGTTCGATCCGAGGGAGCCCGCGGCGCTCTGGCAGCCCGAGACAGCGGTGCACACCGCGGGCCCGTGGCGGCCTGCGGCTTTGCCGGAGCTGCCGGACGTGCGGGTCATCCGCGAAATACCCAGTCCCGCAGAGCACATCGCGCGCGTGACCAAACTGGTCGAGCAGCTCGGCGACCCCGCGAACGAGTTGCGCAAGGTCGTGGCCGCACGCAGCATGGTGCTCGAAGCCGAGGCGCCGCTCGATCCGGAGGTGCTGGCCGGGTACCTGCTGACCAGGCATCCGACGGCGAGTGTGTACGTGGCCGACCTGTCGGTGGCAGGCAGGCCCGGCGAGATCCTGCTCGGCGCCACCCCGGAGGTGCTGGTCGCGCGCCACGGTGCCCGCGTCAGCCTGCGGCCGCTGGCGGGCACCCTCCCCCGGCGCGCCGATCCGGAGGCCGATGCCGCGCAGGCGCGCGCATTGCTGTCGAGCGCCAAGAACCACGACGAGCACGCGTTCGTGATCGAGTGGATCAGGCAGCAGCTGGAACCGGTCTGCGCCGAACTTCACATTCCGGACGCGCCGGAACTGCTGAGTACCGGACAGGTCTGGCACCTGGCCACGCCTATCCACGGCGTGCTGCGCGACCCGTCGACGACGGCGCTGGACCTGGCGTTGCTGCTGCATCCGACACCGGCCGTCAACGGGACGCCCTTCGGCGCCGCGCTGGACGCGATCGTCGCCGACGAACCACAGCGCGGTTTCTACGGCGGCGCGGTCGGCTGGTGCGCCGACGACGGCGACGGCGAATGGGTGGTCGCCATCCGCGGCGCCGAGCTCGCGGCCGACCGCCGCACGCTGCGGGCGAGTGCGGGCGGCGGGATCGTCGCCGCCTCCGATCCGCGGGCCGAGCTCGCCGAGACGACCGCCAAATTCCGGACGCTGCTCGGCGCGCTGGATTGCCACGTGCCCGAAGACTGACCTGAAGGGCCGCACCTGCTAGGTTGGCCGCAGTACCACCCCGGCGTCGAGCGTATTGGAGTGCGCGATGAAGTTTGCTGTTCCGGCTGTTGCCAGCGCGGTCGGCGGCGCCCTGCTGAGCGCAATCGCCGTCTTCGCGATCACGGCAGCGGTGCAGCAGAACACGGCGCCCTCGATCGACCGCAGCGGTGACAAGGACTCCTCGCTGCTCAACGCCCCTGAATACGGCAGCCGCTGAGTCCGACGCCGGCGCGTCACGCCCCCTATCGGGGCAACCGGACACGGCTCCACTGGGTTGGCGCTGGTTCGTCGGCACGGTCGTAGCCGCCTTCGTCCTGACGTTCGCGCAGGCGCCAGGGCTCACCGTCGCGGACACCAAATACGACCTCGCCCAGAACCCGCTGGGTTTCCTCGCGCGGGCATCGCACCTGTGGAGCAGTCAGGCTCCGATGGGCCAGGTGCAGAACCAGGCCTACGGCTACTTCTTCCCGCACGGCACCTTCTTCTCCGCCGGGCATCTGCTGAACCTGCCCGCGTGGGTGACTCAGCGCGTCTGGTGGGCGCTGCTGTTGCTCGCCGGTTTCTGGGGGATCGTCAAGCTGTGCGAGACGCTGGGGATCGGCGCGCGCGGGTCGCGGGTGATCGCCGGTATCGCGTTCGCGTTGTCGCCGCGGGTGCTGACCACGCTCGGCTCGATCTCCTCGGAAACGCTGCCGATGATGCTGGCGCCGTGGGTGCTGCTCGCGCCCGCCGCGCTGGGTGTCGCGGTGCGGAATCGACGGGGTGCGGGGGAAGCTGCGCCCGGTGAACGGGAACCGACAGCGACCACGCACAGCGACCAGGGTGCGGCGAGCCACCGCGACCAGGGCTCAGCAGCGAAGACGCACGGTGACCGGGGTGTGGGCAAGTCGGTTCGGGCTGTGGGGCGTGGTGGTGCGCTCTCTCCGGCCGGTAGTGCGCTCGCGCTGGCCCTGATGGGCTCGGTGAACGCGGTAGCGACGGTGGCCGCGTTCCTGCCCGCCGCGCTGTGGTGGGCCTCGTACCGGCCGAATCGGCGGTGGTGGCGGTTCACGGCGGCCTGGATTCCGCTGCTGGTGCTGGCGACGTTCTGGTGGGTGGTGCCGCTGCTGCTGCTCGGCAAGGTGAGCCCGCCGTTCCTCGACTACATCGAGTCATCGGGGGTGACGACGCAGTGGGCCTCGCTGAGCGAGGTGCTGCGTGGCACGGACAGCTGGACGCCATTCGTGTCACCCGAGCGCATCGCGGGCGCGGTGCTGGTCACCCAGCCCGCGGCGGTGCTGGCGACCGGGCTGCTCGCTGCGGCGGGTATGGCTGGGCTCGCCAAGTCGTCGATGCCGTATCGGGGTCGGTTCGCGTTGATCCTGCTGGTGGGTCTGGCGGGGATCTGCGCCGGATACGTCGGTACGCTCGGTGGCCCGTTCGCCGAGTCGGTGCGGGTGTTCCTCGACTCGGGCGGCGCCCCGCTGCGCAATGTGCACAAGCTGGAGCCGCTGATCCGGCTGCCGCTGGTGATCGGCCTGGCGCACCTGCTCGGCCGGGTGCCACTGCCCGCCTCGGTGCCGCTGCGGGAGTGGCGCAATACGTTCGCCCACCCCGAGCGGGACAGGCTCGTCGCCGTCGCCGCCTTGATCCTGGCCGCGCTCGCCCTCGCCACCTCGCTGGCGTGGACCGGCAAGCTCGCACCGCGCGGCGCCTACGACGAGGTGCCCGCGTACTGGACCGAGACCGCGGACTGGCTGGCCGACAATGCCGCCGACACCCGCGCGCTGGTCGTGCCCGGAGCGCCGTTCGGCAGCCAGATCTGGGGACTCACCCGCGACGAACCCTTGCAGGCCCTGGCGAGTACGCCCTGGGCCGTGCGCGATTCGGTCCCGTTGAACCCGCCGGGCACCATCCGCGCGATGGATTCGGTGCAGCGGCTCATCGCCGACGGCAGGCCGTCGACCGGACTCGCCGCCACCCTCGCCGACCAGGGCATCGGAGTTCTGGTGCTGCGCAACGACCTCGACCCCGAGACCTCCCGATCGACCCGGCCGATGCTGGCGCACCGCGCGATCGAGGGGTCGCCGGGGCTGACGAAAGTCGCCGAATTCGGTGACCTGATCGGGCCGCGCGCGGCGGACGCCGGGCTGGTCGTCGACAACGATCTGCAACCCGCCTATCCGGCGATCGAGATCTACCGGGTCGAGGTGCCCCCGCCGGGCACCCCAGCCGATGTGCGCAGCGGCACCGGCGCGCCGCCCGGGTTCCCCGGCGCGTACACCGTCGCACTGGATTCGGTGCCGGTCGTCCAGGGCGGCCCCGAAGTGCTGGAGCGGATCCGGCGCGATACCGGAAACCCCACGGCCCCCGTGCTTCTCGCTGCCGATGCCGCGCGGGCCGGGCTGCCGCCGAAACCGACGCTGCTGACCGATACGCCGATGGACCGCGAGACCGACTTCGGCCGGGTGGACAATCACAACTCCGCGGTGCGCGCCGCCGACGACGCGCGCCGCACCCACAATCTGGTGCCCGACTACCCGGTCGACGGCACGCCGCTGGTGCGCGGCGAGTGGTCGGGCGCGAAGGTCACCGCGTCCAGCTCCGCGGCCGACGCCACCCAGATCGGTGGCTCGGCGCCAGGAAGCTCCACCGCCGCCGCGGTGGACGGTGATCCGAGCACCGCCTGGATCAGCAACGGCGCCGAATCCGCACTCGGACAATGGCTCCGGCTCGATCTCGACATGCCGATCACCACCGGCTCACTGCGCTTCACCACCACGGCGGCCGCGCTGGGCGATCCGGTGAAGTGGGTGGAGGTCCGCACCTCGCGTGGCACCGTGTCGGCGCGGATCACCGAACCCGGTGCGCCCGTGACGGTTCCGCTGCCCGCGGGCAAGACCGACTGGGTGATGATCACCGCAGCGCGCACCGAGACCGGCACCAGCGGTGGTCAATTCGGGATCAGCGAGCTCACCCTCGACGACTACACGGTGCGGGACGCGCCGGTGCGTGTGGATATCCGGCATCGCGTCGTGCTTCCCGATGTCGCGCCGGGCACGAAGGTCACCGGATGGGATCTCGGGCAGGAGTTCCCCGGCCGCAGTGCATGTTTCGACGGTCCCGACCGGGTGCACTGCAGCAAGGGCCTCGGGCTGCCCGCCGAGGAGCCCGGTGTCTTCGGCCGCACGCTCTCGGTCCCCGAACCGCTCACCGCCACCACCGAGCTGACCGTCCGCACCAGGCCAGGCCCCGCGCTGGAGGCGCTGCTCACCGACCACACCCGGCCGGTGGCGCGCGGCAAGGCCGATGTCGCCGACCTGCGCGGCGCCGCGTTCGCCGCCACCGACGGCGATCCGAAGACCACCTGGACCGCACCCGAATCGACCGTCCGCGGTCTCGCGGGTGCCAAACCCACACTGGTGCTGGAACTTCCGGAGCCAACCGAGGTCACCGGGCTCGACCTCACCACCGCGCTCGGCGGATTGCCCGCGACCGCCACCGCCGTCATGGTGAACCTCGGCAACGGTCCGCAGTTCCGTGAACTTCCCGAGCGCGAACACGGCGAGCCCGCCCGGATCTCGCTGTACCCCACGGTCACCGACCGCGTCGAGATCAGCATCCAGAGCTGGAACGAGGTGCTCGACCGCACCGCGCTCGGCTTCGTGCTCTCCCAGCCCGCCGGACTCGCCGAGGTGGAGGTACTCGGCCCCGAGTACCCGGCGCCCGCCGCGGGCGATCGGCTCGTCACCATCGACTGCGCGGACGGGCCGGTGATCGCGATCGGCGGCCGCACCGTGCACACCACCATCACCGCTACCGCCGACGAACTCCGTTCCGGCGCACCGGTTTCCGCGCGAGCGTGCATGGAGGACGCGGCCGATATCGAGCTGCTGCCCGGGCATCCCGACCTCACCGTCGTGCCGACCGAGCTGTTCACGGTCGACCGGCTGCGGTTGATCCGCACCGATCCGATCGCGCAGGCCCCCACCGCGCCCGGCACGCGGTTGCTCGTCCTGCCGCTCAGCACGAATGTCGGCTGGGAGGCGCACACCGCCGACGGGCGGGAGCTGTCGCCGGTGGTGGTCGACGGCTGGCAGCAGGCGTGGGTCGTCCCGGCGGGCACGACCGGGGAGATCACCGTGTCGTTCCCGGCCGACCGCTGGTACCGGCTGGCCATCTTCGGCGGTCTGCTGCTGTTGATTCCGCTGGTGCTGCTGGCGATTCCGCGGCGGCGCGAGATGGCCGATACCGGTCCGGCGCCGGTGACGTGGGGTGTTCGGTGGGCCGCCGCGGTCGGGCTGACGGGTGTGGTCACGGTGGTTTCGGGGCCGGTGGGCGCGGTGTTCACGCTGATCGCGCTGGGTTGTAGTCGCTTCCGGCCCGCGCTGACGGCCAAGGCGCTGCCGTGGGTGGCCGGGCTCGGGACGTTGATCTCGGCGGCCGTGCTGTCGACGGGGACCTGGCGTTCGGGGACGCCTTATATGGGTGGCTCGCTGTGGGCGCAGGCGCCCGCCGTCATCGCTGTCATCGCGGTCGGCGTCGCGGCGCTACCGCGTCGACGGCGCTGAGGCGTGCTGCTTGGCCTGCTTGCGAGCGGCCGCCGCCTTGTCCACGCGCCGGGCCAGCCGACGTGCCGGGTCCTCGATCAGGGCGAAGCTCGCGGCGGCGAGCGGCATGGTCAGCGCGGTGGTCAGCACGAGGACATAGCCGAACTGGCCGCTGAACGGCAGGATGCCGAACACCGGGAAGACCATGGTCAGCACGACGAGGTGCCAGAGGAAGATGCCGTAGGACCAGCGGCCGAGGGTGAGGGCGGTCGGCGATTCGAGCCAGCGGTGCGGTGGCGCGTCGGCCGGGCGCAGGACCAGGGGGGCGAGCAGACCGAACCCGATGATCATGCCGAGCAGCATCTTCATCGCGTACTGCCACGGCTCGGCGCGTTCGAGACCGGCCGGACCGCCGAACTCGGTCGCCGAGACGAGGAACGCGGCCAGCGCCAGCGTCCACATCAGCGGCTGTGACGAGAACAGCCTGCCCCACCAGGTGCCGGGCCTGACCTGGTGGATCAGCTCGGCGAGCACCATGCCCGCCGCGAACCACGGCAGGTAGCCGGGCAGCCAGTTGTCGGCGTGGATGGCGTCCGGCGTCGGCACCGGCCACAGGTTCCAGGTCAGGCTCACCGCGATCAGCCCGCAGAGCACGGGCACCCGCCTGCGGGCCGCCGGGCCACGCAACCACACGATCGACCAGGCCAGCAGCGGCAGCACCAGATAGAAGGCCACCTCCACCGACAGGCTCCACATCTGGGTGAGGCCCTCGGTCAGCGTCAGCGGGACGAATACCTGGAGCAGGAACAGATTCGACACCCACACCCGCAGGTTCGCCGACTGCGCCGCGCCGGGCAGCAACAGCAGCACGAACACCACGACGGCCCAGTACGCGGGCACGATGCGCATCAGGCGATGCAGCAGGTAGCGGCCGGTCGTCGGCGCGGCGCCCATGCCGTGCGCCACCGCCGCGTGCGGGCGCCACAGCAGGAAACCCGACAGCGCGAAGAACACGGCGACCGCCATGTCGAAGCGCTCCAGGATCGGGCCGAGCACCGCGACCTTGCCGGTTCCGGTCTGGAACGCGACATGGGTGAGCAAGACACCGAGCGCGGCCATCCCACGCATGCCTTCCAATGCGGGAATGAAGGCGCGCGGAGCGGGAACGGGGGCGGTGGCGGTTGTCATCGCCCCCCATTTTGCCCGGTCGGCGATTTACCGGGCGCAGGGCCGCACCTTGAAGGGCCGGGCTGTTAGTGTCGGGGCTCACGAGGGCCTAGGGTGCAATACCAGACCACCGGAGGATCCGTGTTCGAACGACGAGGAGAGTTTGCATGGCACTGAGTGCCGGTACCAGAAGGACGGTCGCCTGCGTGCTCGTGGGTCTGGGCGCGGCATTACTCGTCGCCGCGCTGATGATCCCCACCTACACCGTGAGCAAGGTGGCCAAGACTCCGCTCGACCTCGAGATCACCACGATCGCGGAGAACCAGAAGGGTGAGGACAGCCTCGTCCTCGACTCCAAGTCGCTGACCACCGGCGACGGGCCTGCCGTCGTGAACAAGGACGTGCCGCTGATCTCCCAGCGCTTCGTCACCGTCGAGGAGCCCTCCGACGCGAACGACATGACGCTGCAGGCAGGCCAGACGCTGCGCCGCACCGACGTGCAGGGCGACACCGGGCTGCTCACCGCGACCATCGACCGGGTCACCATCTCGCGCACCACCGGCATGCCGGTCGACACCGAGCCCAACGGCTCGATCGCGGTCACCGTCAACAAGGACGGCAGCGTCATGGAGCCGGTGCAGCACACCGGCCTCGGCTACCGCTTCCCGATCGGCACCGAGCAGAAGACCTACCCGTACTTCGACATCAACGTGCGCAAGTCCTTCGACGCGAACTTCATCGAAGAGACCGAGATCAACAGCACGAAGGTCTACCACTTCCAGATGACCGCGCCGGTCACCAGCACCTGGGACGTCGTGCAGGCGCCCGCCAACCGGCTGACCCTGCCCGCGTCGAAGTGGGGCGTGACCGACGTGCCCGCCGACACCCCGGTCACCATGACCCGCTACTACACCAACGTGCGTGACCTGTGGGTCGAGCCGCAGACCGGCACCGTCATCAAGGGCGGCGAGTCGATCCACCTGTTCTACGCCCGCTCGGCGGACAAGCCCGAGGTGACCGCGCTCAAGTCGCACATCGTGTTCGACGAGGCGACCGTCGAGTCGCAGATCGCGATCGCCAAGGAGAACACCGACAAGCTCTCGCTGTTCGGCCGCATCGTGCCGATCGTGTTCGGCATCCTCGGCGTGATCGCCCTGCTCGCCGGCCTGTTCCTCGGCCTGCGCGGCGGCAGCGCCCCGGCCCACGCCAGCCCGCGCGGCACCCGCCCGACCCCCGCTCCGACGGCGGCCCCGGACGAGACCCCCACCTCGCGGTGGGACGCCGAGGACGACGCGCCGACCACCCAGTTCCCCCGCGGTGATTACGACGCGCCTACCGAACAGATCGACATCGACAAACGTCGCTGAGGACAGTGCTCCTTGAACGGCCCCGGTCACGCGACCGGGGCCGTTCTTCGTGTGAGCGGTTGCCGGGTGAGGTCGTCCCCAACCATCCGCAAGGGATGTGGACACCTGCGGAGCCAGGCCGGCCTCCGAAGTCGGCTGTCGCCCGAGCGAGGAGGAGCCACCGGGACGGTGCCGGGCGGCGGACCGAACCGGCTGGCAGCCTTCATATTCCGCGCGAATCGGCGTTGTCCGAAGGCGGCGTGAGCGGGATCGCGGCAGTGCGCAGTCCGGTGGAACTACGAGGCGGTTCTGGTGACGGTGGGGGCCGAACCAGGGGTGGTGCCGCGGGCGGCGGTGCGCAGGACGACGACCGCGACGATCACGGTGGTGACGGCGGCTACCGAGACCGCGGTGGTGATCAGGGTGCCGATCGTGCGGGCGAAGGTGAGCATCAGGGTCACCTCGAGGGCCAGGCCGATCCAGGTGACGGCGGCGAGGGCGGTGCGTTCCACGGCGATCGCGGAGAGCAGGGCGCCTTGCAGGACCGCGAGGATCGCGCCATGCAGGGCGAACACCCACAGCATGCCCTGGATGGGGGCGTAATCCTGCCCGGCGAACAGCGGGGCGAGTGGGGCTGCCAGCGCGGCGCCGACCACCGCGACGACACCGATGACCGACAGCACCGAGAGGGCGTCGCGGATCGCACGCGCCGAATGCGCGGGCTGGGCCATCCTCGGATACAGCACGACACCGACCGCTTGCGGCAGCCAGAACGCGATCTTCGTTGCGATGGTGCCCAGCGAGTAGCGGCTCGCGTCGACGTCGTCGAGGACGATGCGGACCACGATCAGATCCACCGAGGACAACGCCATCAACGCGGCCTGTACCTGAACCGCACGCAGCACCGGAAGAACACCGATCGGCCGGCGCGCACGGGCCGCTGCCGGTCCGCGCTTCGATCCGCCCGCGCCTTCCTTCGCCGACAACCCGCGCTCCGGGGTGGCCGAGCCCGCGTCCGCCGACAGGGCACTATCGAGTCCGCTCCCGCCTGCCTGCCCGGGTGCTCCAGCCAATTCGCCCGATTGCGCGCCGGACCCGGCAGGGGTTGACCTGTCCGATACGGCGCCTAAATCGTGGGCGTGCGCGGTCGATCGGGCGATGCGGCCCGCGATAATGGCCGCGCAGACGATGCCAGCCGCGCCTGCCCACAGTGCGCCGGTCGCGCCGCCGCCGAGGGCGAGTGCGACAAGGGCGGGCGCCACCCGGGCCGTTCCGGCCATCGCGAGCACCGTGGCCAACGCCCGGAAATGATTGCTGCCCTGCAGAATTCCTTGTTCGCCTGACAGCACGACCAGCGCGGGCGCGGCACCGAGCGCGGCGGCGGCGGCCCACACGCCGACGTGCAGCACACCCGCGACCACCGGCACCAGCACCACGGCGACCGCGGCGACGAGCGCGGCGCAGCGCCACTGCATCGATCGCACGGCGCGCAGGTCGGCGCCGAGGACGACCTCGCGCGCCACCACGTTCTGCATGGCCAGGGCGGGGACGGCGCACAGCAGCTGCACCGCGAGCAGGCTCGCGAACTCGCTGTACCCGGTGACACCGAGCCAGCGGCCTGCCAGCAATTGCAGCAGGTACCCGGCGACGTTGGCGGTCATCGCGCCGGCCGTCACCCAGGTCAGGTCAGCAACGACAGGGGGGCGACGGACCGAGGACACGCCCCATCGTCGCACCTCTACTCCCCGCGCATCACCAGTACCCCGAAAATGTGAGTCCAACCGGGCTCACCTTGCGCACCGCAGGCCCGCGGCACCGAGAAATCGACCGCCATTGCCTCGACGGCCACCACCGGACCGAGGCGGGCACCGCTCCACATCACCCCTACGACGGGAGACGGACAGAGCCGACCCGCCGGACCTACGGCACGCAAAGGTGCAGTGGCGTGACGGGGGAGTCGACCTGGTGGTCCAGGTGGAGGCACCGCCGTCGATGACCGTAGATGGCAGCGGGTCGGCCGCGCCTGACGCCGGTGCGCTCCCCCGCGGGCAGGCGTCAGGCGCGGGGCTGGCCCGCCGGGCCGAGGGGACCGACGGGACGTAAGGTGCAGTGACGTGACGGGAGATAGGCGTGCGCGGGCCTGGGTGGCCGGATATTGCGCACTGCTCGCGCTGATCATCGTCGGACCGCTGGCCGGGTCGGGCTACCTGCTGCTCCGCGACGCCGTCAGTACCCCCCGCTCCTACCTCACCGACTCCGCCCTCGGCCTCGGCGCCGCCGCACCACGTGCCGTTCCCCAGGACGCCCTGCTCGCCGTCCTGTCCCCGATGATCGACGGCGGCCTCCTCGTGAAGGCGATCCTGATCGTCGCCCTGTGGGCAGCCGGCTACGGCGCCGCGGTTCTCACCCGCGAATTCCTCGCCGCGTCGACCCCCGCCCAACTGGTCGCCGCCACCCTCGCCCTGTGGAACCCCTTCGTCGCCGAACGCCTCCTCCAAGGCCACTGGAGCCTCCTCGCCGGCTACGCCGCCCTCCCCTGGACCGCACTCGCCGCCGTCCGCGTCAGGCAAGCGACACAGCGCCACCGCCCAATTGCTGTCGCCCATGCGAGTCCAGGTGCGGATACCAGCGAGGGAGCAAGTCCCGACACACATGCCGGTACGCGCGGCGCTGGATCGTCGAGTCCAGCTGGGTCCGGCGGCAGCGGGGAGCTCTACGTTGGGCGCGGTTCGTTCGGCGCGTGGGCGGCGCTTGCTGCTGGTTTTGCGGCTGCCGGGCTGACGCCGACGGGGTCGCTGCTGGCCGCGATCATTGGGCTCGCGCTGGTCGGACGCCGCGCTTTCCTGCCCGCCGCGGTCCTGTGGATCGCCACCTGCGCGCCGTGGTTGACGGCGACGGCGCTTGGGTCGGGTGCGGAGCCGTCTGATCCGGCGGGGGTGTCGGCGTTCGCGGCCAGGGCTGAGCCGTGGCTCGGCACGCTGGGCAGCTTGGCCGGGCTGGGTGGGATCTGGAACGGCGAGGCGGTGCCTGCGACGAGGACGACCCCGTTGGCGCTGGTCGGGACCATGTTGTTGCTCGGTATCGTCGCGCTCGGGGTGCGCGCCGTGTGGGCGCTGGGGCGGGATGGCCGGGCATTGCTGGTGATCGCGGCCGTGGCGATCGTGTTGCCCGCGCTCGGTGCGACCAGTGCGGGGCTCGCGGTCGGCGAGTGGCTGGTGGTGCATGTTCCCGGGGCCGGCTTGCTGCGCGATACACAGAAGTACGTGGCGCTGGCAATGCCCGCGTACGTGCTGTGCGCCGCGGCAGCGTGCGGGACCGTGGTGACGTGGTGGCACCGATACGCGGCCGATCATTCCGAGGCGGATCCTGGTCTTCGGGCGGATTCCGATCGTGCGGCGGATCCCGGTCGTGCAGTGGCTGCACGACCAGGCACTGCCGGAGCTTCCGCTGTCGCAGTTGTTTTCATCGCGCTGATAGTCCTGCCGCTGGCCGACCTGGCGTGGGGGGTCGGCGGCAAGATGCGCCCGGTGCACTACCCGGCGGGCTGGGCGCAGGTCGTCGACCGCATGGACGCACCCGGTGACGTCGCCGTCCTCCCGACCGGCATGTTCCGCCGATTCCCCTACAGCGGAACAGCTCCCGTCCTCGACCCGGCCCCCCGCATCCTCCCGAACGACGTCCTGCAAACCGGTGAACTCCGGGTCCGCGGCTATGCCGTCACCGGCGAGGGCAATCGGGCTCGCACGGTCGAAGACGCACTGTCGCGTGGCGCGACACCCGCCGAGATCGCCGCACTCGGCGTCGGCTGGATCGTCGTGGAGCGCAGCTCCCCCGGCCCACTCGGCGACTCCGAAGAGACCCTCGCCGCAGCGGAATTGGCCTATCAGGACACCGACCTGGCGCTGTACCGCATTCCGGGCCACACCCCCACCGACATCGCAACACCGACACAACGGTGGATATCCGCAGCGGCTCACATCCTGTGGGCGGTCCTGCTGGTCGGTGGACTTGTCACCGCGGCGCTACGTCGGGTCAGCCCTGGGCGGGCGGGGCGACCAACCCGGTGACGAAATCACCACGGGCAGCAGCGGACAGCACTTCGTAAACCCCGGAACCTGTTTGCGCCCAGGAGAATTCATGGGCACGCGCACGCGCCTTCTCCCCCATCATCAGGCGGGTATCCGGGTCGGCCAGCAGGTCACCGGCCGCGTCGGCGAGCGCGGGAGCGTCGTCGACGAGCAGACCGGTGACACCGTCGACGATGGAGTCGGTGAGCCCGCGCGAGCTGCGGTATCCGATGGTCGGCACCCCGTGCTGGGCCGCCTCGATGACGGCAAGACCCCAGCCTTCCTTGCGGGAGGGCATGACGTGGACCCACGCGGTCGACAGGATCTCGTGCTTGCGGCGTTCGTCGACGTGCCCGTGGAAGGTGACGGCGTCGGCGATGCCGAGCTCGTCGGCGCAGGCACGCAGGTTCGGCGCCCACCAGCCGTCGCCGATGACGTCGAGGTGCACGTCGGGGAACCGCTGACGCAGGGCGGCGACGGCGGTCAGCGCGTCCTCGATCTGCTTGTGCGGAACCAGGCGGGACAGGACGGCGATACGCGGATGGTCCGCGCGCGTGGCGTCGGCGCCGGGCACGACCTCGGCGGGCACCGGTTCGGCGCCGTTGCGGACGACGGCGATGCGCTCGCGGTCGACGCCGAGCACGGCCAGCTCCTCGGCCGAGGGCAGCGACACGGTGAGGTACTGGTTGGCCCGGTGCACGCGCGGTGACAGGCGCGACTCGATCCACCAGCCGATCCGCCCGACCAGCTTGCCGGCGACCGGCCACTGCTCACGGTGACCGTGGTGCACCAGCACCACCGAGGGCACGCCGGTGGCGCCCGCGAAGAAGGGGATGCCGTTCTGGGTGTCGATCACGACGTCGGGGCGCACATCGCGCAGCGGCCCGATCCCGAGCCGACCGGCCATGATGGCGACCAGCGCCCGCGGATACACGGTGAACCGGCCACCGGCGCGGCTGATGTCGATGCCGTCGATCCGCTCCCGTCGGGGCGCACCCGGATAACCGGCCGTACGCAGGGTGACCTTGATGCCGCGCGCGGCCAGCTGGGCGCCGACCTGCTCCAGGTACCGCTCGCTGCCGCCGCCCTGTGGGTGCCCTGTGTCACGCCAGCACAGCAGGAGGACTTCACGCACGGTCGGGCTCGCAATCGGGTCGGTCGAGGACAAAGGTCGGCACCCACCCTAGCGGGTGTGTTCTGCGCGACACATCGATATCGCCGCTACCGTCCAGCTGTGTCCGGTGGACCACGCGAGCACCCCCGGTGAGGCTGCCCATAAACTCTGCCCGTGCCGACCGCATTCCTGCCGACTACCGAGCAGCACGTCCAGCGTCGCGACCAGTCCAGGTTCGCGCGTCGCGCGACGCTGCGCCGCTCGCTGCGGCTGCTCACCAGCTTCCGGTTCGAGCAGTCCGACCCGGCCAGGTTCTACGGCGGCATCGCCACCGACAGCGCCGACCTGATCGGCGACTTCTACGCCGACATCGCGGGCCGCGACCTCACCGGCACCGTCGTCCTCGACGTCGGCGGCGGGCCCGGCTACTTCGCCGACGAGTTCACCGCGGCGGGCGCGCGCTACGTCTCGGTCGAGCCCGACCCGTCGGAGATGCACGCGGCGGGCCTGCGGGTCTCCGGTTCGGTCCGCGGATCGGGGATGGCGTTGCCGTTCCGCGACAACGCCTTCGACGTCTGCTTCTCCTCGAACGTGGCCGAGCACGTGCCGCAGCCGTGGGTGATGGCGGAGGAGATGGTGCGCGTGACCAAGCCCGGCGGCCTCATCGTGTTCTCCTACACGGTGTGGCACGGGCCGTTCGGTGGTCACGAGACCGGCCTCTGGCATTACCTCGGCGGCGAGTACGCGGCCCGCCGGTACCTTCGCAAGCACGGGCGCGAACCAAAGAACAGGTTCGGCAGGTCACTGTTCGCGGTGACCGCCGCCGACGGTTTGCGCTGGGCGGCAACGACATCGGCCGACGTGCGGACAGTGTTCCCCCGCTATCACCCGCGCTGGGCGTGGTGGCTTGTCCGGGTTCCGGTGATCCGCGAGCTACTGGTGAGCAACCTGGTGGTCGTCGCCACCAAGGTCGATCAGCCCAGCCAGCTCAATCGACGGAACCTGCGGGCCGGTTCCGGTAGCGCGCTTGCCCACGGCGATTCCTGAATCGCCAGGCCAACGGTCTCCAGCGTGGTCAGTCCGACCTGATCGGCGAGCACCCCGACCATCGCGACCACCTCGGCGGCCTGGATGGCGGCAGTTGCCTGCTCGATCGTGAGTGTGCGGCCGGGCAGGAATGACACAACCCATCCCCCGCTGCCCACACTCTTCGCTTGATGGTCGGTCTGGTCGCTGGTCATCAACGATCGGCCGATCACTTGCACAGCCATGAGTCGGTCTCCCCAATTCGCTGTAAAGGTCTGATGAATCGAGCGAGCTGATCAGTAGCTAAAGCATCCCCTTTTCAACAACAGAACGCAATAGTGCGTTTACCCGAAAACCGAACCGACAGGTTGGAATTCGCCCTGTTCACAGTTGTTGCGGGACAGCGAATTAGAACGTGTTGCAGACAACCCGGCTACAAAACTGTAACGTGTTCTTATGCACTACGACAGTCTGTTCATCGGCGGGAAGTGGACCACCCCTGCCGGTAGTGACCGCATTTCCGTGGTCTCACCCGCAACGGAGGAGACCGTCGGCAGCGTGCCCGCGGTAACGAAGGCCGATGTGGACGCGGCGGTCGCCGCGGCCCGCGACGCCTTCGACAGCGGACCGTGGCCATCGACACAACCACTGGAACGAGCAGAGGTGCTCACCAAAGCTGCCCGCCTGATCGAGCAGCGTTCGCCCGAATTGCTCGCCGCGCTCACCGCGGAGATGGGCGCTCCTTCGTTAGCCGCCTTGACACTCAACCAGATTCCGGCCGTCGCCGCGCTGGACGCCTGGGCGGCCCTGGCTAAGACGTTCCAGTGGAACGAGACTCGCACCGGCCTGTTCGGAACCTCCCGTGTCTCACGGGAACCGCGCGGTGTCGTCGCGGCGATCACCGCCTGGAATGTCCCGATGTTCCTCGCCGCGAACAAGCTCGGCCCCGCCCTGCTTGCAGGCTGCACGGTGGTGCTCAAGCCGTCGCCGCTGACCCCGCTGACGGCCAACCTCCTCGCCGACATCTTCACCGAGGCCGGGCTCCCGGACGGCGTGCTCTCGGTTCTGCCCGCCGACGCGGCGGAGAGCGAATACCTCGCAAGCCACCCCGGCGTCGACAAGGTGACCTTCACCGGCAGCACCGCGGTCGGCCGCAAGCTGGCCGCGATCGCGGGCGAGCAGCTCAAGACCGTCTCGCTGGAGCTCGGCGGCAAGTCGGCCGCCATCGTGCTCGAGGATGTCGACCTGGCCGCCAGCATCCCCGTGCTGGCGTTCTCCGGGCTGATGAACAGCGGGCAGGGCTGTGTCGCGCAGACGCGCATCCTCGCGCCGCGCAGCCGCTACGACGAGATCGTCGACGCGCTGGTCGCCCACGTCAAGACCATGCAGACCGGCGACCCGACCGATCCGGCCACCCAGCTCGGCCCGCTGATCAGCGAGAAGCAGCGTGACCGGGTGGAGAGCTACATCGCCAAGGGCAAGGAAGAGGGCGCGCGTCTTGTCCTCGGCGGCGGCAGGCCTGCCGGCGTCGAGCGTGGGTGGTTCGTCGAGCCGACGATCTTCGCCGACGTCGACAACTCGAGCACCATCGCGCAGGAGGAGATCTTCGGCCCCGTGCTCTCGGTGATCCCGTACGAGACCGAGGAGGAGGCGATCGCCATCGCGAACGACTCCGACTACGGCCTCGCCGGTTCGGTGTGGACCACCGACATCGAGCACGGCGTCGAGATAGCGGCGAAGGTGCGCACGGGCACCTACGCGATCAACTGGTACGCCTTCGACCCCACCGCACCGTTCGGCGGGTACAAGAACTCGGGTATCGGCAGGGAGAACGGTCCAGAGGGGCTCGACGCGTTCTGCGAGCAGAAGTCGGTGCTGATGCCGATGGGCTGGACCGCGGGCTAGTTCTCGGGCATCACGACCCGGAGGACCGGCTGTCCGGCCACCTGGCCCCGGGGCGGTAGGTCGACCACGTCGACCCGCCACCCCGGTGGCAGGGCCCGTTGCAAGCGGCCGGCCACTCGTTGCAGTGGCGTACTCGAGTAGGTGTCGGACTTGTGTCCGGTCACCAGATCGGTCATGCGTCAACCACCTCTCAGCGTCGATTCGCCGGGACCGCGTCTGCGGCGCCCGAGTCTCGAAAGGGAGTTAGCTCGGATGGTGCGACGTGCTGCCCAGGAATATAGGTGACAGCACCCGTCCGCAGTCAGCGACCCTCTGACATAGACAGATATACCCAGAATCGAGTCGGGAAATCGTCCGCGGACCGGCTCGCCGAGGTCAGGATCCTGCACCGGGCGTGCCCGCTCCGCGATACTCGACGGAAACCGGGAATCATCGCGTCGGAGGAGATCGACCATGCTCACCGTGTCACCCGCCCTCGACTGGGACTGGGCCACCCGCACCGGCGGAAATCTCACCGCCGCCCAGCGCCGCGCCCTGACCCTGGGGTTGCTGCGCACCGCACCCACACTGATGTTCGGCCGGATCCGCCATGCGCTCGGCCGCCGCGGCGCCGGTCGGCTCGACCTCGCCGAGCTGAGCCTACCGGACACCGCACTCGCCCGCGCCGCGGAAGTAGAAGCGCGCGAACAGCTTTCGGATGTCGTGCTGGCGCACTCCTTCCGCACCTACTTCTTCGCCCGCGCGCTGGCCGAGCTCGACAAAGTCGACTACGACGAAGAGATCGCCTACGTGGCCAGCCTGCTGCACGATCTGACGCTGGAAACACCAACGCCGGGCCGGTGTTTCGCCGTGACCGGTGGGGAAACGGCGAACGCGTTCGCACTGCGCCACGGCGCGCCTGCCGAGCGCGCCGAGTCGATCGGCGCCGCGATCGCGGCGCATATCAATCCCGACGCTGCCGGAAACCTCAGCGATCCGGGCGGTTTCGTCTCGGCCGGTGCTTCGGTCGACGTCCTCGGCAGACGTCTGTCCGACCTCGACGCCGCCTTCGTCGGCGACCTGCTCGCCCAGCACCCACGCCATCACCTCAAGCAGCACCTCATCGACTGCTTCGACGCCGAGGCCGCCGCGGTTCCAGACGGCCGCATCCACTGGCTCAAGAGCACCGGCTTCCTGCAGATGATCAAACTGGCGCCGTTCGCCGAATAGACGAAACCGCCCGTACCGAATGCGGTACGGGCGGTTCGTAGTCCTCCGGGGCGATCAGCCCAGGCGCTCCTTGAGTGCCTCGAACTCGTCGCGCACGCCCGAGGGGAGCTTGTCGCCGACGAACTCGAACCACTCCTCGATCGACGGGATCTCGTTGCGCCACTCGTCGGTGTTCACCGCGAGCGCCTCGTCGACGTCGGCCACGACCACGTCGAGGCCGTCCAGGTCGAGGTCGGCGGCCGAGGGGACGTTGCCGACCGGGGTGGCCTCGGCGCCGGAGCGGCCCTCGATGCGGCCGACGATCCACTCGAGCACGCGGGAGTTCTCACCGAATCCGGGCCACAGGAAGCGGCCGTCCTCGCCACGACGGAACCAGTTGACGTAGAAGATCTTCGGCAGCTTGTCCGCGTCGGCGTTCTTGCCGAGGTTGATCCAGTGGTTGAGGTAGTCGCCCACGTGGTAGCCGAGGAACGGCAGCATCGCCATCGGGTCGCGGCGGACGGTGCCGACCTTGCCCTCGGCGGCGGCGGTCTGCTCGGAGCCCATGGTGGCGCCCATGAACACGCCATGCTCCCAGCCGAAGGACTCGGTCACCAGCGGGACGGTGGTCTTGCGGCGACCGCCGAACAGGATCGCCGAGATCGGCACACCCTGCGGGTCGTCCCACTCGGGGGCCAGGATCGGGCACTGCGACATCGGGGTGCAGTAGCGCGAGTTCGGGTGGGCGGCGTGGCCCTCCGACTCGGGCGTCCAGTCGTTGCCCTTCCAGTCGATCAGGTGCTGCGGGTCGCCCTCCAGGCCCTCCCACCACACATCGTTGTCGTCGGTCTGGGCGACGTTGGTGTAGACGGTGTTGCCCGCCTCGATGGTGGCCATCGCGTTGGGGTTGGAGCTGCGGTTGGTGCCCGGCGCGACGCCGAAGAAGCCGAACTCCGGGTTCACCGCGTAGAGGCGGCCGTCCTCGCCGAAACGCATCCAGGCGATGTCGTCGCCCAGGGTCTCCGCGCGCCAGCCAGGGATGGTCGGCTGGATCATCGCGAGGTTGGTCTTGCCACAGGCGCTCGGGAACGCGGCGGCGACGTAGTAGTTCTTGTTCTCGGGCGAGATCAGCTTGAGGATCAGCATGTGCTCGGCCAGCCAGCCCTCGTCGTGGGCCATCGCCGAGGCGATGCGCAGCGAGTAGCACTTCTTGCCGAGCAGCGCGTTGCCGCCGTAGCCGGAACCGAAGGACCAGATCTCGCGGTCCTCGGGGAAGTGGGTGATGTACTTGGTGTCGCTGCACGGCCACGGCACGTCGGCCTGGCCGGCCGCCAGCGGCGCGCCGACGGAGTGCAGCGCCTTCACGAACGGGCGGTCGGCGCCCAGCTTGTCGAGCGCGGCCTGGCCCATGCGGGTCATCACGCGCATCGAGACGACGACGTACTCCGAGTCGGTGATCTCCACGCCAAGCTTGGGGTCCTCGGCACCGAGCGGGCCCATGCAGAACGGCACCACGTACATGGTGCGGCCCTTCATCGAGCCGCGGTACAGCTCGGTCATGGTGGCGCGCATCTCGGCGGGGTCGACCCAGTTGTTGGTCGGACCGGCGTCGGCCGCGGTCTTGGAACAAATGTAGGTGCGCGACTCGACGCGGGCGACGTCGGACGGGTCCGACAGCGCGAGGAACGAGTTCGGCTTCTTCTTCTCGTCGAGCTTCTTGAAGGTGCCCGCCTCGACCAGCTGCGTGGTCAGGCGATCCCATTCCGCATCGGAGCCGTCGGCCCAGACCACGCGATCCGGCTGAGTGAGCTCTGCGACTTCCTGTACCCAGGCGAGCAGTTCACTGTGCTCGGTCGGCGCCGTGCCGTCGGATCCACGAAGACCAGGAATGGTCGCTGAGGTCATGAAAACTCTCCTGAGATGGGCGGTTTTTCGATGCGAAGTCCATCGATCGCCACCGGGCGGGAAGGCGTCCGCAGCGAACCAACCACCGCACAACCCCAAATGGACGGCGTACAGCGCCGTCCACGGACGGAGGCCGCGCATCGACTGGCACGGAGCGGACGCCCAGGTTCCTGGTTAAAGGTTAACGCGATATGACGATCGAGACGGAATCGGGTTAGGAATCTGGTCTCTGATAACTACCCATCGGTCGATCAGCCAATCGTGGCCACAGAGCGGTCGAGCACCGCGACGTCGCGCTCGCACGCCGCCAACTGCGCCGGGCGCTCCGCGACGAGCCGCCGCGCGAGAACGTCCAGCTCCGCGACGCGACGGTCGACAGCCACCGCCCGTGCCGTCGATTCGCGGATCACATGCTCGGCCAATTCTGCCTCCACATCGACCAGGACCGCGGCGACACGCTGCTCGAGCAGGGCTTTTATATTCACCAGCGCCTCAGCGACCCATTGCGCCAGGTGATTGCGCTCGGCCAGCTGTGCCCGCGCACGCACCACCCAGTAGGCCGCGCCGGCGCCGAGCAGCAGCGTCACCGGGACGCTCGCGACGTCCAGAGTCGGCACCAGCGACAGCGGCGCGACGATCAGACGACCGAGGCCGACGCCAGCCGACGCGCCGAGCGCGATCATGAGGTGATCTTCGACACCGCGGTGTCTCGGGGCCGGATCTGGGCCGAGTCGCGGGGCCGGATCGCGCCTGCGTGCGGCGGGCGCGGCCGTGCCGACCCGGCGGGCGGTCTCGATCACCCGGTCGTCGATCACGGTGTCGACCGCGACCGACAAGTCGGCGGCGGCCTGCTGCAGGCGCTGCGGGTAGGCGCGCAGTTCGGCGCGGTCGCAGCGGTCGAGGTCGGCGCGGGAACGGGTGTGCAGCGCGCGCACCAGCGCGCCGACCTCGGTGGACAGGTCGACGCGCGCCAGCTGGACCTGGCTGCGCACCGCCGACAGGCCGGTCTGGCGGCCGCCGTCGCGCTCGGCCAGCAGGCCGACCCGTTCCTCCCTGATCCGGGCGGAGTCGGTGCCGGAGCGCAGCGCGGTGATCTGTTCGGTGATGCGCGCCGTGGTGTCGGTGAGCACCCTGGTCAGCACGGCCGACCTGCGCTCGGCGCCGTCGGCCGGTCCCCGCGCGGTCGCCGCGGCCAGCGCGGTGTGCAGGGCGGCCAGGCCGGAGCGGTCGAGCAGGGCGGAGTCGTCGGCGGCGCGGGCCGCGGCGGCCAGGCGCGCCGACACCGGGAGCACGTCGAGGTCGACGATGCCGCGCGCGGCGAGCAGGGCGCGGCTGCGTTCGCGGATCGCCTGCCAGTCCTGATAGGCGTGGAAGCCGTTCATGGCGAGCACGATCCGCTGGTCGGCGGCGCGCAGGCGCTCGATCAGGGCGAGTATGTCGGCGCCGAGCACGCTGCCCGCGTCGAAGAGGATCAGGGCGACGGGCCGGTCGTCGGCCGGTGTGGGCGTGGCCGGGTCGGCCAGGTCGATGCGCGGTTCGAAGCGGGCCAACTCGGTGCGCAGCAGGGTGGTGTTGGCGTCGTCTACGGCGTAGAGGACGACGCGTGCGCCGGTACCCGGCTGTTCCATCGCCCGCAGCAAGGCCACACCCTGGGGGTTCCATCGCTCCACCACAGCCACGGCCTCCGCGGGAAGAACACCGGGTCTGTCAGAGTCCGGCACTGCTCATCCGTTCCCAGGCGCGGATATAGCCGTTGTGCACGCGCACGGCGGCGCGGCGGGCGGCGGGCGGCATGTCGCTGGAGACCACGGCGCGCCAGCGGGTCGCGCGGGCGAGGGCTTCGTCGGCGTCGGCGGGTGCGGGTGAGCGGTAGCCGGCGGCGAGGTGGGCGACCTGCGGACAGGCCAGGCCCGCGCACAGTCCGGCCCACAGCGCGTCGTCGCCGATGAGGTAGTTCTCGATGAGTTCGCGGGCGTGACCACCGTCACCGGGGACGGCGCGCGCGGCGAGCCTGGTCAGCTCGTCGAGCAGTTCGCCACCGCGGACCGCTTCCACCTGCTCGTAGCGGCGGTGCACCAGCCGGTGCAGCGGGTCGATGCCGCCCGCGGAATGCAGGATCTGGATCAGCGCGGCGGCGCTGAGGTCGGGGTCGGCGCGCAGGGCGGTGAGGGCGCAGTCGACGCCGTACAGGTCCCAGCGGGCGATCAGCCGCCTGCGCGCGTCCTGGTCGGAGCCGGTGCCGACGAACAGGTCGGCCGACAGCACGGACGGGATATCGGGGCCGACCGCGAGTCTGCGCAGGTCGGTGAGGTCGGCGGTGTCGACCGCGCCCGCCCTGGTGTGCGCCGCCAGCGAGGCGACGACCGGCACGATCGGCAGGCCGAGCTCGCGCGCGTACCGGTCGGCGGCGGCGACGGCCTCGCCCCAGCGCGCGCCAACCGCGTCGGCCTTGTTGAGCACGACGACACCGCGGCCAGGCGGCAGAGTCGCGAGCAATCGCTGGTCGGCGGCTTGCGGCGCACCGGCGAGGACATAGATGACGAGATCACCGTCGAGGACCGGATCGGGCTCCCCCGGCTGATCGACCGGCGAGGTCTCATCCGCCGACAGCAGCGCCAGCGCGCGCAGCACCGTGCTGCGCCCGCTCAGCGCCCGCCCCGCCACCTGGATGCGCAGCGGACGCCGACGACGCGCGACCGCCGCGGCGAGCCGATCGGCGATCGCCGGATCACCGCCCCGACCGGCGGCGAGCACGGAGACCAGCTGGTCGAGCTGGTCGGATGCCCGTGTCTGTGTGGACTCGGTGGCTGTCGACATTCTGCCCACCCCCTTTTCCGAGGGCATTCTGTCAGATCCGCGGGGCGGCGGCCGTCGCGAACCAACTGCCGACCAGGGGCAACACCGCCGCTACATGCCACGATCCGACCGCGCGTCGCCCGGCCCGCCGCACTCGGCTGCGACGTAGCTCGGCGCATGCTGGACAATGGACGTCGTGAACGACGCCGCCAACCACCCTGTCGAGTCGGTTCCGGGGCAGCCGTCCACCGCCCCGGCCCATCCCAAACTCTCCGAGATCCCGCATGAGGCGGGCCGTCGCTCGACCACCGGCTCGCGCCTGTACCCGCGTGTCACGAGCTTCCGCTCGCGGCGCGGCGCGCTGACGCCGAATCAGCAGGTCGCCTGGGAACGCACCTGGCCGGTGATCGGCCGCGAGGTCGCCAACGAGCCGGTCGACGCCGACGCCTGGTTCGGGCGCAGCGCCCCGCTGGTCATCGAGATCGGCTGCGGCACCGGCACCGCGACGGCCGCCATGGCCAAGGCCGAACCGCACCTGAACCTGATCGGCATCGAGGTGTACCAGCCGGGTCTGGCCCAGCTCGTCTGCCAGATCGAGCGCGAGGAGATCGGTAACATCCGGCTGCTGCGCGGCGACGCCGTCGATGTGCTCGAGAACATGGTTGCCCCGGAGTCGCTGACCGGTGCCCGGGTGTTCTTCCCCGACCCGTGGCCCAAGGCACGCCACCACAAGCGCAGGCTGTTGCAGGCGCCGACCTTCGCGTTGATCGCCAGCAGGCTGAAGCCGGGCGGCGTGCTGCACGTCGCCACCGACCACGCCGATTACGCCGAGCACATCCTGGCAGTAGGCTCGGCGGAACCGCTGCTCACCGGCCTGAACGACACCACCGGCGGCGACAGCGCCGCCAACCGCGTTACCGCGCCGATCGGTTTCGAACGGCCCGTCACCAAGTTCGAGGGCAAAGGCCTGCGTGCCGGTAGCGCCATCAACGAGTTCATATGGGGGAAGATCGACAGATGAGCGTGAGTGAGATCGCCACCGAGATGCCGGATATCGCCCAGGGAGCAACCGGCAGCGAGGCGCTGGGCAGTTCCGGCCCCGATGTCCGACGCGTCCTGCTCGTCTGGGACGCGCCGAACCTCGACATGGGACTTGGCGCCATCCTCGGTGGACGTCCCACCGCTGCTTATCGCCCCCGTTTCGACGCGCTCGGCCGCTGGCTGCTCGCGCGCACTGCCGAGCTGTCGGTCGGCGCGAAGGGCCGCGTCGAACCCGAGGCCACCGTCTTCACCAATATCGCGCCGGGTACCGCCGACGTGGTCCGGCCGTGGGTCGAGGCGTTACGCAACGTAGGTTTCGCGGTCTTCGCCAAGCCGAAGATCGACGAGGACTCCGACGTCGACGCCGACATGCTCGCGCACATCGCGATGCGCGAGCGCGACGGCGGCCTGGCGGGCATCATGGTCGCCTCGGCCGACGGTCAGGCGTTCCGCGAACCGCTCGAAGCGATTGCCGCCAAGGGAATCCCAGCTCAGGTCCTCGGATTCCGCGAGCACGCGAGTTGGGCGGTGACTTCCGATACTCTCGAGTTCGTCGACCTCGAGGACATCCCGGGAGTATTCCGGGAGCCGCTACCGCGGGTGAGCCTCGATTCGCTGCCCGACGAGGGTGCCTGGCTGCAGCCTTTCCGGCCGCTGTCGGCACTACTCACGTCTCGCCCTGGTCAAGGAGTCGCTTAAGTGTTCAC
This sequence comes from Nocardia sp. NPDC055053, assembly GCF_053608285.1. Taxonomy (NCBI): domain Bacteria; kingdom Bacillati; phylum Actinomycetota; class Actinomycetes; order Mycobacteriales; family Nocardiaceae; genus Nocardia; species Nocardia sp. NPDC055053. The sequence goes on along the minus strand of NZ_JBSGVD010000009.1, from coordinate 157,113 downwards.
CCGCTGGGGCGATCTGGTCTATCGGTTCCGTTTTGCCGTCATCATCGTCGTTGGTGGGGCGATGGTGGCGTTGGGCGCTTACGGCATGGGGCTCGGGCCTCGGCTGAGCCAGAGTGGCTGGTTCGATCCGGGTTCGGAGTCGGTGCAGGGCGCGCAGATCGCCGACGGCTCGTACGGGCGCGACCACATGGCCGACGTGATCGTTATGTACAACGCCCCCGCGGACAAGACGATCGATGACCCAGAATTCTCGCGGAAAATCGTCGACAGTCTGACCAGGGTCGTCGCTGAACATCCCGATCAGATCAGCAAGATCAACGGTGCTTACTGGAAGATCGGCGACGCGCAGTCGGCCCCGTCGGCGTTCGGATCCAAGGACAAGAAGCACGCGTTCGCATCGATCGCCATCGCCGGGGACAACGACACCGTCATGATGGCCAATTACCGGGCCGTCGCCGATGTCTTCGCCATTCCCGGTGTCGACGTGGAGGTCTCGGGCCTGCAGCCCATCGCGGTCACCCTGACCGACACCATCGACCACGACTCCAAGCGGATGGAAGTGCTGGCCTTCCCCGCGGTGGCGGTGCTGCTGTTCTTCATCTTCGGTGGCATCGTCGCCGCCGCACTGCCGCTGATCATCGGTGGTCTGACGATCATCGGCGCCACTGGCATCGTCATGGTGCTGACCAACTTCACCGAGGTCAATTCGTTCGTCACCGGTGTCGTCTCGATGATCGGTCTCGGCCTCGCTATCGACTACGGCCTGTTCATCGTCAGCCGCTTCCGCGAGGAATTAGCGGAGGGCTACACCACGCGCGCCGCCGTCCGACGGTCGGTGATGACCGCTGGACGAACAGTACTGTTCTCCGCGACGATGATCATCGCCAGCCTCGGCGGCGTCCTGATCTTCCCGCAGGGCTTCCTGCGGTCGGTCGCGTACGGCACCATCGCGGCCGTCTCCCTGGCGGCGTTGAGCGCGATCACGATCCTGCCCGCGATGCTGGGCATCCTGGGCCCGCGCGTCGACATGCTCGGTCTCAAGTGGTTCCGCAAGACAAAGACCGCCGAGCAGGTCGAGAACGGTTTCTGGGGCAACCTCACCCGCTGGGTGATGAAGCACCCGCTCAAGATCGCGATCCCGGTCACGGTCATCCTGCTGTTGCTGATCATCCCGGTCAAGAATCTGGCCTTCGGCGGCATCAACGAGAAGTACCTGCCGCCGGACAATCCGACCCGTGCCGCGCTCGAGCACTTCTATGAGGTCTTCCCGCTGAAGAAGACCGACCCGATCCAGCTGGTCTTCGTCTCGGACAACACCAATGCGATCGGCAAGGTCTGGAAGGAAGCCAACCAGGCTCCCGGGCTGGTCGGCCCGTTCGAAGTGCCGGTCAAGTCGCCGACCAACCCCGAGGTGTTCCGCACCTCGGCGACCCTGGTCGATCCCACCAACAACGCCGAACCGACGATCGACTACCTTCGCTCGATCGAAATACCCGACGGCGTCACGATGTATGTCACCGGTCAGCCGGCGCTCATGGCCGACAGCATCGACACGCTGATGGAACTGATGCCGTGGATGATCTTGATCGTCCTGCTCACCACCTTCGTGCTGATGTTCCTCACCTTCGGTTCGCTGGTGCTGCCGATCAAGGCAGCGCTGATGAGCGCGCTCGGACTCGGCTCGACGCTGGGCATCCTGACCTGGATCTTCATCGACGGCAACGGTTCCGGGCTGCTGAACTTCACCCCACAGCCGATCAGCGCGCCGGTCCTGATGCTGATCATCGCGATCATCTACGGCTTGTCGACCGACTACGAGGTCTTCCTGCTCTCCCGCATGGTGGAGGCGCGCGCCCAAGGTGCGTCGACCACCGAAGCCGTGCGGATCGGCACCGCCCAAACCGGGCGGATCATCACCGCCGCCGCCCTGATCCTGCTGGTCGTGACCGGCGCGTTCGCGTTCTCCGACATGGTGATGATGCAGTACATCGCCTACGGCATGATCGCGGCGCTGTTCATCGACGCCACCGTGCTGCGCATGCTGCTGGTGCCCGCGATCATGAAGCTGCTCGGCGACGACTGCTGGTGGGCGCCGAAGTGGATGAAGCGCATCCAGGAGAAGATCGGCCTCGGCGAGCCCATCCTCGACGACGAGCGCCCGCAGAAGGGCTCCGTGGTCGACCTGGTGAAGACCACCCCGATCACCGACCCGCCGACCATGCAGATGACGGTGGTCCCCGACAGCAAGCTGGCCAAGACCCCACGCCGCCCGCGCACGGTCGCCGAGATCGAGGCCGAGGCGCCGACCGCGCACCTGGACAAGATCACCGAGCACAACGACCCCGCCAAGCCGGCCCGGCCCCGCCCGCCGATGTCCCCGGATCCGACCCGCCCCCGCGCACCGATGCTGTCCTCGGGCGAGCCGACCCAGGTGCTGCCGGTCGTGCAGCCGGATGCCGAGGCGCCCAAGTCCGATAAGGGACCGGCTGACTCGTCCACCAACCAGCCAGACACCCCCTCGGCCGACCTGTCCTACCACTCCGGCGGCGAGCCGACCCAGATCCTGCCGATCGTCAAGCCCGGTGCCGAGGCACCGAAATCCGATCAGGAACAAGGCGATTCGACGTCGGGACCCGACAACAGGCAGCCGACGCCGCGCAGCGATCTCCGCTCCGGTGCGCCCGGCACCTCGGGCCTCGACACACCTGGCACCTCGGGCTCCAACCCGCCCGGCGCCACCGGCTTCACCACGCAGAGCGAAACCGGCCCCGGCATCTCGAGCACTCCCGGCATCAGCACGCCGAGGAACTCCAGCTTCGGGACGCAGGGAGACACTGCCCTCGGCACGCCGAGCATCTCCGGTCTCAGCGCCCCCAGGAACTCCGGCCTCGATACTCCCGGCTACTCCGGCAACAACACCCCGGGTAGCTCCGGCTTCGCCACGCCGGACGACCCCGGTACCGGCATGCCCGGCGACTCCCTCCCCGGCATGCACGGCTTCGGCACACCAGGCGAATCCGACCCCAACACACAGGGGCGCTCCAGTTTCGGCACGTCAGGCGACTCCGCCACCAGCGCACACGACCGCACCGGTATCGGCACGGCGGGGGACGCCGGCCCCGGCTCGCAGGGACGTTTCCGCCCCGTGCCCGAAAGCACCAGTGGTGCTGCGGGTTCCAGCATCAGCGAGTCCGGCGTCATCGGTGGGCACGACTCCTCCGCCCCTGACACGTCCGGCGTTATCGGCGGCGGGCGCGTCCCCGGCGTCGACTCACCCGGTAGGAACACGCGCGAATCCGCACCGCGCGGGTCGCAGCGGGTGCAGCCGCCTGCGGGTTACACGCCGCCCGCGCGTGGGGGCGACACGTCGGCGCCGCGCGCGTCGACGCCGTCCGATGCGCCTGAGTTCGGTAGGCCCGCAGAGGATTCCGGCTCGCGGCCGAGCATTGTCAATCCGGTGCGGCCCAGCATGGTGAACACGCCGCCGCCCGGTGTCGTGCCGCCGCCTGCGCCGAGCATCGTCAACACGCCGCCGCGCGTCGCTCCGCCGTCCGCGCCGAATATCGTCAACCCACCGCCGCCGAGCATGGTCACGCCGACGCCGCGGCCGGTCGAGCCGCCCGCCGGTGGCACGTTCAGTGGGTTCACCCCGCTGACCGGGTATGAACCCGCACCGGGCACCGACGCGACCGAGCAGTCCGCGCCGGAGCCGGAATCGCGCGGCACCGAGCCGGAGTCGCGCGGCTTTGTGCCGCCGACCGATCTCTCGGTCGCGCCGGGAGCGCATCGCGCCGAGCCGCCCGCTAACAACGGCGTCGTGCGTCCCGTGCCTGATGCACAGCGTCCCGTGCCGAACGCACCGCGCCCCGCGACCGACGCAACTCGCCCCATGGCTGACGCACAGCGCCCCGCGACCGACGCCCCACGTCCCGCACCGAACGCGCCGCGCCCGTCGGCTGACGCTCCGCGTCCCGTGGCTGACGTTCCGCGACCGGTGACTGACGCCCCGCGTCCCGCGACCGACGCCCCGCGACCGGCGGCTGACGCCCCGCAGCTCGCGGACGAGTCCTCTGCGCGTGGCGTTTTCGGTACGCCGGTGCCCGTCGAGACGCAGCCGCGGTCACCGTGGAGCCCGGCCGAGCCCGCCACGCCGAGTGGATTCCGCGCCCCCGAGACCGATGGTGGACCGCGGTTCTCCCCGGTTACACCTGCGCCGGAACAGGATTCGGCGCAGCCCGAAGTGGTGCGCCCGCAGGTCGCCCCGCCCGGGTTCACCGCCGTCACACCCGGCGAGGCCACGCCCGCATCGTGGCAACCCGCAGCCGCGCAGGACAACCCTGCGGATACGCCGGGATCGTGGCAGCCGGAACCCGCCGACGTGCGGAATCACCCTGCGGATACGCCCGCATCGTGGCAACCCGAACGCGCCGACGTGCGGAACCACCAGCCGGATACGCCCGCATCATGGCGAACCGAATCCGCGGAACCGCAGGACAACCCTGCGGCGACTCCCGCACCGTGGCACGCCGAACTCGCCGCCGCGCAGGACCACCCCGCGGCCAGGTCCGCCTCGTGGCGAACCGAATCCGCGGAACCGCAGGACAACCCTGCGGCGACTCCCGCATCGTGGCACGCCGAACCAGCTGACGCGCAGGACAACCCTGCCGCCACTCCCGCATCGTGGCAGACCGAACCCGCCGAGCCGCAGGGCAACCCTGCGGATGCACCAGGTCAGTGGCAGGCTCCCGCCGGATTCACCGCGGTGCCCGCGCCGGGCCAGGAGGAGCAGGCCGGGGCCACCTCGTCGCCGGACGACGGTGCCTCTCCCGCACCGGAATCCGACGCGCCGCAGGCGGACAGCCGCGACGAGATCGAGAACTGGATGGCGCAGCTGCGCTCCTCGCGTCGCGGGTCAGCGGCCGATGAGGGGCGGCATCACGGCAACGAGGGCCGCACGGTCAGCGTGAATGAGCTGCTGCGCCGCCGCGAGGACGACAGCGACTGACGGCAGGGGACCCGAACATGACGACACCCACGGCGCGATTCCGCCGTGGGTGTCGTCTTGACGGTCCGTTTACCTAGACGGCCGGACTGGACGGACGCGATTCGGCGAAAGCGCGTGCGTATCGAGTCCCGGTGAGCAGCAACAGGATTCCGACGACCAGGAAGGCGGCGACCCGGACCAGACCGGACAGCGTCGACAGGTCGAACAGGAACAGCTTGGCCAGTGCGGCGGCGGCGACGAGCAGACCCGACACCAGGCACACCTTCGCGACAGCAGGCGACCGGGACAGCCTGCGCAGCCCGTAGAACAGCGAGGCCGTGGCCGCGACCATCCACACGATCGTCGCGAGACTGTGCCCGAGGATAAAACCGTCTGCCCCACCTAGCGATACGCCCAGCGACACCGCCGCGACGAGCACGTAGTACAGGCCGGCGACACTCACCGCGATCCACACACCGGTGACAAGCGCCTGGTCAGCCCAGCCGGAAAGCCGTGGCACCGTCCACGCCACCGCAGCCGCGACGCCGAGCCCAAGCACCGCCGCCGCAGCCGTCGCAATGTCGAGACGCTGATCCGCGAGACGATGCAGCGCAAGGGTTTCCGGCGAGGCAATCGTCAGCAGCACCAATCCGCCGAGCAGCGCGAAGCCGATGCCGACACAGGCTCCCACCCGGGTCCGGCTCGTCGCGGCGACAGCGAGGAAAGCCAAGGCCACCGCGAACAGCACCGTCGGCAGGAGGTGCGGTTCGCTTCCGGTAGCGCTGACGCAGGTCAGCAGGAGCGACACGGCACCGGTCAGCGCCGACACCAGCGCGGTGTGCCGGGGGATCCCGAGCCGATCGGCGAGACCGGGAACGAGCGAGGTCGCAGACAGACCGAGCAGCACCGCCGCCAGAACCCCGGTGATCGACGCGGTCAACACACGATCGAACAGCATCGCCGCGGCGAACACCGGCAGTGCGGTGAGTGCGATGGTGATGCTCGCGGTGATGTCAACGGCCCTGCGACGCACCACGAGCACCGCGCCGATCAGCCCGACCACAGCACACGCGACCGCCGCGACCAGCAGTCCACCACGCTGCTCCACCTCGTCACCGGAGATAGCCGCCGAGAGCCCGCTGAGCGCGATCACACTCATTGCGGCCAGCACCACCGGCAACGTGCGCGCCACGTGCAGAACCGGCCATTCCCGACGCATCTGCACGGGCACCCCCGCGGCCTGCAACACCACCAGGAATCCCAGCAGCATCAGCTCGGTCGTCAGCGCGGGCGACAACACCGCCGCCCCGAGCACCACCCCCACCGCCAGCGGCTGCGACTGCCACCGCATCGCGATCCCGACACCGATCAGCGCGACCACCAGCGCCACCGCCAGCCCGACACCCGGCGCCACCCAGCGGTAATACCCGGTCACCGCCACAACGTCCAGATACGCACCGGCAATACCGGTGGCCACCAAGGCAATTCCACCAACCCGCCCACCAGGACGACCGAACACCCGCCATCCCGCACCGACGAGACCGACCGAAAGCACCCCACCGGCAACAACTCTCGCCACCGGCCCGAAGAACCCAGCCTGCGCGGCCAGCACCAACAACATCAACACACCGATCAGCGTCACCCCGACCCCAGCCACCGCCAGCACCCGCGAGATCACCCCTTCCCGCTGCCACCACGGCGTCCGAGGCTCCCGCACCGGCGGCGCAACCCACCCGGTCCCCCGCTGCCCCACCCCAACCGGGCCATACCCAGGAGCCCCAGCCCAACCCCCATACCCCGGCGCAGACTGCGGAACCGATTGCGCCACAGCCATTTGCGCACCCGTTCCACGTCCCGGCGCCCACACCGGATGAACCGGCGCACCACCAGGAGGGGCTCCCCCCGGCAACGACACACCGCTGAAAGGCGCTCCCCCCGGAACCGCCGGACCACCAACCGGCATTTCCCCGCGGACCGGAACGCCCCACGCGGACACACCACCAGGCACCAGCAGCCCACCAGTCGGGCCACCACCGGACGCACCCCCAGCGGTCATATCTACAGGCACCCCACCTGAGACTGTCGAATCTCCTGCAGACGCACCCGATACCGCCGCTGTGTCGGCACCCGAAGCAGCTGCGCTCCCGGCGACCCCACCATCTGGATCTGGCACATCACCAGCAGGCACTTCGCCCTCGGATGCGCTCCCGGCAGCTCGCCAGCTGGGATCCGAGGCCCATCCAGCCCACTCGGCACCGGTAGCCGAGGAATGGGCGGGATCCGCGGCAGCCTGCGCATCAATCGCCGACCGACGCACCTCCCCCTGCAACTGCGCGCGCAGCACATCCAGCTCACCGCCCAGCCGCCCCATCTGGGCGCCGAGCGTGGTGAACTCACCCGAGAGTCGCGCGACGAGCGCGGGATCGATCGACGTACTCATGCCTTCATCGTCGACGTGCGGGTCGCGTGGGACATGAGTAGAAACACCCGGTGGAGTGCGGGACTCCTACGTGAATCGCCTCAGGAACCGAGGAAGCGGCGCCACTGGACCATCAGCGGGTACTTCGCGGTGACGGAGCCGAAGCGGACGCGGCCGTGGACGACCAGGTGCAGCGGGCCGATGGGCGGGCCGGTGCGGACCTTGTTGTTGACGCTGGAGCCGATCAGATCGAGGCCGTTGAGGTCGACGGTGGCGGCGGCGGGGACGAGCAGGGTCAGGCCGGTGCAGTAGTCGTCGACCTTGATCTCGACGATCTGGGTCTGCATGACGGCCTCGGTGAAGTCCAGGGTGACGCCCGACATCAGGTTGTTGAGGTGCAGCACCGGCGGGACCTGCCACGGTCCGCGGCGGTTGACGCCCGAGAGGCGGCTGCGGATCAGGCCGGGGGTCGAGCCGCCGGGCGGGACGGGCCGCGGCCGTGGCATGGCGGCAGGCTGGGGCGCGCCCGCCACCCGCATGCCGGGCAGGTCGACGAGCACGGCGTTGAGTTCACCGCGGGTCTTCGCCGCGAGCGCGGTGTCCATGCGTTCGGTGAACTCGCCGAGCGAGAGCATGCCGAGACCGACGGCGCGCTGCAGCAGCTGACCGACGTGTTCGCGTTCGGCGTCGGAGACGCGCAGCTCGCGGTCGCCGACGGGACCGAAGGTCGTGGCACCGGGTACGGAGAGAGATTCGGGACCGCCCATGTCATCGAGGGTGCCAGGAAAACCGGCAGGGCACATCAGGGCAAACCCCCAATTACTCGAGCCCTTGCTCGATCGCGTATCGCGTGAGCTCGACCCGATTCGCGAGCTGCAACTTGCGCAACGTGGCCTGCACATGGTTCTCGACGGTCCGATGCGAAAGACCCAACCGGGTGGCGATCTGCTTGGCCGAGAGCCCCTTCGCAACCATCCGCAGCACCTCGGTCTCCCGCTCGGTCAGCGACGGACGGTGCGGCTGATCCGCCGCGACGGGCGCGGTCGCCATCCGCCGGTATTCGCCGAGCACCAGACCGGCCAGACCGGGCGTGAACACCGGCTGACCCGCGGCGGTGGCCCGCACGGCGTCGATCAGCTCGGCCGCCGACGCGCTCTTCACCAGGTACCCGCTTGCGCCGGCTTTGATCGCGTCGAGCACGTCGTCGCGTTCGGCCGACGCCGAGAGCACCAGCACCCGGCTGTGCGGTGACACCCGCAGTACCTCGGCGGTGGCGGTTGCCCCGTTGCCGTCGGTGAGCTGCATGTCCATCAGCACCACGTCGGGCTGGACCGCGGCGGCGCGGCGGGTGGCCGTGCCGACTCCGTCGGCGGTGGCAGGCACGGCGAACCCGGCCTCGGTGAGGTCGCGGGAGACGCCCTCGCGCCACATCGGGTGGTCGTCGACCACCATCACAGTGATGGCCTGGTCCGTCATCGCCGCTCCTTCGCTCAGCGCGCCGGGTGGCGCGGAATCCGGAATTCCCATTCGGTGCCGAGGTCGTCGCCCTCGGTCAGCAGTTCGGCGGTGCCGCCGAGCGCACCGATGCGCCCGACGATGGATCGGGAAACCCCCATCCGCCCTTCGGCTTCCGCCGCGGCGAGCCTGCCCGCCGGGATTCCCACTCCGTCGTCGCGCACGCTCACCACCAGCATGTCACCGGTGTCTTCCAGCAGCACATACGCTTTCGCCGTCGGCCCAGCGTGCAGTTCGGCATTGGACAGCGCGGTCGCCACGGCAGCGGCGATCTCGTGTGCCGCGAACCGGCCGACGCGCACCGGATCTCCCGGCGTCGCCACCGACACCGCCGGCGTCGCCTGCGTGGTGAGCAGCGGACGCAGATCCACCTCGGCGTCACCGGAATCCGGCCGCTCCGCCTGCTCGGACAGCAGCACCCGCAGCGCCACTTCCTGTTCCCCCGCTCGCTGCGCGAGTTCCGCGGCTGGCCCGCCTATTTCGGTGCCGCGCCTCTTGATGAAGGCCAGCACCTGGAGCACACCGTCGTGCACCTCGCGGGCCAGACGTTCCCGTTCCTGCGCGGCGGCGGTGATCCGCAATGCGCGTTCGAGCTGTACCTGGGCGCGCCGCGCCGTATTGGCGGCCAGCCCGAGCGCCAGGCCGACGGACACCAGCACCGGCGCGGTGGCATCGCCCCACACGTCCTGTCCCCACTGCTCGCGCACCGTCACGACCACGGCCGACATCCCGAGCCCCGCGACGACACCGGCGACCGGTCCGCGCAAGATCGCCATGGAGATGACCGAGTTGGCGATCCACAGCGTTGTCGGCAGGGTCTGATGGCCGTGGTACCAGTCGTAGTCGGCGACGAGCCGGGTCGAGGCGATCAACAGGACCGTCACGACCTGGTCGCCGAAGACCACCCAGCCGCGGATCCGGCCGGTCGCGGTGGGGAAATACCACTGCGAGAGCAGCAGCGCGGAACTGCCCGACCAGATCGCCATCAGCGCGATCAGCACCCAGCTCAGCCGCGGATGCTCGTAGTAGGGCACCGAGGCGATCTGCTGGCCGATCGCGTACAGCAGCGTGACCAGCCGGAACGCCTGGGCGGCCCGCCACAGGGGCGCGGTCGCCGCGTCGGCCGAGCTCAGCTCAGCTGTGTGCGTCCGCATCGCCGGACTCCGCCTCGGCCTTGCGCAGTGTGCGCGCGACATCGAAACGCCCCGGTTCCGGCTTGTCCGGCTCCGCGGAGAACAGTCTTCGGTCCTCACCACCGGCGAGCTCGCCGTAGACCTCCTCGGGACTGTCGGCGAGCAGGTACCGGATCGCGGTATTACCGACCGCGATCAACGGCACAGCCAGCAGCGCGCCCGCGATCCCGCCGACCACCAAGCCCGCGGTGATCGCCAGGACGACCGCCAGCGGATGGATGCTCACCGCGCGACCCAGCAGCAGCGGCTGCAGCACATGGCCTTCCAGCTGCATGACCGCGATGATGATGCCGAGCACGATCAGGGCCGTCACCGGACCCTTGGTGACCAGCGCGATGAACACCGCGACGAACCCGGCGAAGAACGCGCCGATGATCGGGATGAACGCGCTGATGAACACCAGCGAGGCCAGCGGCAGCGCCAGCGGAACGTGCAGGATCGCCAGCCCCGCTCCTATACCGATCGCGTCCACCGCGGCCACGACGACCGTGGCGCGCACGAACCCGACCAGCGTGCCGAAGCCCAGCTCACCGGCGGTGCGGACCTTGTCCCGGTGCGCGGTGGGGATGATCCGGGTGACGAAGTGCCAGATCTGGTCGCCGCCGTAGAGGAAGAAGATGAGGATGAACAGGATCAGGAACGCGCCGGTGAGGATGTGCCCGATCGCGGTGGCGGTGGTCAGCGCGCCGCTGGTCAGGCTCTCTCGGTTGTCCTGGATGGTGCGCACGATGGTGTCGCCCGCGCTGCGGATCTGCTGATCGCTCAGGTGCGGCGGACCGTTGATCAGCCAGTCCTGCACCTTGTGCACACTGTTGGTGACCTCGTTGGACAGCCCGGGCACACCGTCGACGAACTGTTCGACGACGAAGGTCATGATTCCGGCGAGCAGACCGATCGACCCGACCAGCGCCACGAACACGCCGAGTGAACGCGGAATCCCGACCCGCTGCATCCAGTCGACCAGCGGCGCGAGCAGCGCGGCCGCGAGCAGCGCGATCGCCAGCGGAATCACCACGGTGGCGAACTTCTGCACCAGCATCCCCACCGCGAGCAGGGCGGCGAAGATGATCAACAGCCGCCAGGACCAGGCTGCGGCTTTGCGGACCAGCGGATGTACCGACTCGGCGTCCGCGCGCCACGGCGCCGACGTTGGCACGGAATCTACCTTCTGGTCGGTCACCCGAGAGAGCCTATCGGTCCGAACGCTAGATTGGTGGTCGTGTCGGCGCCTCTGGAAGCGGTCAAACAGACCATGCGAACGCGCTGGCCGCTGTATCTGACCTCGGTACTGCTGGCCAATGCCTTCGGCGCGGTCCTGGTGTGGGCCTTCATCCAATACGGCCTGCCCGTACCCGAGGGCGATCCCAGTGGCGTGCGCAAGACCGGCTTCCTCGCGCCGGTGCTGGTCTTCGGCGCCGCCGCGGTGCTGAGCATCTTCGGCGCGGCGCTGATGTTGCGGCCGGTGATGCGCTGGCAGATGCGCGGCGGCCCACCGAGCAGGCAGGAACAGATGGCCGCGCTGCACGTGCCGCTGCGCCAGTCGATCCTGCATCTGGTGCTGTGGATCATCGGCGGCGGCATCCTGGCGGCGCTGATCATCGTCGAATCGCCCGAGCTGGCGGGCGCGGTGATCGTCACCGAATGTATGGCCGCCACCATCGTGTTCGGCTTCACCTACATGCTCGGTGAGCGCATCCTGCGCCCGGTCGCCGCCGAGGCGCTGACCGAGGGCACCTTCGACCACACGCTCACCCCCGGCGTCGGCACCAGGATGGCGATGACCTGGGGCATGGGCACCTTCGCCCCGACCATCGCGATCGTGCTGCTGTGCGTCACCCAGATCTCCTCCGATGTGAAGTTCTCGGCGAACTCGCTGGCCATCTCGATCCTGCTGCTGTGCGGCGTGGTGATCATGCAGGCGCTGGCACTGTCGATGCTCACCGGATCCTCCATCTCCGACCCGGTGCGCCAGCTGTCCCAAGCCATCAACAGGGTGCAGGGCGGCGCGCGTGACGTGCAGGTGGAGGTCTACGACGGCAGTGAGATCGGCCTGCTGCAGGTCGGCTTCAACCGGATGATGGACGAGTCGGCCAAGCGGCGCAAGCTGCAGGAACTGTTCGGTCAGCACGTCGGTGAGGACGTGGCCCAGCGAGCACTGGACTACGGCACCGAACTGGGCGGTGAGACGAGGTTCGTCGCGGTGCTGTTCGTCGACATGGTCGGCTCGACGGCCGCCGCGGCCGAACGTCCGCCGACCGAGGTCGTCAGCCTGCTCAACGAGTTCTTCCGGGTGGTGGTCGACGTGATCGACCGCCACCACGGTTTCGTCAACAAGTTCGTCGGTGACGCGGCGCTGGCCATCTTCGGCGCGCCGCTCGACCGTCCCGACGCACCGAGCGCCGCGCTGGCCGCGGCCCGCGATCTGCGCGAGGCACTGCGCGAAGTGACCAGCCTCGATGTCGGCATCGGCGTCTCGGCGGGTCTGGCGGTCGCCGGAAACATCGGCGCCGCGAATCGTTTCGAATACACCGTGATCGGCGACCCCGTCAACGAGGCGTCGCGGCTCACCGAATTGGCCAAAGATCAACCCGGCCGCGTTCTCGCTTCGGGCAGCGCGCTCTACTTCGCCGACGAAAGCGAGCAAGACCATTGGGAAACCGGCGACGAGGTCCAGCTGCGTGGCAGACGCAGGAAAACCCGGCTGGCCTGGCCCAAGCCGGCGACCGCCACGGACGACGCGGACCAGGAAGAACAGCTGCGTTCGTTAGGCTGAGACGGTGACGGCCGACGGCGACCTAGCAGGCGACCCCGCCTCGTCACCGACCGAGCGCCGCCGCCGGTTCCGGTGGGTGAAATGGGTGCTCGGCGCGGTGCTGCTCGCCCTGCTCGTCGGCGAAGGCATCTATCTGTGGCCGCGCCTGCACGAATCCTGGCGCACGCTCACCGAGATCCACTGGGGCTGGGTGGTCGGGTGCATCGTGTTGCAGGCGATGTCGATGAGCGGGTTCGGCCGGGTGCAGAAGCAGCTGCTGCACGCCGGTGGGGTCGATGTCAGTCAGGGCAAATCGGTGTCGGTGGTGTACGGGGCGACCGCGATGTCGGTGACGCTGCCCGCGGGCCAGGTCTTCTCCACCGCGTTCACCTACCGCCAGACCCGCCGCTGGGGTGCCAGCCCGATCGTCGCGTCCTGGCAGCTGGTCTTCTCGGGCGTGGTGGCCGCGGCCGGGCTGGCGCTGCTCGGCATCGCCGGTGCTGCGCTGGTCGGCAACCAGATCGGGCCCAAACTCATCGGGTCGCTGGTGATCTTGGCGGCGTTGCTGATCGCGGGCAACTATCTCGCCCGGCATCCCGGCACGCTCGAGGCGATGCTGCGCCGCGTGCTCGCGCTGGTGAACCGGATCCGCAAGAAGCCTGCCAATCACGGCATCGCGAAGCTGGCCGAGATCAGGGCCCAGCTCGAATCGGTCGACCTGGGCAAGAAGGACGCGGCGCTGGTCGGCTGCTGGGCGCTGCTGCACCGGTTCGCCGACGTGGCCTGTCTCGGCGCCGCCTGTTTCGCGGTCGGCGCCGATCCCAAGTTGTCCGGCCTGCTCATCGCGTTCACCGCGGGCAAGGCCGTCGGTTCCATCCCGTTCGCGCCGGGCGGCATCGTCTACGTCGACGCGATGCTGATCTACGGCCTCACCGCGGGCGCGGGTCTGCCGGCCTCACAGGCTGTCGCCGCCGCGTTCGTCTACCGGTTCGTCAGCTTCATCCTGGTCGCGATCGTCGGCTGGATCGTCTTCGCGTTCCTGTTCCGCACCCCGCAGGCCGACGACGCCGAATACGAACAGGAGTTCAAGCAGCAGCGCCGAATCTGAACGGAGGTTCAGCGCAGGGCGCGGATGGCGGCTCGCCAACCCAGCAGGAACAGCGCGAGGACGCAGGCCGCGACGATCACGAAGCTCACGGCGACGCCCTGGCCGCTGACGGCGCGCAGCACCATCCCGCCGACGAGGGTGCCGAGCCAGATCAGGATTCCGCTCGGCCACAGCGCCGTCGCGTCGAAACGGGTGTCGCGCGCGACCAGCACCGCCAGCGCCCAGCCGATCAGTAAACCGATGCCGAAGGGCCACACGGTCTTCACGAGACCGGCGATGACCGCCTCGTCGTGGCTGCGCCTCCCGATCGCGCAGAAGACAATCACCAACAGGGCATCAGCTGCGAACGGTACGAACTTCTTCACTGGAGCAGCCTAACCGTTCATGATCAACACCGAGACCGGCACAACGCCCACTGATCAGGGTAAACTCTGCACGCACGCCCCGTATTACGGCTCTGGGGAGGCCAGCGATTTCAGTAGCACCGCGGCGAGTCGCGACGTGGCGTCGCCGCTGTCGGCGTCGGCGATGTGCACCGCGAAGACCAGATCGCCCATGGTGGCCAGCAGCCAGCCGTCGGGCCCGCCGGTCGCCGCGAACGCCGTGACATCGCGGAATCCGCGCAGCGCCGTGGTTTCCGGCTTGCCGATGCCCTCGTGCAGCATGCCGCGCAACCGGTCGACCGCGGGCTGGGTGAGCGCGGGAACCGGGGTGTCGGTGGTGCTCGGCTTGCCGTTCTCGATCATCGGCGGAACCACCGAACCACGCGAGATCGCGGCCGCGGCGATCGCCATGCCGAACGGGCTGACCAGCACCGCGTCGGCGCCGGCGCCCTGGCGCACCTGCTCGGTGCTGCGGCCCGGAGCGCTGATCCGCCCGGTCACCTCGTCGAGCCCGTGCACCTTGAAGTCGACGCCGACGCCGAGCGCGGTGGCCGCCTCGGCGGCTTCCTGCACCGAAACATCCTGCGGTGCTTTGTTCTTGGCAGCCGCGGCGACCGCGCGGAACAGTTCCATGGTGCCACCGGCCGGGAACAGCCCGGTGAACGCGATCGGGCCCTTCTCGGTGGCGTAGCTGTTCTGCGCGACCGCGACGACCGCGCCGGTCGACGGCTGGATCGCGACGACCGAGGCCGGCGTGCCGACGCTGACCACCGCGTCCTCGGCCGCGCGCTGCAGCCGCTGGTCCATGGTGGCGGAGATGTCCGGCCCGGCCGGGCCCTGATAGCCGGCGACCTGGTTGACGAACCGGCCGTCGGCCTCGAAGATCTGCACACCCCAGCCCGAGGTGGTCTCCTGGCTGTCGTTCCACACCTCGCGCAGCGCGTCCAGCATGGGCGACCAGGTGCGGCGATCGGCGGAGATCAGCTTGGGCTGCTTCTCCATCACCACGCCGGGCACCGCGGCCATCCGCGGTTCCAGGATCGCGAAATCGCCCTCGCGCAGGTTGACCGCGACGACCGGCTTGCCCTGCGACGCGGCCAGCTGCTGCATCAGCGACGGTCCGGTGATCAGCGGCGCGACCGGTTCGATGGCGTCGGCCAGCGCGTTGGTCGACGCGACGAGGTCGCCGGTGCGGCTCGGATCGATCTTGATGACATTGATCGTCTGCTCGGTCATCAGCGCGTCACCGGACAGGTCGACGACCCGCGGCGGCGGCTTCGCGGTGGTGCGCACCAGCTTGACGGTGCGATTACCCGCCAGCTGCGGCATGATGACCGCGGGGTCCCAGGAGATCCGCCAGCCGATGGCGAGCTTGCGGACGGTGCCCTGCAGTGTGTAGGTCCAGTCCTTGTGCTCGCCGAAGTTCCAGGCGACGTCCATGCTGAAGATCGCCGACTGCGCGTCGAGATCGATGACCTGGGTTTCCTCGTAGTCGACCGTGCCGGTCGCCAGGCCCTCGAACATTTGCTTCATGGTTGCCGAAGCGGCGGCGGGGTACGAGGTCAGGTCGGCAGCCTTGGTGTAGTCCTGCTCGTCCAGCAGGTCGGTAAACCGCTGGACAACCGATTCCGACTCACTCGGCTTCCCACCCACCCCGCACGAGCACAGCGCGATGGCGAGGGTCGCAACCCCCGCGATCGCCATTGCGCCCCGGACGCGAAAGCGGCGGGATCCCCACACATCCATATCGCCCACTCTTCACTCTTGCCACTCCGGTAACAAATCCACCGTACCGGAAGTTGACCCGTCTCCGATGCCCCGGTATCACGGGACGCTACCCATCCTCAGCACCTTGATTGTGCCCGAAATCGTGCCCCGGTGAAGGGGTGTTTTCGAACCTCGCCCAGCCAGTGGCAACAACTGGCGCACTTACCGTACCGACAGTCACGCCGACTCGTGCGGAACTCGGATCGTCCCGGCGATTCAATGCGAGGGTACCCAGGCCCACCGACACCGAACCCCGGCGATGCCGGCGCGGATCATGCCGGAACGATTCGTTCTCGCAGAGCATAAACCGCTACGCGTATATCGGCGTAATCTTGTAATCATCGCAACGTGAGCAAGAGAGATAGCAGGTGATTTCCATGCGGAACGCCCATCGCGAACGCGGATTCGGCCGGCCCGGCGGCTGGCAGCAAGCAGATCTCCCCGACCCGGCCGACGCCCCCGACTGGTTCGCCGGACGATTGCCCGCCGACTGGTTCACCGGCCCGCCCGAGATCAATATCGACCGCGACGAGATCGTGGTCGTCGGCGAACTCCCGATCCCGCAGCCCAAATCCGCCGATGCCGACGCACCGCCGGTGTCGGCGGCGACGAAAGAAGGTGCGCTCGCGCGCTTCCGCGAGTCCACCCGCCCGGCCAGGATGCAGATCGCCGACGAGGCCCAGCGCCGCTACGGGCGCAGTGTCGCCTGGGGCGTCCGGGTCGACGGTGAGCGAATCCTGTTCACCCACCTCGCCGTTCCGGTGATGACCCGGCTGCGCCAGCCCGAACGTCAGGTCCTCGACACCCTGATCGACGCGGGCGTCGCCCGTTCCCGCGCCGACGCGCTGGCCTGGACGGTGAAACTGGCGGGCAAACACGCCGAGAGCTGGCTCGCCGAACTGCGCGAAGCCATGCGCAAAGTCGACGACCTGCGCTCGGAGGGCCCGAAGGGCTGATTCTCGGCCGCCTCGATTCTGGACTGACCAAAGGAGTGCCCGGCGGGAGGGAAGAATCGAGGCATCGGGGCCGAGAATCCGCGGCACCAGCCGCCGAGGATACAGTTCCTGCATGGCAGACACCGTGCAGGCCGCCGGCCCGATTCTCGTGCTCAACGGGCCGAATCTGAACATGCTCGGCACCCGTCAGCCGGAGATCTACGGCGCCGACACCCTCGACGACGTGGTCGCGCTGTGCGAGCGGACGGCCGCCCGGTTCGGGCGCGAGGTCGTCGCGTTCCAGTCGAATCACGAAGGTGCCCTGATCGACCGGATCCAGCAGGCCCGCGGTGCGGTCTCGGCGATCGTGATCAATCCGGGTGGGCTCACCCATACCTCGGTGGCGTTGCGCGACGCCCTGGTGATTCCCGAGGTGCCGATCGTCGAGGTGCACATCAGCAATGTGCATGCCCGCGAGGAGTTCCGGCACCACTCGTTCGTCTCCCCGATCGCGACCGCGGTGATCGCCGGTCTCGGCATCCAGGGCTACGCCGCGGCGATCGAGTTTTTGAGCTGTTCCGCCTCCCCGCGTATTTAGGCCAGACTCAGGCGCGACAGATCCGGGGACGCGGCCGGCGGTTCGATGCTGGGCAGGTTAGCCCGTGCCCGAGAAGTTACCCATGTGCCCGCCTGATCAGGCAAGACGGAATACCGGGAAGCCAGGGGCGATGGCAGCGAGCTGCTCGTCCGTGGAGTTCTTGTCGACGCCCTCGAAGAACTTGCCGACCTCCCAGCCCCACTTCTCCAGGTAGAGCCGCAGCATCGGGACCTTGTCGGCGTCGGCCACCTCGGTGGCGGTGAACTGTTCGACCTTGCGGCCGAGGCGCAGTTCGCCGTCGCCCGCGACGCGCAGGTTGCGCACCCACTGGGTGTGTCCGCGCGGGGCGACCAGGTAGCGCGCGCCGTCGGCGCCGGTCATCACGTTGACCATGGTGGTGCGCCATTCCCCGCTCTTGCGGCCGCGCACGGCCAGCAGCCGCGAACCCATGATGCTGATCCCGAGCTTGGGCAGCAGGTTGGCGATCTTGTTCATGATCGGGTCGAAGCCGGTGGGGCCGAGGTAGCGGGTGGCGTTGTCCATCTTGATCACTCCTGAACTGTGAGCACTGCTCTCTGTTGAGTACAAGCATGCGCGCAGCCGGATCGATTGTCAAGAGCAGTGCTCTCGTTGTCTGAAATGCCCGATTCAGATCGAAGTATTGCCGCGATGAAATGTAGTACGTATGCTACATATCATCGAAGGTCGATGACTGGGAGGACTCATGGCTTCGAGTAACGGCGTCGTTCTCGACGTCCAGCAACTACGGATGCGGTACGACGACACCGACGTCCTGCACGATGTGACATTTCAGGCCGAGCGCGGGGAGGTGCTCGTCATGCTCGGGCCCAACGGCGCGGGCAAAACCACCACGATCGAGATCCTCGAGGGGTTTCGCAGGAGGTCGGCCGGTCGGGTCGACGTGCTGGGGACTGATCCCGAACACGGTGACGAAGAATGGCGCGCGCGCATCGGCGTGGTGCTGCAATCCTGGCGTGACCACGCACGGTGGCGGGTACGCGAGCTGCTGGCCCACCTCGGCGCGTACTACCGCCCCTACTCCACAGCCCGGATCCACAGACCTTGGGACACAGATGACCTCATCGCTCTGGTCGGGCTGACCGAGCAGGCCGACGCCAAGATCGCCACCCTGTCGGGCGGTCAGCGGCGCAGGCTGGACGTGGCGATCGGCATCGTGGGCAGGCCCGAACTGCTGTTCATGGACGAACCGACCGCAGGCTTCGACCCCGCCGCGCGACGCGACTTCCACGATCTGGTGCACCGCCTCGCCGACCTCGACGAGACCACCGTCCTGCTCACCACGCACGATCTGGACGAAGCCGAGAAACTGGCCGACCGGATCCTGATCCTGGCGGGCGGGCGCATCATCGCCGACGGTTCACCCGAGGAGCTCAGCGCCGCGACCGCGGGTGAGGCCGAGGTGCGCTGGACTTGCGACGGTCAACGTTTCGTCCACACGACGACCGAGTCGACCAAGTACGTCCACGAACTGTTCAAGCAGCACGGCGACCTGATCGCGGATCTCGAGGTGCGCCGCGCCTCGCTGGAAGACGCGTACATGACGCTGGTCCGCCGTTTCGAATCCGGCTCGACCGAGCCCGTCCACTCGTTGCAGGAGGTTGTGCGATGAACCCGAATCTTGTTGCGGTCAAGGGCGGCCTGGCCGCCATGCGGATCGAACTGCGGCAGCTGTACACGAACGGGACCAGCCTGGTCGGCCAGTTCCTCACGCCTGCCCTGTTCCTGATCGCGATCTTCTTCCTGCGCGACCGCAACTACCACGACACCGACCTGTCGATCGGCGAGCTCGCGGTCCCCGGCCTGCTCGGGTCCGTCATCGCCTTCAACGGCCTGTACGGCATCGCCGAGGTGCTCGCGCTGGACCGGGAAGACGGAACCTTGTTGCGCGCCAAGACGATCCCGAACGCCATCATCGGCTACTTCATCGGCAAGATCGGCACGACCGCGGGCGCCGTACTCGTGCAGCTGGTGGTGATAGTCAGCCTCGGCGCGGTGATCGTCGGCGGCTTCTCGGTGTCCGGCGGCGGCGTTGTCACGCTGGCGTGGGTGGTCGTTCTCGGGTTGCTGGCCACCCTGCCCATCGGCGCGATCCTTGGCGGCCTGATCGTCGGTGCCAGGGACATCTTCCTGTTGACATTGCCGCTGATGGGGATGATCGCGATCTCCGGTATCTGGTACCCGATCACCGCGCTGCCCGGCTGGTTGCAGAGCCTCGCCCAGCTGTTCCCGATGTACTGGCTCGGGCTCGGCATGCGCTCGGCGCTGCTGCCCGCCGAGGCCGTCGCGATCGAGATCGACGGATCGTGGCGGCACCTCGAGACGGCCGCGGTGCTCGGCGTATGGTCGATCGTCGGGTTGCTGCTCGCGCCGATCGTGCTGCGGCGAGCGGCCCGACTGGAGTCCGGTTCGAGCGTGGCGGTCCGCCGCGAGAAAGCGATGCAGCGTGCCTTCTGAGGTCATCTACAACCGCATCGCGATGCTGCGCGCCGAGCGTGGCATCTCGCGGCGGGACCTGGCCGAGGCACTCGGCGTGCACTACCAGACCGTCGGCTACCTCGAACGGGGCGAATACAGCCCCAGCCTGCATCTCGCCCTGCGGATCGCGGCCCACTTCGAGGTGGCGGTGGAGGTGGTTTTCTCCACCGAACCGTTCCCCCGGTTGGGCGCCGAGACCGCATGAACACCGGAACCGTCCGGCGTCCGAAGACGCCGGACGGTTCCGCGCGTTCCGGATCAGGCTGCGCCGCTGGACAATCAGCCTTTCTCGCCGCGCATCAGCTCGTAGGTCGACACCGCCTTGCCCGCCGCCTCGCTGGCGGCGACCGCCTTGCGCCAGTACTGCTGTGACAGGTGCGAGAACCCCGCGTCGACGCCGACTTCCTCGCTGGCGTCGATGATGTGCTGGGCGCCGGCGACCATCATCTTCAGCGACGCCAGATCCGCCCAGCCGCCGTTCTGGTTGGCGACCGAGAACTGCTCCATGAAGTACGGGTACGCCTCGCTGGAGCGGATCGCGAACGGCACGAACTGGGCGATGTCGTGACCGGACTTCGCGATCATCGCGGTCGCCTGGTCGAAGGACAGCAGCCAGGGGTGGAAGGTGATCAGCAGTGCCTGGTAGAAGACCTGCGCGAGGCCGTCGTCGGCGCCGAGGTACTCCTGCGGGCTGAGCGGGCGCAGCAGCTCGGCGTGCGCGTCGAACACCGCCTTCGGGCCGCTGTAGAAGATGTAGGACGCGGGATGTTCGATATTGTCGCCCGCCGACATCACCCCACCGGAGAGGAACTGCGCGCCGCGTTCGCGGACCCAGGCCGCACCGGCCCGCGCTTTCTCCGGCGAATCCGACGACAGGTTGGCGATCACCTTGCCCGCCAGGGCTTCCGGCGCCTGACCGAGGACGTCGTACATGGCGGCGTAGTGGGTCAGGCTCAGCACCGACACCTCGTTCGCGGCGAGCGCCTCGGCCACCGAGCCGGCGCGTTTCGCGCCGAGCTCCACCATCGCGTCGACCTTCGCCGTGCTGCGGTTCCACACGGTGACCTCGACGCCTGCCGCCAGAAAGGCCCTGACCATGGCCTGGCCCATCGGGCCGAGACCGAGGACGGATACGGAACGGGTCTTGCTCTGCTCGGACATGTACTGCCCCTTCGGTTCTCGATGCTTGCTGGTTTCGGCGCCGAGATCCATGGTGTCCGCGCGGGTATCGTCAGGGAAGACCGAACGTCGACGTGCGGTTGCTTACCCAGAGGTTCGAAATACGGTCAGAAGGGTGCACCGGACATGAGCAGTGACGCGGATCACGATGTGTGTGGCATGAGCCTGGCCATCGACGTCGTCGGCGGCAAGTGGCGACTGCACCTGATGTGGGTGCTCGGCGACGGGCCGCAGCGGTTCGGGCAGATCAGGCGGATGCTCGACGGGGTCAGCGAGAAGGTCCTCGCGGAGAACCTGCGCCACCTCGAGAGCACGGGCGTGGTGCACCGGGAGATCTATCCCGAGATCCCGCCGCGGGTGGAGTACTCGCTGACCGACCTCGGGGAAACCCTGCGGCTGGCGCTGGTCCCGCTCGAGGCGTGGGGCGACGCGCACCGCACCGAACTCGCGGCGAACACCCGCACGCAGGCACCGGCCGCGCCCGCGCGCACCGCCACTGTCGCGATCTGATGCGGCGCGCGCGAGCGAGGACACCTCCGGCTATGGAGTCACCAGCGCTCCAAGGCAATTCGCTCACCGACCCGTTCGAGCAGCGCCGCCGCGTTCCTGATCGACAGGCGCGGATTGGGTTCGAGATCGCTGAGCGCGTAGCACCCGGCGAATCCCGCGGCACGAATCTCGCCGGGGGACAACAGCGTTCGCCCGACGGCGGCGACAACGGGGACACCGGCGGCCTTGGCGGCCGCGGCGACACCGACCGGCGCCTTGCCGTGCATGCTCTGATGGTCCAGTGACCCCTCGCCGGTGACCACCAGCGTCGCGCCGTCCACCAGTGCGGGGAATTTCAGCAGGTCGAGCAGCACATCGATACCGCTGCGCACCTGCGCGCCGAGGACGGCGAGCACACCGAATCCGGTACCGCCCGCCGCGCCCGACCCGCCGATCTCGGCATAGCCGGTGCCGAGCACCGCGGCCCAATTGGTCAGTGCCGCTTCCAGTTCCCGCATCTGCGCCTGGTCGGCGCCCTTCTGTGGCGCGTACACCGCGACCGCACCCGCCGGGCCGAGCAGCGGATTGTCCACATCGCAGGCCAGCGTGAACCTGGTCTGCGCGATCGCCGGGTGCAGCCCGGACCGATCGACCGCGACCACGCTGCTGAGCAGCGCGACCACATCGCTTGGCGCACCGCCCAATTCGCGTCCGTCGCGGTCGAGCAGGCGCAGTCCGAGCGCGCGCAGCAGGCCGGCGCCGCCGTCGGTGGACGCGCTGCCGCCGAGCCCGAGCACCACCTCGCGGGCGCCGTTGTCGAGCGCGTGCGCGACCACGACACCGAGGCCGAAGGTGTTCGCCCCGATCGGGTCGAGCCTGCCGCCGGGCAGCTTGGCCACCCCGACCGCGGCCGCCAGTTCGACGACCGCGGTGTCACCGCGCACGGCGTAGACCGCGCGCTCCGGCGCACCGGTCGGGCCCGGCGCGGCCACTTCGACCCGCTCCCAGCCCGCCGCGACGAAGGCGTCGACCATGCCGTCCCCGCCGTCGGCTACCGGCACGCACTGCACGTCGGCGCCCGGCGCGCGGCGATGGATCCCGGTCGCCAGCGCCGCGGCGACCTCGGGCGCGGTGAGCGAACCCTTGAACTTGTCGGGGGCGAGCACCACGCGTGGTCGGTCCGTCATCCCGACATTGTCACGGCTCGGACGAAAACCCGCCATACACTGAGGCCGCCCGAGCTCGAGGAGGGCCGTTCGCGGCCCGCCGGTCAGGTGCCGGGGCGTAGGCGACGAAGGAGCAAGCCGCGGTACCTGACCGGCGGGCCACAAGGGGGCCGCGAACACGCGGCGCCAGCCGCCGAAATTACAGTAGTTTCGACGGCATGGCGACCGAGGTCCGCAACAACACCGCGCTAGAGCGGTTCGAACTCACCGCCGACGGGGCTCCCGCCGGCTATATCGAGTACCAGGACACCGGGGCCGAGCGCGCCCTCGTGCACACCGAGATCTATCCCAGGTTCGAGGGCAAGGGCATGGCGAACGTGCTCACCCAGGCCGCGCTCGACACCAGCCGCACCGAAGGATTCGGCGTGCTGCCGCTGTGTCCGGTGGTCCTGCATTTCGTCAAGACCCATCCCGCCTACATCTCGCTGGTGCCGCATCAGGCGAGGGAGCTGTTCGGGCTGCCTCAGTAACTCGCGACGGCACCGTCGACGGCCAGCTGTAATTCCTCCTTGACCAGCCTGGCGATGTCGGCGGGCCGCTGCGGAAGTTCCAGCACCGGCGCACGGAACATGAACCGCGCCGAGACGGCCTCCTCGGCGGTGGGTTCCACCGCCGGATCGGGTCGCGGCCCGTAGCTCATCGCGAGGGCGACCAGCGCGGGCGGCGCGTTCAGCTTGGCCGCGCGGAACGCGATGTGACCGATCCCGCTACCGACGGGCTGCACCTTCGCCGGATCGACGTGGTTGCAGGTGCCCTCGGGGAACACCGCCAGGTGATCACCGGCGGCCAGGCGCTGCGCGCAGATGTCCATCATGCGCTGACCCGCGGCGTTGACGGCCCTGATGCCGTGGTCCCGGCCGCGGAAGACGGGGATGCCGCCCATCATGTCGACCTTGCGGCGCTGGTCGGGATCGATGAACAGTTCGTCCTTGGCCAGCACCCGCACCCGGCCGATCCGCCAGCGCAACGGCGAGTACCACGCGGTCGCCGCGACGGTGTACGGGTCACTGTTGGACAGGTGATTGATCGCGTAGACGACCGGGCGCCCGCTGCGGATCAGCGCCTTGAGCTGTTGTTTCGCGCCATCGGCGAAGGCCACCCGCGGCCGGAACCGACGGGCCAGGATGGCATAGCCGCCCAGCGCCTTCCAGCGATTCTGCTGGTGTCGCAGGTAGTAGTCGTACACGGCGTCGCTGTTCTCGAGCAGGACCTCGGGCGAGTGCATGCCGCGACCCTACCGGGCGCGCCCGCGGCCGGTTCGAGCAGAATATTTCCGGTCAGGAGCGGTCCGTGGGGAGCGCGCGACACCGTACCAATGCGATGATGGCTCGGTGGCACGCGGAGACGACCCGGACGAGCGCCGGACTCGCGACGGGCACGGCGATGACCGGCGGCGCGGGCACCCCGCGGTGGGCGTTCGCGCCGGCAATCTGCTGGTGTCGGCGATCGACCTGGTTGAACCGACCTTCCGGCGGACCGTGGTGTACGTCATCGAGCACAACGACGCGGGCAGTCTCGGCGTGGTACTGAACCGGCCGAGCGAGACCCCGGTGCGCGATGTGCTCCCGCTGTGGGCCGAGCTGGCCGCCACCCCGACCGACCTGTACATCGGCGGTCCGGTCAAACGGGACGCGGCACTGTGCCTCGGCACGCTGCGGACCGGCGCCGACATCACCGATGTGCGCGGGCTGCGCCGGGTCGACGGCCGGGTGGTGCTGGTCGACCTGGACGCCGATCCCGCCGAGATCGGCCCGCTGGTCGAGGGCATCCGGATCTTCGCCGGCTACGCGGGCTGGTCGATGGGCCAGCTCGACGGCGAACTCGACAACGACGACTGGATCGTGGTCGCGGCGCTGCCCTCGGATCCGCTCGCCACCGACCGTCACGACCTGTGGGCGAGCGTGCTGCGCCGCCAGCCGCTGCCGCTGGCCCTGCTGGCGACGCACCCGATTGAACTCGAACGAAACTGATCCCGTTACTCCTTCGACAGAGCAGGAGTGACACCATGAATTTCGACGAGCAGTGACCCGGACCGCCGATGGACGACGGTCGCGACGAACTGATGCGCGCGCTCTACGCCGAGCACGCTCCCGCACTCTGGCGTTTCACCCTCGGCCTGGTGCGCGATCCCGGCCGGGCCGAGGACATCGTGCAGGAGACGTTGCTGCGGGCCTGGCAGCGGCCCGCGGTGCTGGAACAGACCGAGACCTCACCGCGCGCGTGGTTGTTCACCGTGGCACGTAACCTCGCCGTCGACGAGCACCGCAGCGCCCGCCACCGCCGCGAGTTCGGCACCGACACACCCCCGGAGCAGGTCAGCCCCGACCAGTCCGACCGGGCGCTGGACGGCTGGCTGGTCGCCGACGCGCTGAGCAAGCTGAGCCCGGATCATCGCGAGGTGATCGTGCGCGCCTACTATCGCGGACTCGGGATGGCACAGATCGCCGACGAGCTCGGCATTCCACCGGGGACGGTGAAGTCGCGCCTGCACTACGGCATGCGCGCGATGCGCTTGGCTTTACAGGAGATGGGGGTGACGAACAGATGACCGATCTCACCGACGAGTTCAGCACCTGGGATGCCGCCTACGTCCTCGGCTCCCTCGGCGCCACCGAGCGCCGCGATTACGAAGCGCACCTGCACGATTGCCCGCATTGCCGGGCGGCGGTCGCCGAGCTGGCCGGTATGCCGGGCATGCTCGCCCTTGTCGATCGTGACACCGCGCTGTCGATGATCGAATCGCCCGAACCAGCGTCGCCACCGGTCCCCGATCTGCTCCCCTCGCTGGCCGCCGCGGCCGAAAAGCGTCGCAGGCGCCGCCGCTGGCTCGGGCTCGGCAGTGCTGTCGCGACCGCCGCCGCCGCGGTGGCGATCGCGGTGCCGGTGACGGTCACCGTCGCGGGCTCCGGCACCTCCACCGAACAGGTCGTCACCCAGCAGCAGATGCGGGCCGTCGAACAGACGCCGATCAGCGCCTCGGTGAAACTGGTCCGCGACGGCGACCGCACCCGCCTGGTGATGACCTGCAGCTACGGCGGCGTCGACTATGGCTACGGCACCACCTGGACCTATGGCCTGGTCGTGACAGCGGACGACAAACGCATCCCCCTCGACCAATGGCCCGCCGGCCCCGGCACGGAACTCACGGTGGACCGCACCATCGACGCCCCACCGGAATCCATCAGCGCCATCGAGATCACCTCGATCGACTCCGGCCGCACCGTGCTGGTCGCCCAGGTCTGAACGCAGAACGGTCCGGCCTAGGCAGGCCGGACCGTTTGCTGGGCAAAGACTTTCAACTCGCTTGCTTGCGGAAGATGGACTTGGACCACACGTAGCCGCCGCCCGCGATGACCGCGCACCAGGCCAGCGAGATCCAGCCGTTGGCGCCGATCTCGGTGCCCATCAGGAGACCGCGCAGGGTTTCGGTGATGGGGGTGAAGGGCTGGTATTCGGCGAACTGGCGCAGGCCGATCGGCATGGTGTCGGTGGCGACGAGGCCGCTGCCGAGGAACGGCATCATCACGATCGGAAACGGTGCGTTGCTCGCGCTTTCGGGGTTGGGCGAGAGCAGGCCGAGAGCGACGGCGAGCCAGGTGAACGCGAAGGTCACCAGGGTGAGCAGGCCGAAGGCGGCCACCCATTCGACGAGGTTCGCGTTCGGCCGGAAGCCGATCAGCAGCGCGACGCCGGTCATCACGGCCATGCCGCCCAGCGCCTGGATGAGCGAGCCGAGCACGTGGCCGGTGAGCATCGACGACTGCGAGATCGCCATCACCCGAAAGCGATTCACGATGCCCTTGCTCTTGTCGGTGGCGATCGAGACGGCCACCGACACGGTCATGTACGCGGGCAGCAACAGCAGCATGCCCGGGGCGAGGTAGTCGATGTACTCGCCGCCGGAGGACTTCTCCAGCGCTCCACCGAAGACGTAGTTGAAGACAAGCAGCAGCACGGTCGGCATGATCAGGATGCCGAAGATCATGCTCGGGTAGCGCTTGGCGTGGATGATGTTGCGCCGCAACATCGTCATGGTGTCGGCGAAGGCGTGCTTGTTCGCCACGGTCTGAGTGCTCATGCCAGGGACTCCTGCTCGATGGTGGCGCGGCCGGTGAGGGTGAGGAAGACGTCGTCGAGATTCGGGGTGTGCACGGAAATGCCGCCCGCTTCGATGTTTTCGGCATCGAGCAGATCGAGCACGGCGCGCAGTGAGCGCACGCCGCCGTCGCTCGGCACGGCGAGGGTGAGGCCGTCGCCGCCGTCGAGCACCCGCGCGGACGGGCCGAGCGCGTATTGCGCGGCGGTCAGCGCCGCCTGATCGGCGAAGTCGATGCGGATGTGCCCGCCGGGAATCAGCCGCTTCAGTTCCGCGGCGGTGCCTTCGGCGACGATGCGGCCGTGGTCGAGCACCGCGATGCGGTCGGCCAGCTGGTCGGCCTCCTCGAGGTACTGGGTGGTGAGGAAGACGGTGACGCCGAGGTCGTCGACCAGGCCGCGGATGATGTCCCAGATGGCGCGGCGGCTGCGCGGGTCGAGGCCGGTGGTCGGCTCGTCGAGGAAGATCACCCGCGGGTTCCCGACCAGCGTCATGGCCAGATCGAGCCTGCGGGTCATGCCGCCGGAGTAGGTGCCGGCCGGCTTGTCGGCCGCCTCGACCAGGTCGAAGCGTTCGAGCAGCTCGGTGGTCAGGCTGCGGGTGTCGCGGCGGGGCAGGTGGTTCAGGTCGCCCATCATGTGCAGGTTCTCGCGGCCGGTCAGCAGTTCGTCGACGGCGGCGAACTGCCCGGTGACGCCGATCAGCTCACGCACGCCCTCCCGGTCGTGCACCACGTCGTAGCCGCCGACCGCGATCTCGCCGCCGTCGGCGCCGATCAGCGTGGTGAGGATCTGCACCGTCGTGGTCTTGCCAGCGCCGTTGGGGCCGAGCAGGGAGAAGATCGTGCCCTCGGCGACGGTGAGGTCGATGCCGTCGAGAACCGTGTGGTCGCCGTAGGCCTTGCGCAGGCCTCGTGCCGTGATGGCCGAGTTGACCATGGTCGTCCCTTTCCAGAGTTTCATTCATTACTGCGAATAAGTGCATGAGTCATCGACACAGCCCCCAGGGGCTGCGGTGGATGGTGTGGGTATGCGGTTGTGGCCGGGGCCTAGATGTCGAGTTCCTCGATCTGCGGGTGCGAGTGGATGTCCTCGACCTTGCGGTACAGCTTGTCGGGGACGCGGCCCTTCAGAGCCGACACGTCGTCGAGGATCTCGTAGTCGTAATCGCCCCAGTCCCACGGCCGGTCGCCGATGCCGAACATCCGGCGCCAGTACTTCCAGTCCTTCAGGTCACCGGCGGCGTCGCCGGTCGGGTAGTCCTTCCACAGCGCCTTGTGCGTGTGGAGCACGAGCTTGCCTTTGCGGCTGCGGTAGACCCGCTGGTGCAGCACCCGCTCGTCGCCGACATCGCGCCATTCGCCGAGCAGGGTGCCCTGAAAGCGCACCTGCCGCACGCCGTCGCGACCCACCTGCAGCACGATCTCGTCGAAACCCGCCTGGCGCCCTTCTTCCAGGTCGATGAATCGGCGCAGCGCGGCGACGACCGCGCCGGAGATGTTGCCGCCGACGAGCTCCTGCGCCCGCTGGAACAGGGGCAGATCGTCGTCGGCTACGTAGATCGTCTTGTTGGGCATGAACCCACTATACGTAGATGTATACGTACACACAAGAGGGCGATTTCGGCGCCCGGTGAACCCGCGCCGGAGCCAGCCCGTATCCATCGTGTACGCGGCGATCCGTCCGTCGATGCCCGCTGGTTATCGGGTACCGACGGATAGACGCGGAAGAGGAGGGCAGATGCCGGACAGAGTGGTCGACTACCTGACCGAGGCGGTGTCCGCGCTAGGGGTAACCCATATCTTCGGAGTCGACGGCGCCAATATCGAAGACCTCTACGACGCGATCTTCGATGCGGGCGGGCACCCGGTCGGCATCGTCGCCAAGCACGAGTTCTCCGCGGCCACCATGGCCGACGGCTATGCGCGCAGCACCGGCGGCCTCGGCGTCGTCGCCGCCACCTCGGGTGGCGGGGCGATGAATCTGGTTGCCGGGCTGGCCGAGTCCTACACCTCGCGGGTGCCGGTGCTGGCTCTTGTCGGTCAGCCGCCG
This sequence comes from Nocardia sp. NPDC055053, assembly GCF_053608285.1. Taxonomy (NCBI): domain Bacteria; kingdom Bacillati; phylum Actinomycetota; class Actinomycetes; order Mycobacteriales; family Nocardiaceae; genus Nocardia; species Nocardia sp. NPDC055053. The sequence continues at coordinate 127,901 of NZ_JBSGVD010000009.1, read as the reverse complement.
ACGAGCTTGGAAGGACACGGCGCCTTCCAGGATTCGAGTGGCCTGGCCGAATCCATCGACGCGACAGCACTGTTCGCCACCGTCAGCCGGTACTGCGCGCGGGTCACCGATCCGGCCGAACTGCCGGGGCAGTTCGCGGCAGCCGTCGCGGCGGTGAAGGACGGCGGACCCGCTGTGCTGCTGCTGCCGAAAGATGTCCAGCAGCAATCGATGCCGAAGCACTTCCGCGAAGGATCGCGAGGCAACGTCACCCGGCACCCAGCCGCGGCAACGACACCGCCCGCCGCCACGACCGACGCGATCGCCGAAGAACTCACCACCGCCCGGCGCACGGGCAAGGTGGTGATCATCGCCGGTGATCAGGTGGCTCGCGACAACGCCCGCGCCGAACTCGGTGAACTCGTCACCGCGCTGGACGCCTCGATCGGCCTGGCGCCCGACGCCAAGGATGTCTACGCCAATACCGGCACCGGCTACTGCGGCGTCGCGGGCAGCATGGGCCACGCCGAGCTCCTCGAGGCGCTGACCGCGGCGAATGCCTGCCTGCTTGTCGGCACCCGGCTGCCGGTCACCGCGTGCGCCGGCCTCGAGTCGGTCATCGCCGACCTCCCGCTGCTCAGCATCGGCGCGTTGCCGCCCTATCCGGCCGCGCTCCACGTCACCGGGACCGATCTCGCCGCGACCATCAGGGACCTGCTGACCCGTCTCGACGCCACCCCGGCCGTCGACCCCGCACCGACCACCGACCTCACCCCCATGCCGGTGCCCGGCGCCGCGGGCCCTGGCCTGCGCTACCGCACCGTCGTCGAGACGATTCAGCGCGAACTGCCCACCGGCGCCGATATTTTCGCCGACGCTGGTAACACCGGCGCGTCCGTGGTGCATTACCTGAGGGTGCCCGAGGGTGGACGTTTCGTCGTCGCCCTCGGGATGGGCGGGATGGGCTACGCCTTCGGCGCGGGGATCGGCTCCGCGTTCGCCCGGCACGACGCCGCCGACGGTCCGCATCGCACGATCGTGATCGCCGGCGACGGCGCGTTCTACATGCATGGCATGGAACTGCACACGGCGATCGAACACGATCTGCCGATCAGCTTCGTCGTGTTCAACAACAACGCGCACGCCATGTGCGTCACCCGCGAGCAGCTCTACTACCGAGATCGCTACAGCTTCAACCGTTTCCGCCCCGCACAACTGGGAGCAGGCATCGCCGCCATGTTCCCCGATCTACCCGCACGCACCGTCGACCACCCCGATGACCTCACCGAAGCCCTGCGCGGCAGTTTCGCCGCCACCGGCCCCTCGTTCCTCGAGATCCTGTGCGACCCCGACGAAATCCCGCCCTTCCTGCCCTTCCTGTCGACCATCGACGCCGCGAGGAGTACACCGTGACCACCAGCGCCCTGCCCGCACTCAGCGATATCCCCGAGGAGGTGATCCCCGGCGTACTGCGCATCGAGAATTCCGACCGGGAGGCGACAACGCCGATCATCATGGACATGCTGCGGTCGGTGTACCCGCACGACCAGATCTACGGCGACTACTGCCCCGTGCAGACCTACATCGCGGCGCCACCGCGCGAGGTCTTCGAGTATCTCGCCGACACCCGCTCACTCGAGGAGTGGACCTACAGCCTGCGCGGATTCCACGAGACCGACGAGCCGGGACTGTGGCTGTCCTACGACCGGCTCGGCGATACGACCAAGTGTTTCACCAGGACCGTCGCCCATCCCGAGGCGATGACCGTCGACTACCACTGTGCCTGGGACCAGTCCGAACACCTGTGGATGATCTACCTGATGCGGGTGATCGACGCGCAGGTCGTGTTCAACAAGCCCGGCTCGGTGGTGCTGTGGGTCAACTGCAAGCACCCGTTCTACGACGAGAACGGCTATCCGGAAACAGCGCCGCCGAAGCGCCCGGTGTGGGTCGGCGATTTCTGGGAGATGTTCTCCGCGGGTCACCAGCTGGAGCTGGACAACCTCAAGGCCATCTGTGAATACCGCGCGGCCCACGGGCTGCCGATCAAGCCGGAGTGGATGCAGTGAACTTCCCGCAGGTGAGTCTGGTCGACGTCGCGAGCTATCTGCCCGGCGATCCGGTCCCGACCGACTACTTCACCCAGTACTCCCGCTCCGAGCGGATGGCGAAGAACGTGATGTTCCGGTCCCCCACCGGACGCCATCACATCGCCCGCGACGAAACCGCCGTCGACATGGCCGAACAGGCCTTCGCCCCGCTGCGGGAACGGCACGGCGACGACCTCGCGTCCGAGATCGACATCCTCCTCACCCACACCCAGCTGCCCGACAATCCGGTCATGGGCGCCGGCCCCGAGCTGGCCCGGCGGCTCGGCGCGAAACCGGCGCACGTCCTGGATGTGCACAACGGCGGCTGCGCGGCCTTCGTGCACATGATGGCGCTGGCGCGCATGATCATGGCCACCAGCGAGGCACGCACGGCGCTGATCGTCGCCGCCCAGAACTGCGCGGGACCGGTGTTCACCCAGCCCGACATCCGCAAACTCGCCCAGGCCCCGGTCCCCGGCGACGGCTGCGGCATCGGCCTGCTGCGCAAGGACGACTCGGCGCCGATCCTCGACATCGAATGCCGCACCTATCCCGAATTCGCCGGCGACATGGACTTCTCCACCAACGGCCCGCGCAAGTACTGGGAACCGGGTGAGGGCCAGGGCTGTGTGACCTTCACCGAATCGAAGATCACCAAGGTGTTCGCGCGCGGCAACCGGCTTGTCCCCGAGGTGGCGCTGGCGGTGTGCGATCACATCGGGGTGAAGGGCCGCGATATCGACACCTTCGTCACCAATCAGCCGAACCGGCTGTTCCTGCGCAACTGGCACGACGCGCTGGAGCTGCCCGCCGAACGCCATCCCGACACCTTCGACGAGTGCGGAAACCTGTTCGCCGCAGGCATTCCGGTGACACTCGATGTGGAGAACCGGGCGGGCAGGCTGCACAACGGGTCGGTGGTGCTGATGTCGGCTTTCGCGCACGCGGGCGATTTCGCCGGTGCGGCCGCCGTGCGCTGGGGCGCGGCGCGATGACCATCCACCTGGCGGAACCGACGATCCCCTCCCGCCGGTTCCGCACCCCCGCCACGCCGACTCGGTTCGACCTGTCGCTCAGCGAGAACCCCTATCCCCCACTGCCTTCCATCCTCGCCGCGGTGACCGACACCCTCGCCAACGCGAACCGGTATCCGGAGTTCCGGCCGGAGCAGTTGCCGCGGATCATCGCCGAGCACCTGGGCGTGCAGCCCGACGACGTGGTGGTCGGCGCGGGCGCCACCGGTGTCGCCATGCAGATCCTGCGAACGCTGGCCGGTGGCGAACTGATCACCAGCACACCGACTTTCGACGGCTATCCGATCATGGCGGAGATGGCCGGTATGCCGCTGGTTCCGGTGCCGCTCGACGGCAAGGGCGACCAGGATCCGAAGGCGCTACGTCGTGCGGTGACCCGGCGTACCGCGCTGGTCGTGCTGTGCAGGCCGCACAATCCGACCGGGACGCTGCTCGAAGCGGCAGCCGTGCGTTCCTTCCTCGCCGCGCTGCCCTCCCGGGTGCCGGTGCTGCTCGACGAGGCCTACGTCGAATTCCTCGACCAGGCCGACCGCCTCGACCTGCACGCCCTGCTCCGCCGGCACCCGAATCTGCTGATCCTGCGCACCTTTTCGAAGGCCTACGGGTTGGCGGGCCTGCGCATCGGGTACTGCGTCGGCCGCGGCAATCTGATCGAACGCATCCACCGTCAGCAACTGCCCTACGGAATCCCCGCTGCCGCCGTCGCCGCGGTCCGAGCCGCCTACGCCGCCGAGGACGAACTCCGCGACCGGGTCCACCGGATCACCATGGAACGCGAAGCCCTGCGAATGTCGCTGCGCGCCTGCGGCATCGATGTCCACCGCAGCCACGCGAACTTCCTGTATCTCCCTGGTCCCGGCGTAGCCACCGCACTCCGCCGCGCCGGGATCAAAGCCAAGTCATATCCGGACGGCAGCGCGCGCCTCACGGTCGGCGATCCCGCCGCGGGCCGCGCCGTGCATGCGGCGCTGGTGAACCTGCGGTGACCAGGGGCACGGCCGAGCCGCTGCACGCGGTGCCTTCACCGTCGGCACCGACCAGGTGATTCGATAGCGGAATGACCTGGTGGCGACCCCCGCCCTTCCTATCCAATCCGGCACCGGCGATCGGCACCGCCAGCCGGACCCTGCTGCGCCTGCGCCTGGCGGGCCACGACATCGTGGTCCGCCGGACCCGCATCGCACCCGGCGGCACCAGCGGATGGCACTACCACGACGGCACCCTGTTCGTGCTGGTCACCCGTGGCACCCTCGACCACCCCTACCTCGAGCGCGGCCCCGCCGAATACCCCCGCGGCCACGTCTTCCGCGAGCCGAGCGGCCCCGGCAACGCCCACGTCGCCCGCAACCGCGGCACCACCGAAGTCCGCATCCTCGTCCTCTACGTCAACCCGGCGGGCAGCCCCCTCGCCCACCAGGTCACCCCACCCGGCCTGCGCTGACCGCTCAGCTGCCGCCACCACCGCAGCTGCTCGAACTGCCACCACCGCAGCCGCTCGAGCTACCGCTGCTGCAACTGCTCGAGCTGCTCGAGCCGGAATCACTTCCGCTCGACCAGCCGCTGCCGCTGGACCAGCCGCTGCCGCTGGACCAGCCGCTACCGCTGGACCAGCTGCTGTCGGTCGAGCTCCAACCGCTCGACCCGCCTCGCCTGCCCCGGTTACGTGCCTGGGCCTGCTGTGCGAGAGCCGCTCGGTGTGCGTGCCTGGCTCGGCTTTGCTCCGGCGTCTCGCTCACCGCCCTGACGATGGCCATGACGATCATGACCGGCACCAGCACGACGGCCACGACCCCCATCCCGAAAACGATGAGACCGACGATCACCGCGATTACCTCAGCCATGAGCCCTCCCTTGCAGTACCGGCCTTGTCGATGCCGAACGTATTCGCGCGTCCTTGCAATCGGCTTTCGACCGGCCTGCACTGTCAGGTCAGCGCAGAATTGCGGGCCTCATTCACCGCCACCGCCGCCGCCACAACCGCCGCCGGAATATCCGCCTTGGTCGACGGAGTCGCTGAGCGAATCCGCGTCATCGATACCGCGGCGGCCAGGGCGGCCACCATCGTGGATGCGCCGAAACTGGCGCACGGTGCGCACGCGGCGATTCTCGATTCGATAGCGCAGACCACCCGCGGCGAGCAGACCAGCGGCGAGAACGAGCAGGACGACGCCGACGGTCACCGAGAGGTCGGTGGCGATCAGGCCGACGAGCGCGACGAGGAACGCCGCGGCGAACAACTTCATCGAACGGTCCATGGGTCAGGCCCTCCGTCCGGCTCAGCTGCCGCCGCCGCAACCACCACCACCACCGCCACCGCCACCGCAGCCTCCACCGTCACCGCCGCCGTGACCGCCACCGTCACCGGACGCGAAGTAGGTGAAACCGCCCGCACCGCCCGCACCACTGGCACCGGCGCCCCAGCCACGTCGCCTGGTGCTACGCGTCGTCCGCCCGATGACCACGCACCCGACGGCGAACACGACCAGCGCGACGACGAGAACAGTGATGCCGACCGCAGGCCAGAAATTGGCCAGGATCAACCCGGCGAGAGCGAGCAATACAGCGGAACCGAAGATCTTCATGGAACCCCCCGATCAGTCCTACCTCCAGTTGTACCGGAGGAGGAGACGAGCGGCCAGAACCGAACGCGGAAGGCTCAGTTGGCGGGGGCGCAGGTGTCGCGCAGCGAGCAGCCACCGCAGGAGGAACCGCAGCCACCGACCGGAGCGGGCGGCATCAGGGGCTCGACGGTTCGGGCCGCGGCGTTGGCGCCCGCGCCCAGGGTGAAGATGGCGATCACAGCGGCCACGACGGCGACGCCGAATCCGACGAGACCGCCCTCGACGAGGGCGACCAGACCACTGGCGAACAGCAGCGCGCCCGCACCGACCGAGGTGGGCGCGGCGATGCGGTTGGCGATGCGGAAGTTGTCGTCGCTGTGCAGGGCGGCCTCGGTGGTGACACCGAGGAAACGGTTGCGGGGCAGTTTGCCGAGCAGTCCGAGCACACCGGTCACGATGGCGACCGCGGCCAGCGCGAACAGCAGGGGAGCGACGACGACCATTCCTGCAGGCTAGCGCACCGGCGCGGACGCCGGATCGAGCGCTCCCCGCCGAGGTGACCGCCCACACACCGCAGTGCCCGTGGGAAATCACCTGGCACCGACGTTCTACCCTGTTAGACGATGTTTACCGGGGATCGGCGAGAACAAGAAGGCAGGACCGTGCAGGACACTCGTGCAACCGAGAGTGACGTACCTCAGCACCGGTACAACGCCGAGCTGGCGGGACAGATCGAGCGGCGCTGGCAGCAGAACTGGACCGAGCGCGGCACCTTCCACGCGCCCAACCCGGTCGGCCCGCTCGCCGGCGAGACGCCGGCGGACAAGCTGTTCATCCAGGACATGTTCCCGTTCCCCTCGGGCGCGGGCCTGCACGTCGGCCACCCGCTCGGCTATATCGCCACCGACGTCTTCGGCCGCTACCACCGCATGCACGGCCGCAACGTGCTGCACGCGCTCGGCTACGACGCCTTCGGCCTGCCCGCCGAGCAGTACGCGGTGCAGACCGGCGCGCACCCGCGGGTGACCACCGAGGCCAATATCGCCACGATGCAGCGTCAGCTGGACCGGCTCGGCCTCGGCCACGACCCGCGCCGTTCCTTCGCCACCACCGACCCCGAGTACTACCGGTGGACGCAGTGGATCTTCCTGCGCATCTACAACGCGTGGTACGACCAGGAGGCAGGCAAGGCCCGCCCGATCGCCGAGCTGGAAGAGCAGTTCGCCACCGGCGCGCGCGCGGTCCCCGAGGGCGACTGGAACACCATGAGCGCGGCCGAGCGCAGCGCCCTGATCGACTCGTATCGCCTGGTGTACCAGTCGGATTCGATCGTTAACTGGTGCCCCGGCCTCGGCACGGTGCTGTCCAACGAAGAGGTCACCGCCGACGGCCGCAGCGAGCGCGGCAACTTCCCGGTGTTCCGTAAGCGCATGTGGCAGTGGATGATGCGGATCACCGCCTACTCCGATCGCCTGGTCGACGACCTGGACGAGCTGGACTGGCCGGACAACGTGAAGTCCATGCAGCGCAACTGGATCGGCCGCTCGCGTGGCGCGCAGGTGCGTTTCGACGCGCCCGACGGCGAGACCATCGAGGTGTTCACCACCCGCCCCGACACCCTGTTCGGCGCAACCTATCTGGTGCTCGCCCCCGAGCACGAACTGGTCGACAAGCTGACCACCGCCGCGTGGCCCGACAGCACCGTGGCTGCCTGGACCAACGGCGGCGCGGCCACCCCGGCGGAAGCCGTTGCGGCGTACCGCAAGTCGATCGCGGCCAAGTCGGATCTGGAGCGCCAGGAGAACAAGGAGAAGACCGGCGTCTTCCTCGGCTCCTACGCGACCAACCCGGCCGACGGCAAGCAGGTCCCGATCTTCATCGCCGACTACGTGCTCAGCGGCTACGGCACCGGCGCGATCATGGCCGTGCCAGGCCACGACCATCGCGACCACGAATTCGCCACCACGCTCGGCCTGCCGATCATCGAGGTGATCGCGGGCGGCGACGTCACCGATTCCGCGCACGCCGGCGACGGCGAGCTGGTGAATTCCGGTTTCCTGAACGGACTTTCGGTCGACGAGGCCAAGGCGACCATGATCGGTCACCTGGAGGCCGAGGGCCACGGCACCGGCACCGTCCAGTACAAGCTGCGGGACTGGCTGTTCGCGCGTCAGCGCTACTGGGGCGAGCCGTTCCCGATCGTCTACGACGCCGACGGTGTCGCACACGCGCTGCCGGACTCCATGCTGCCCGTTGAACTTCCGGAGATGGAGGACTTCGCGCCGGTCACCTTCGATCCGGACGACGCGAGTTCGGAGCCGTCACCGCCGCTGGCCAAGGCCACCGACTGGGTGCACGTCGAGCTGGACCTGGGCGACGGCCCGAAGAAGTACCGCCGCGACACCAATGTCATGCCCAACTGGGCTGGCAGCTCCTGGTACCAGCTGCGCTATGCCGACCCGACCAATGCCGAGACGTTCTGCGCCGAGGAGAACGAGAAGTACTGGCTCGGCCCGCGCACGGCCGAGCACGGCCCGAACGATCCGGGCGGTGTCGACCTGTACGTCGGCGGCGTGGAGCACGCGGTGCTGCACCTGCTGTACGCGCGGTTCTGGCAGAAGGTGCTGTTCGACCTGGGTGACGTGTCCGGCAGCGAGCCCTACCGCCGCCTCTACAACCAGGGCTACGTGCAGGGGTACGCCTACACCGACGCCCGTGGCGCCTACGTGCCCGCCGCCGAGGTCGTCGAGCGTGACGCGAAGTTCTTCTGGACCGGCCCCGACGGCGTCGAGATCGAGGTCGCGCAGGAGTACGGCAAGATCGGCAAGTCGCTGAAGAACGCCATCTCGCCCGACGAGATGTGCGATCTGTACGGCGCCGACACCTTCCGCTTCTACGAGATGTCGATGGGTCCGCTGGACACCTCGCGCCCGTGGGCAACCAAGGACGTCGTCGGCGCGCACCGCTTCCTGCAGCGCGTGTGGCGCCTGGCGATCGACGAGGAGACCGGCGCGGTGAAGGCCACCGACGCCGCGCCATCGGAGGAGACCCTGCGCCTGGTGCACCGCACCATCGCCGGTGTCGACGATGACCTGGCCGCCCTGCGCGACAACACCGCGGGCGCCAAGCTCATCGAGCTGACCAACCACCTCACCAAGAACTACCCCGGCGGCGCCCCCCGCGCGGCCGTGGAACCCCTGGTGCTGATGCTGGCCCCGCTCGCCCCGCACATCGCCGAGGAACTGTGGGACCGCCTGGGCCACACCACATCCCTGGCCCACGGCCCGTTCCCGATCGCCGATCCCGCACTGCTGGTCGCGGATTCGGTCGAGTACCCGATCCAGGTGAAGGGCAAGGTGCGCAGCCGCATCCAGGTCCCCGCCGACGCCGATCCGGCCACGATCGAGGCCGCGGCACTGGCCGACGAGAAGGTCGTCGCGCTGCTCACGGGTCAGGCACCACGCAAGGTGATCGTGGTCCCGGGCAAGATGGTCAACATCGTCCCCTGACGTCCGGCTCACGCCGAGGGCAGCTGCCCCTCGGCAACGATGAAGGCGGTCCCTGGTCGCCGTGGCGCACCAGGGACCGCCCCTATCGTGGTGTCAGCGGATCGCCGCCAGCACCTGGTCGGCCATCTTCTGCATACCGGTCGCGTTCGGGTGAATCGGCACGAAGTTCAGGCCCCACACCGCCGGCTCGACCCAGCGGGTGCCGATCGGCTTGCACGAGTCATGGCCGACAGAACTCGACATGTCGACGAAGGTCGCGCCCGTCTCGTCGGCTGCGCGCTTGACGACACTGTTGAGCGTGCCCTGGATGTTGTTGATGTACGGGACATCGCCCTTGGCGATGGGCATCTTCAGGAAACAGTTGCTGTTGTCAGCCGGCATCACCTGGGGATATCCCACGATGGCGACCTTCGCGGACGGCGCCTTGGCGCGGATGTCGGTGAGCGCCTTCTTCACGTCGGGGAAGGTCTTGTTCAGGATGTCGTCGACGAACTGGCCGCCGTAGATCTCCTCGCAGGGGTTGCCGAAGCCCGCGGTCGCCGATCCGGCGGTGATGCAGGCGGAGATCACCTTGATCAGGGTGTTGTTGTTGTTACCCCCGATGGTCAGGGTGACGAGCTTGGTGTCCGCGGTGACGGCGTCGAGCTGCGGGGTCAGGCTCGGCCATTGCTTCTGGTAGAAGTGCGAGGTGTCGGCATCACCGCAGGTGACGTCGGTGAACGAGGCGAGACCCAGGGACTTCGCCACGAGGTTCGGGTAGTTGCGAGTGGTTCGCGCGCACACCGGGGTGACAGTGGGGTCGAGCGGAATGATGCCAGATCCCGCGCTGTAGCTGTCGCCCATCGCGACATACGGACTGAGGCCCGGTGTCGCCTGGACCGGGGCCGCCGCCACCAGGGCGAGGCCGGCCGTAATAGCCGTCGTGATAACCGCAGCGATCTGCGTGCGAACAACATTGACCATGCAAAAACTCCAGTTCCAACATTCACAGTTACCTTTCGGTAACGATTGAGCGGAGGAACTGTGACACGTCATATGTGACGTGCGCAACAGGAGAATTCGATGGGTTCGTTTACTTAATCCGGCGTGCGGTGCCGCCGGTGACCAGGACCGGAACGCCGCTCCACCGCATCATGCTGCGGACCGCGTAATGCACGCACAGATAGCTGTAGAGCTCCTGGATCACGCCGTCCGGCGACTTCGACCGCAGCACCGCGCCAGCGCCCCGCCGATGGGTCGCGAGCACGCCGAACAGCGTCTCGACGTCCCGCTGCCGTGCGTGTACTCCGACCAGCTCGTCCGCTGGTGCGGCCGCGGGATCGGTGATGGTGGTCAGCAGTCGGCCGGTTCGCTCCCCGCCGTTGGCAGTGCCGGCTCCGGACGTGGCCCGCGAATACTCGATGACCCGCACCGCGATCCCTGGACCAACCCGCGATTCGAAAGACCCATCCGAACACCACCTTTCGACCGGAAGCGCGGCATCCGACCCCGTTCGCCACAGCAGGTCCGCACCGGAAGATCGGCACAGGTCCCACAGCCGCGGGCACAGCAGCGCGTGATCGGCGAGCAGCAGCATCCCTGGGCGAAGGGATCGCACGAGGGATTCGGTGAGGGTCCGCTCGTCTTGCCCGCAGGCCCCGAACGCGACGTCGATGACAGCGCGTGAACCGCACTCGATCAACCCGATGACCCGTATCCGCGGCAACGCCGGACCTCTGCTCGCCGTCGGAAAACCGAACTCCTCGACATTCGTTTCGCTGCCGGGCAGCTCCAAGGTCGATCCGTCGACGCTCATCAGCCGCCATGATCGGTAGAAATCCCCTGGAACCCCGGGATCTGCCAGTGGCACCGCCACCTTTTCGAACAGCACGCGCAGCGGTTCCGGGCCCAAGCGCTTCCTCGCCTGGAACAGCGCGGCCTTCGTCGGAACCGCCCGCTGGTGTGGCCATCCCAATGCCCACTCGAGCCCCGCCATGACCTTGCGCATCACCTCCTCGTACGAGCAGGGAGCGAACAGCGCCAGCGAGAGCACGTAGTAGACCACGAATCGCGCGGGCAGCAGTCGATCGCGGCGTTCGACCCGACCGCACTCGACCAGCGCCGCGTCGACGACATCGGGCGGAAACACCCTGGTCAACAAGCCGAACGAGATGAAGTCGGGCCACCGCCGATCATCCACCGACCGCGCCGCTCCCGTACGGGGCACAGCTGCGAGAATACTCGCGCTAAGTAAACTGAAGTGCCTTCTGTCCTCAGGCTCGCACCTGGAGAACGTCGTTCAACGTCACCAGCGACAGGTTGCGTTCCTTGATGATGTCGACGAGCTGGCCGTAGCAGTGGGTGACCGGGGGGAAGTTCGCGTGGCCGATGATGATGGTCTGGGCCGCGAAATACTTTCGGGCGCACTCGATCAGGTATTGCTCGGTGATCCGGCCCGAGTCGGAGAGGGAGCCGTACCACATGGCGGGGACGGTGTAGCCGAGGTCGGCGGCCACCTTGTCGACGGTGGCGTTGTGGTAGCCGAAGGGCGGGCGGTAGAACGGGGTGCCGTCGACGCCGAAGTTGTTGCGCAGGAAGGTTTTTGTGCGGCCGAGCTGGTCGGCGACGCCGCTCGCGCCGATCTTGGTGAGCGCGGCGTGGTCCCAGGTGTGGTTGCCGAGCTGGATCTGGCCCGAGTCGACCAGCGGGCGCAGGGCGTCGCGGTGGATCATCCAGGATTCGTAGTAGCCGGTGACGAAGAAGGTGAAGCGGGCGCCGGTGTCCTCGGCCCACCGCACGTACGCGCCGACCACTTCGGGGCTGGCGCCGTCGTCGACGGTGAGGGCCATGCTGGTGCCCTGGCCGGGTAGCGCGGTGATGGTTCCGGGGCCGATGACCGACTTCGGGCCGCCCGGCGGGGGCGGCAGCAGCGCCCTGGCCGGGGTCGGTCCGGCGGGCGGCGCCGGAATATCGCCGCCCGAACCGGCGCTCACGGCCTCGCCTTCCGCGGTCGCGCAGCCGGTCAGCGCCACAGCGGTACCCGCGGCCAGCAGCGCCAGCATCCGACGTCGTTCCACCTGCGAAACCCCTACTCGCACCGGGTGCTCGGGCAGAGCACGGACCAATCCAGCGAGACCGTACCGGCGGAATCCGTCGATTCGCTGAACAACTGGGCACTCGACTCGGAACATACCGAACATCGCAGCGCCGACGGGTCGTCGACTGGCGTAATCGCGCAATCGATGCCGTTCCAGTCAGTTTTCTGCGTAGTTCGGCGTCGATCGCACGATTACGCCGGGCGAAGCACGATCTCGGTCGGGTGCCCGTCGCGCGGGGTGTCGACGGCGGTCCGGACGGCCCCTGCCACGGTCTCCGGGGTGAGGAACTCCTCCGGCTTGTACTCGCGACCCTCGTCGGCGACGATCGCCCGCTGCATATCGGTGTCGATGCGACCCGGGAACAGCGAGGTCACCCGCAGTGCTGGCTCCTCGAGCCGCAACGCGTCGGCGAAGGCACGCAGGCCGAACTTGCTCGCCGCGTACGAACCCCAGCCCGGGTTCGCGCGCAGTCCAGCACCCGAATTGATCAGCACCACATGGCCGTTCGCGGCGCGCAGCGCGGGCAGCAGCAGCCTGGTCAGCTCGGCGACCGCGATCAGGTTGACCTCGAGCGTGCTGCGCCACTGCTCCACCGAGGACTCGGCGACAGTCCCCAGATCGGCGATGCCCGCATTGTGGACGAGCACGTCGAGCCGCTCGATCTCACTCGCCGCGGCGGCCACCGCCGGATAGTCGGTGAGGGCGACGGGCCAACCGGTCGCGCCGGGCAGTTCGGCGAGGATCGGCGCGAGCGCGTCGGCGGAGCGGGCGCCGAGCAGCAGGTCGTGGGTCGGGGCGAGTTCACGAGCGATCGCCGCGCCGAGGCCACGGCTCGCGCCGGTGATCAGGGCGGTCGGGGCGGGAGTACTGGTCACCGTCATGCGTCCCACGCTAATCGGCCGCCCCGAGTTGAAGTCGGCCGGCGACGCGTCTCGGCGAACGTGGCCGTAACCTGGCCGCGGGCCTGACAATTCCCGGCAAACCGGGCGAAACGACACTCAGAACTCGACACCACGACCGTTTCCGCGCAGATCAGGGGCGGGCGCTAGTACCGTCGGGCTATGACCGATCCCCGGTACAACTACGGACAGGCAAACCCGCAGTATTCCCAGCAGCAGGAACTGCCGCCCCAACCGAAGGTCAATATCGGCAAGCTGTGGGCCGGTGGTATCGGCACCGCGGTGGTGGCCGCGCTGCTGGTCGTGGTCGCGATCATGCTGGTGCGCGGGGTGCTCGGCATCGCGATTCTCTCGCCCGAGGGCGCGGGCGCCTACGGCACGGTGTCGACCACGTCCTATGCCCTGGCCGCGGCGGGCGCGGCGCTGCTGGCGACGGCGTTGCTGATGGTGTTGCTGCTGGCCATGCCCAGCCCGCTGACCTTCTTCACCTGGATCTGCCTGCTCGTCACCGCCGTCGCGGTCATCCTGCCGTTCACCCTGGTCGCCGACATGGACGCCAAGATCGCGACCGCGGTGATCAATCTGCTCGTCGGTCTGTGCATCACCACCATGCTCAGCTCGGTCGGCTCGGCGGCCCAGAACGACCCGCGTCAAGCGGGGTACTGACCATCACAGCCGTGCCGAGGTGCCATCGGCCCTGCTCCGCCGCAGAATAGACGGATGACCGACCCAGGGTTCACCCCCACGCAGCTCGCGGCCCGTGCCGCCTACCTCCTGCGCGGCAACGACCTGGGGACGATGACCAGCGCCGCGCCCCGCCTCTATCCACACATGTGGAGCTGGGACGCGGCGTTCGTCGCGGTCGGGCTCGCGCCGTTGAGCGTGGAGCGCGCGGTCGTCGAGCTCGACACGCTGCTCTCGGCGCAGTGGAAGAACGGGATGATCCCGCACATCGTCTTCGCCAACGGCGTCGACGGCTACTTTCCCGGGCCTGCCCGCTGGGAGTGCCGCAAGCTGGCCGCCAACGCGCCCGACGGACCCGACACCTCCGGGATCACCCAACCGCCGGTGCACGCCATCGCGGTGCAGCGCATCCTCGACCATTCCCGCAGGCACGGCCGCTCGACCAGGGCCGTCGCCGAGGAATTCCTGAACCGCCGCTGGCCGGATCTGGTGCGCTGGCACCGCTGGCTCGCGCACGCCCGCGACCCGAAGGAGACCGGGCGGGTCACGCTGTACCACGGCTGGGAATCCGGGATGGACAACTCACCGCGCTGGGACCGCGCCTACGCGAATGTGGTCCCCGGCGCCGACCTGCCCCCGTACCGGCGCGCCGACACCGCGATCATCTCCGACCCGACCCAGCGGCCGAGCGACCGCGAATACGACCGCTACCTGTGGCTGGTCGAGCAGATGCGGCGGGCGAACTACGACGACTACCAGCTCACCTCGGTGATGAGCTTCGCCGTGGAGGACGTGTTCGTCTCGGCGATCTTCGCGCTGGCCTGTGAGGTGCTCGCCGATATCGGCGAGGAGTACAAGCAGCCGCACGCCGATGTTCGCGAACTGCATGGCTGGGCCGAGCGGTTCCGCACCGGCGTCGTCGCCACCACCGACGAGCGGACCGGCGCCGCACGGGATTACGACGTGCGGCTGCAGCGCTGGATCGGCACCGAGACGCTGGCCATGTTCGCGCCGCTGCTCTCCGGCGGGCTGCCGCGCCACGCCGAGCGCGCCCTGCTCAACACCTTCGAGGGCCCGCGCTTCTGCGGTCACCCCGATCTGCGCTACGCCCTGCCGCCGTCGACCTCCCCGGTCGCCAAGGACTTCCGGTCACGCGAGTACTGGCGCGGCCCGGTCTGGCCGGTGATGAGCTGGCTGTTCTCCTGGGCCTTCGCCCGCCGCGGCTGGGCCGAACGCGCCCACATGCTGCGCGCGGAAGGCCTGCGCCAGGCCGCCGACGGCAGCTTCGCCGAGTACTACGAGCCGTTCACCGGCGCCCCGCTGGGCAGCATGCAGCAATCCTGGACCGCCGCTTCGGTGCTCGACTGGCTGGGCTGAGTCAGTATTCACCGGCGGCGGTTGGCAATTCGACGGTGATACCGAGTTCGCGGGCCAGGGTGGCGGCCAGTGATTCCAGGTCACCGCCCTGGATGGTGGCGCCACGCAGGGCGGTCAGGCCGTAGACGCCGGTGAGGTCGCAGTCCTCGAAACGCAGGTTCTGCTGGGGCCGGGAATCCGAGAACCTGGCACCGGTGAGATTGCACCGCTCGAAGCGGACATTGCGGAACTCGGTGCGCTGGAAATCGGCCTGGCGCAGGTCGCAATCCCGGAAAACGACCGTGCGCAACCGGGACTCGGCGAACGAGGCCATATCCGCGCGTGTCGAATCGATCAGCACATCGCGCAAAACGCCTGCGGTCCAGGACAATCCGGTGAGCCTGCCATGCGCGATCGCCGTCTCGAACATCGAGGAGTCGTCGGCCTGCACATTGGCGAGATCGCAGACACGCAGCGCGGATTCGGTGATCGTGGCCTGACGCAACGTGCTCGGAAACCGCACACTGTCGAACAGACAGCCCTCGGCACTCAGCCCGTACACATGGACCTCGGCGAAATCGGCCCCGCGATATTCGACGCCGGTCACGCTGAGATCGTCGGCCGGATCGTCCCCCGCCACCGCGGCCCGCAACCCACCGAGCGCCGCCACCGCGGGCTCGAACCGCACCTCACGCTTGCGCGCCGCCATGTCCCACCACTCCCGTCCGCCGATGTCCGCACCAACATACGGGCACCCACCGACGACAAAACCGTCACTCGCCCAGTCGAGTGACGGTTCCGTCAGCGGGGTTGCCGGTCAGACGCCGATGCGACCGCTGTTCTTCTTCCACACGACCGCGACCGCGGGGCGGGGCTGGGCGGTGCCGCCGTCGGGCCAGTGGGATTGCGGGTTGTCGGGGGTGGCGTCGTCGGACTCGCCCGGGTGCTGGACCGAGACGATGACGCGCTGTTCGGTGACGATCGGGCCGCAGGTCTCCGCGCCGCGGGGGACGGTGAGGAACTGCTTGGTCTCACCGCGGTTGGGGCCGTCGAGGATGACCGAGAACAGGCCGTCGTTGGTCTTGAGGGCGTTGCCGTCGGTGGAGATCCACAGGTTGCCGTACGGGTCGAAGGCCAGGTTGTCGGGGCAGGAGATCGGGCTGACCTTGGTCTTGTCGAAGCCGGCGAAGTAGGTGTCGGCGGCGGCGGGGTCACCGCAGACCAGCAGCAGCGACCAGGTGAAGTCGGTGCCGGTGTGGTTGTCGGTGAGCTCGAGGACCTGGCCGTTCTTGTTCAGCTTGCGCGGGTTGGCCTCGTCGACGCCCGGCTTGTCGTCCTTGGCGCGGTTGTCGTTGTTGGTCAGCGCGACGTAGACCTTGCCGGTGAACGGGTTCGCCTCGAAGTCCTCGGGGCGGTCCATCTTGGTGGCGCCGACCTTGTCGGCGGCCAGGCGGGTGAACACCGCGACCTCGGCGGCCGACATGCCGTCGACCAGGGACTTGCCCTTGCCGTCGGCGCCGGTCTCGAGCAGCGGGATCCACTGGCCCTTGCCGGTGAATCCGCCGGTGGGCACCTTGCCGGAGCCGTCGATCTCGGCGGCGTGGTCGCCGGTGAGCTTGGCGACGTAGAGGGTGCCCGCGTCGAGGATGGTCAGGTTGTGCCGCATCGCCGCGGCCCCGGTGCCCGACTGGATCTTGCGCGAGGACACGAACTTGTACATGTAGTCGAACTTCTCGTCGTCACCGGTGTAGGAGACGACGTCACCGGAGTCGGTGACGTAGATCGACGCGCCCTCGTGCTTGAGCCGCCCCATCGCCGAGTGCTTGATCGGCGTGGACGAGGCGTCCCACGGGTTCACCTCGACGACATAGCCGAAACGGTTGGCCTCGTTGGGTTCCGAACTCAGATCGAAGCGCTTGTCGGTGCGCTCCCACTGGTTCGGGGTGCCGCCCTTGGGGAAGCCGTAGCGCTTGACCCGGCCCTGCGGGTCGGAGGCCTTGTCGCCGTTGGCGAAGTAGCCGTTGAAGTTCTCCTCACCGGAAAGCACTGTGCCCCACGGGGTAACGCCGCCGGCGCAGTTGGCGAAGGTGCCGAGCACCTTGGTGCCGGACGGGTCGGCACCGGTGACGGTGAACGCGCTGCCCGCGGCGGGACCGGTGAGGGTGAACTCGGTGTCGGCGGTGATGCGGCGGTTGTACTTGCCGAAGACCGGGGTCAGCTTGCCGCTGCCCGCCTCGCCCTTCACCTCGACAACGGCCATGCCGTGCGCGGCCTTGGTGATCGCGATCTGCTCGTCGGTGGGGTTGGCTTTGTCGTAGCCGCGGAACATCATCGGGCCGGTGGTGTACTCGTGATTGACCACGAGCAGGAAGCTGTTGGCCTGGCCCTCGATGGGCAGCAGGGCCGCGAAGTCATTGTTGTAGCCGAACTGCTCGAGCTGCGCCGCCGCGGTCTGCTTGTCGAAGTCGAACGCGGGCGCGTCGGCGAAGAGCGGGTCACCCCAGCGGAGCACGACCTGCTGCTCGTAGCCGTCCGGGATCACCAGCGCGTCTTCCTTGTTCGGCGCGACGGCGGTAAAAGCCGTTCCGGTGCCCGGGGTTCCGGCCGGGGTGGGGGCGGGCGTCGTGCTCGCCGCCGAGCTGTCGTCACCACAGGCCGCCAGCGCGCTCGCCGCGCCGACCGCGAGAACCGCGGCGGCGCCGCCCTTGATCAGGCCGCGGCGGTTGAGGCCGCTGACGATGTCACCGAAGTAGGCGCCCTCGGACGTGTTCGGCGGCTCGTGGAAGCAGGCGTTGCCGCACTTGTATTCACAGGTCAGGGCGGCGCGTGCCGACTGACCGTCGTGCTTGACGAACAGGGCGAGCGGTTTCGGACTCACGGTGACTCCTGAGTAGATCGGACTCCGGGCACGGTAAGCAGCTCAGGCGAGCCGCTGGAAACGCGAAGATGAACACCCGACCAAAACTGAGCGAGTGCTGCGACCGATCCGAAGGGATCAGGCGCAGCGCTCGCGATGTCGATGTGGAGTTGTCATCAGGCGTTGACCGGGAGCGCGATCACCACCTCCTGCTCGTTGCCGGGCAGGTAGTGCACCTGCACGATCCGGCCGACCTGCACCAGCCCGATCGCCGACGGCGGCAGGTACTTCTCGGCGCTGGTCGCGAAGGTGCTGCCGTCCGGGCGGGTCACCACCAGGCCGAGCACGATCTCGGTGTACCCGCCGCGGATCCGGCCGGGGACGTCGAGGCTGCGGACGACCGCCTGGGCGGCCACGCCGCGCTCGGCGATGTCGAGCTTGCCACGGGTGGTGATGCCCTTGCGGATGAGCGACTCGTTCATCGCCCGCTGCGCGGCGCCGGAGTCACCGGAGCGGTCGACCTCGACCTTGTCGGTGCGGCCAGGCAGATACCGGACCGGCAGCACGACACCGGGCTGCAACAACGCCAGCTCGGTGAGCGGCACGATCATCTTGGCGTGCGAGTCGAACGTCTTCCCGTCCGCGCCTTCGACCCGGAATTCGATCCTGACCTGCGGCTGGTCGTTGACCGATACCCCGGTCTGGCGGAACGAGGTGATGGTGCCGATGCCCACCTCGGCATCGCGGAACTCCGAGCTGTTGCGGCCGGTGAAGGCCTCGAGGATGCCGTCGCCGGTGAAGGCGAAGACCATCGGCACGATGGTCAGGGCGATGATCGGCAGCGCCATCTGCGGACCGACCCAGCCGAGCATGCCGCCGGTGAACTCGTCGGGGGTGTAGGTGAGGCCGTAGTAGAGGTAGTAGCCGACGGACAGGATTCCGAACGCGACCGCGGCCGCACGGAGCTTGGATTTCATGATTCCTCCTCGTGAAGTGGTGCGACCGGGTCGCGACAGGGTCAGGCGATCGTGGTGCAGGCGAAGGTGATGTCGAACTTGGCGGTGGCCGGGCCCGCCAGCGGGTTGGTCATGTCCGGAGCGCTGACGCCCTCGCCGGTGATGCGGAAGGTGTTGCCGTCCTTGGCGAGCGTGGCCGAGCCGCCGGGCTGGCCGTTGCCGTAGCCGACGGCGTAGGGCAGGCCGTTCGAGCCGCCCTGGGTGCCCGCGATGGCGACCGCCTGCACGGTGTCGCCCTCGACCGAGGCGCTGACCGAGAGGTTGCCGTAGGTGGCGTTGGCCAGGTCGGTCAGCGCCAGCGCGAGGGTGCCGCCCTGCTTGGCGCAGGTGGTGTCGAACTTGGCGGTGAAAGCCTTGCCGTCGACGCTCGCGGTGGACTTGCCCGCGGCCGGAGCGGGCGCGGCCGAGCCGGTGCTGCTCGGGGTCGAGCTGCTACCGGAGTCGCCGCAGCCGGTGACGAACAGCGCGGTGGCGGCGGCGGAAGCGGCGAGGCCTGCGATCAGCTTGATGTTCATGGTGTTTTCCGTTCTCTCGGTGTGAGCGGGTCGGTGACCCGTTGAGAGAAAGGTAGAAATCCACCGGCGCCCTACCGATCCCAACTTTTCGCCGGGTCACCCACCGGAAATGCCGTTAACCTGGTCGAATGCGAAGACCCCGCGCCATGGTGCTCGACGAGGTGTGGCGCGGTCTCGACGGTGTCGAGGCGTTGAGCGGCCCTCAGGGCGGCCCGTTGCGGCGCACCGTGAAGCTGATCCTCGATCCGCTGGTCATCCGGCCGGTGCAGCATCCGCTGTGCGCCGGCACCGTGCTCTCCGCCGACGGCGTCGCCCTGCTGACCTCGCTGGTCCTCGCCCACTCCGACGCCCTGCGCGCCTGCGCGGACTGGTTCACGGTGCTCAAACAGGTACGGCGGGCACTGCGCATCACCGAGGGCAATGCCCAGGACCTGTACTTCCAGCGCTGCTTCGAACTGGCCACCGTGCACGGAGCGCCCGGCCTCGACGCGCGGTCGCGAGCCGAGGCGGCGCTGCGCGAGATCCACGACAGCACCGGCGGGCGCACCACCACAGCCTTGAAAGCCCATGTGACCGAGCCGAATCGGCTGGTCGAGCTCACCGCGCTGCTCGACATCGCCTGGCGCAGAAGGCCGCTGTCCGATTACGGAGCCCGCGATCTGTCGTCCGTGCTGACCGAACTGCTCGAGGCGAGCACACTGGCCCGCGACGGCGACCCGGCCGACGCGGGCCCCCTGCTCGACGAGCTGATCGAAGACCGAGCAGGCACCCACCGTGGCATCGCCCTGTGGCGAACACACCCGGCCCACGGCGCAGACGACCTCGGCCTGACTGTCCACACCTGTCCCCAGCGCCCCGACCTGGGCTCTTCCGCATCGACCGCCAACCTCGGCCTGCCGTTCGACCGGACCGTCTACGAGCGGGTCTTCACCGTGCTCCAGGGCAGTATCGACCGCACCGACCTGCCCGGCATCCCGGAAATGGTGACCACCGAGATCTCCCGCAGCTGCTCGCCATGGGGGCTGCTGGACGAGTCGCTGCGAGTAACAGCGGCAGCGGGCTGCGAACTGGCACTGTGCCTCTCACCGATCGGCGCGGCCGGTCCGCGGGGCAACCTCGAGCTCGGGACAACCTGTGACGGAGCGCGGCCGTCGCGTGCGCACGAGGTGGTGAACAGTCGCTGGCGGCGGGAAGCGTATGTGCTGCAGGCGCGGCGGTACGCGGTGCATGTGGTCGACGGTGCGACGGGTCCGCTGGCCGCCGTCGCCACCGAGCTGCACACCCCGTGGCGGCCCTATCTGCGCAGGTTGTGGGTTCGATTGCATGGGCGGGACGTGCGGGAGATGCCGGTGGTCGATCCGGGTGAGCTGTGGGATCTGCTCGACGGGGTCGCTCGGTCGGTGATCCTGGACCATCGGGCGAGGGTGAAGCAGGCGCTCACCACCATGGGCGAGCACGCGGCGGCGGAAGCGAGGGCGAGCTGATGACGACGATCCGCATCCAGTGGGCCGCGGGCCTCATGACGCTGGTCCCGCAGGACACCACCGGCGGGCAACTCTCCGCGCCGACGGAGCCGACGGTGCTCGACGATGCGCCAGGCCTCGACGTTCTCGTGCTGGAAGTGACCGGCGGCCATCTCTCGTGGAGTCTGCTTGCCGCACAATCTCTTCCGGCTGCCGTACTGGATGACCCAGAATCCGCGCAGGACTGGCTGTGGGCGGTCTATGGCGAAGACGCCGCGCTCGCCGTCGCCGACGTCACCGCGCTCGCCGATGCCGACGACGCGGATGCCGATGCCGATCTCGATGTCGCGAAGCAGCACACACTCGCCGCCATGCCTGCGCGACCGGAGTTGGTGATCGCCCTGCGCCGACTCGCCTACGCGCACTGGGCAGCTCGGTGGTGGCCGGCGTCGACCGTCGACGGGATTCCCGCGCTCGATCCCGATCTACTGGCCACCGAGATCTCCGAGCTGACCGACACGTGCGACACCGCACTCGACGGTGCCGACGCCGAACCGTTCACCCGACCCGATTCCCCGAATCAGGGGACGGCCCGAGATCGCGACCACCGATCGAGTGAATCACCTAACCGCACAACCAGCCGGGGGACGGCCCGCGATGACATCCGAGAGCTGAGCGAAACCTCGGGCCGCGTGGACGATTACGCGCTGGCCGCAGGTGGATCGACAATGGGCGGCGATGGGTTGATCATCGCGCGCGGCAGTGGCGAGTGGGATTGGCGGCGTTGCCCGCCTGGGATTCTCGACGCGGGCGAGAATGCGATGTCCTGGCAGGTGGCGCGGGCTGCCGAGACATCGGCAGTGCAGGTGAGCGTGGTTGCCGCCCCGGACTGCCGACGTATGATCCCCGAACACCTTCGGCCACACGCGCGGGTGCGGTCGGCTCAGCCCGCCCCCATGGACCGAGCGGGGATATCACCGTTGGACGACGTGGAGTTCACGACACCGCTGCACCTGCTCGGCGACGCCTGGACGGGATCCGTCCAGATTCCTGGAGCACCTGAAACATCGCCCGAGATAACCATTTTCGTGCCAGGTGTCGGTCCTGCCGATCCTCCGCGAGACGAGTCGGAGGTTCGTGCTCAGATCCGTCGGTTCGCCCGGCTACGCCTCACCGAGCACACCGGCGACTCGCTCCTGACCGCCGAGACAGCGGCTGCCGCGACGGACGAGGACTTCTGATGGCAGCGACCGGTAGGCCCTCCGACCAGGACGACGCGCAGCTCGCCGCGGGTTACGCGGCATACCAGCGTGGTGACGTGGTCGAGGCGATGGCGATCTTCGAGCAGGCCGCCGATGGCGCTGCGCCGCGGTTGCGGAGTGCGGCGCTGATCAATGCGGCGAGTATGGCCGACGAGCTCGGTGATCATCGGCGGTCGGTGACGTTGTTCCGGACCGCGCTGACCGTCATGCCCGATGACGCGGCGCACCAGCGCCCTGCCGCGCTGGTCAATCTGTCGCAGGCACTGCAACACCTCGGTGATTTCGATGCCGCGCAGGAGATGCTCGAGGAAGCGCGGGCGCTACTGGCCGACGGAACCGATCAGGGTCTGCTGCGGGTGGCGTGTCTGCTCTCGCTGACCGCGGTCGCGCTGCATCGGCAGCAGTGGGCACGCGCCGGTGAGCTGGCAACCGAATCCCTGGCGGTGACAGAGCGTTTCGCGCCGGAACTGGCCGGACACCCGTTGATGAACCTGGCGGCGAGCTCGTTCGAGACCGGCCGGTGGGAACTGGCCATCGACTTCGCCCGGCAGGGTGTGGCCGCTTTCGTCTCGACAGGCGATGCCGCCTCCGTCGCCGAGTCGCGGCAGAACCTGGCCACCATGCTGGTGCGGGCGGGTCGACTCGACGAAGCAGAGGAGCCGCTGCGCGCCAGCCAGCGGTTCTTCGAGGCCGCCGAGCTGGGACATCGGTCCGGGATCGGCGCCAAGACGACGGCCTTCCTCGCCGAGAACAGAGGTGACCTGGTCACGGCGCGAACATATTACGAGCAGGCGCTGACGCGATTCGATGCGACCGGCGCGGTGGTGGATGCGGCGGATGTCCGGCTGCGCCTTGCCACGGTCGCCTGGGCCGAAGGTGATCTCGTACAGGCCGATGAGCTGCTCGCGGCATCGTTCGCGGTCTACTCCGCACACGGGCTCGGCATGCACTGCGCCCAGCTCGACTACTGGCACGCCGAACTCCTGTACACCACCATCGAACAGGCCTCGCAGCCAGATCCGGCGGTGCTCTCCCGCGCTGTCACCCTGGCGGTTTCGTCGGCACTGGCCATCGACGCGGTGCGCCACACGCTCCCCAACGGTAACCAGCGCGAGCACTGGCACCGCGCCGTAGCCGAACCCGCCATGCGCCTGGCCTTCCGCTGCGCCGCCCGCTCCGGCAACGGCCAATTGGTGTGCGACCTGATCGACAGTCTGTGCGCGGGAGCAACTCTCGACCACTCCGCGTTCGCCGAGACCACGGCGCCGACCCTCGGGTTCCAGCTGTTCGACCCCACACCCACCGAACCGATCACCACACCCGCGCTACAGCTGGGCGCGGCACTCGCGGATGTCGCCGCCGCGGCCGGAATCCCCGTCGCACCCCCGCCCAGACTGACCGACAGCGGACGAATAGTGCTGGCCGACTTCATCTTCTACGCCGAGCAGCGTTATGGTCGCGCCGTCCGCGACGAGCGGGTGATCGCGTTATGAAGCCTCCCCGGGACGAGGCTGCGCCATCGGCGGGCGAGACACCCACCGCATTCATTCGAATGGCCGACGCGGGCGATGTCTATGTGTCCTGGCGTTGGGCCGATGAAGCCCTGGCGCGCGGCGTGGGCATGATCCCCCAGGACGACGTCCGGGCGACGCTGCGACTGCTGGCCGATGCGGTGCCGGATCCGTCGCGGCCCGATGACCTGCGGCGGGTGCTGACCACGGGCGCGCTCGCCGAACCCGATGCGGAAAACCGACTGGCGCAGGCTCTGTCACGGACCCTGCTGCCGTACGGATTGGCTGTGCAGCTCTACGAGCTGTCGCAGCGCGGAGTTCGGCCACACCTGCGGATTCAGCCGTCCCCGCGGTTGGCGCAGGTGCCGTGGGAGATCATCGCGCCCGATCCACAGATCCGGCTGCTCGATATCGCCGATGTCAGCCTGCTCGCCCCGGTGTCGGTAGTGCACTCGCCGGAGCGAATCGTGCACCGCTGGAGTGCTACTCGCGAGCTACCGGTCGTCGCGATACTCGATCCCCGTGTTCCCGGGTTCAGAGCCGACTCGGAGCTCGGTTCCGTCCTTGGCAGGCCGAGCCCAGAAACCGTAGTGGCCCAGCACTTCCGGCGTTACGCCGACCGGATAGTGCCCAGGGTCACCGACCCGGTCGACCTGTTCCGCCGGACCGACACCGATCGCATTTGGCTATCCGAGGTCCTCAGGGCGGGCGCGAGCAGACTCGTCTACGTCGGCCACGTCACTTCCCCCGCACCGGAATCCGGCGAGAGCGAACACGCGGAGCTGCACCTGAGCTGCGCCGCCGACACCCGTGGCTTCGCGGCACCGAATCGCACGCACCGCCCGCTCTCGGCAAAAGACCTCCTGCTGGGCACCTACACCATCGACCCGTCGCCGGTGCCGGGCCGGACACTGTGGCCGATGCCGAGCCGCGTCGCGCTCATCGCCTGCGAAAGCGGCGGCGACCTGCGTTTCACCGAAGCGCTCGGCCTCACCACCGCCGCGTTGTCCGCCGGCGCCGAACTGGTGACGGCGACCCGCTGGCCACTGCCGACCGACCACGCCTTCCACACCCTCACCGACACCACGACCTACCCGCTGCAAGCCGCCATCTGCGCCGTGGACACCGCCCACGATTCACCCACACCCATCCCCACCCTGCTGACCTGGCAACGAGCGCGATTGGCCGCATGGCGCGGCGACCCAGCCCCGGAGAACTCCCCGCTGCTCTGGTCCGCGTTCGCCACCGTGTCGGACTGACCTATTCGGGCAGTCCGAGCCCCGCGGCGAGGACCGGCCAGGACCGGTAGAAGGCGTCGCGCCAGTATCCCCAGGAGTGGGTGCCGGTGGCTTGACGGTCGAAGGTCGCCGGGATCTGCAGCTCGCTCAGCTTGGCCTCGAGATTGCTCGTGCACCAGTTGACCGCTGCCTCGATGATGCCGCCGACGACGAGCTGATTCGCCAGGCCGAACGGCGTCGGGTTCATCATGTACGGGTCGTCGATGCGGTCGTGCGCGCCCGGCAGACCCGAGGAATCGGAGACGAACAGCCTTGTGCCACGCAGTTTCTCGGCGTGCACGACCGGGTCGTTGGCCGCCCAGGCCGGATCGTCGTCGGCGCCGTACATATTGCGGACGTCGCCGCCGCCGTAGGTTTCCACCACCAGTTTGGTGAACTGCTTGCCGATCGGGTCGGCGATCTGCGCGCAGCCGCTGTACCCGGCGACGGACTGATAGAAGCCCGGCCTGGCCTCCGCCAGCTGCAAGACGGCCGTCGCGGTCATCGAGTTCGCGGCGATGGCGTTGACGCCGTTGGTGCCCAAGGCCTGATCGACCAGCGGCGGCAACTCGTCGAGCAGGAAGGTGCGCCATTTGTTGCGGCCGAGCGCCGGGTCGTCGCGCTGCCAGTCGGTGTAGTACGCCCAGGCGCCGCCGATCGGCATCACCACATTGACGTCCTTGGTAGCGAGGAAGTCGCCGACATCGGTGTTCTGCCACCAGGTCGCCCTGTCCTCACCGCCACCCGCGCCGTTGAGGAGGTACAGCACCGGACGCGGTTCGGACGCGTCCCTGGGACGCTGCACCCGCACCGTGATGCCCTTGTTCATCGCGGCGGAGAAGACGAACATGGTCAGATTACGATCATCGACCCGGCTGGAGATGATGTGCGATCCGTCGGCCGTGGTCGGCGAGGCGAGCAGCTTCTTCGACTCGATGATCGGATCACGGCCCTCCGCCAGGCCGTTGCCCGCGCCGAAGGTGGCGACGCAGGCCGCCAGCACGCTGCCCGCGAGACCGAAAGCCATGGCGCGCCTGATTGATCTACCCATCTGCCGAATTTCTCCACTTCGTGAATCGGCAGACACACCACTGGCCGCCAGAACACTCCAGAGAGTATCCGGGGGGACGATCGATCGTCGAGCCAGAAGTATCGCGGGGACGCGAATTCCACCCGGACGCGCGCTCCGGGTGGAATCAGCTGGTCAGTGTTCGTCGAAGTGACCGTCGTGCGCCGCGTGGCGGTGGCCGTCGTGGATGTAGTCGACGTGGTCGCCGTGTGGAACCGCGACATGGCCACAGCCGGGGCCGTGGACGTGGTCGTGGGCGGTGCACTCGACGTGTGCCGAGACCTCACACTCGTCGAAGTGGCCCGCGTGTTCGCGGTGCAGGTGGCCGTCGTGGACGTAGTCGACGTGGTCGCCGTGCGGGACGGCGACATGTCCGCAGGTCGGGCCGTGGACGTGGGTGTGTTCGGGGTGCTCTACGTGTGCCGTTGTCATGCGGATCTCCCTGTACTCGTACCGGTCGATTGCAGCTGGAACACGTCCGACATTAACAGTTGCGCATGCGTTGCTGCGACCCCGCCGACCGGTCGGAAGACCTGGTCAGAGGACCTGATCGAGGAAGCGGCGCAGACGCGGCGTCTTGGCGTCGTCGAACAGCTCGTCGGGGGTGCCGGTCTCCACGACGACGCCCTGATCCATGAACACGACGCTGTCGGAGACGCTGCGGGCGAAGCCCATCTCGTGGGTCACCACGATCATCGACATGCCGCCGGACGCGAGATCGGCCATCAGCGCGAGCACGCCCTTGACCAGTTCCGGGTCGAGCGCCGAGGTGGCCTCGTCGAAGAACATCAGTTCCGGTTTCATGGCGAGCGCGCGGGCGATGGCGACGCGCTGCTGCTGGCCGCCCGACAGCGCGGCGGGCCTGGCATCGGCCTTGTCGGCCAGGCCGACGATCTCGAGCTGTTCCAGCGCCAGCGCCCGCGCCTGCTCGGCGGACAGGCCGCGCAGCTTGCGCGGGCCGAGCGCGATGTTGTCGGCGACGGTCTTGTGCGGGAACAGGTTGAAGTGCTGGAACACCATGCCGATGCGCTGACGCAGCTTGTCTGGGTCCTCGCGCAGCACCGACTTGCCGTCGAGCAGCACGTCACCGGAGTCTGGTTCGTGCAGGCGGTTGAGTACCCGCAGCAGCGTCGACTTGCCCGAGCCGGACGGGCCGATGACGGTCGTCGCGTGCCCGGCTTCGACGTGGATGTCGACGCCGCGCAGGATGTGGTTGTTGCCCAGGGTCAGGTTCAGACCGGTGCCGGTCAGCGATGCACTCACGCGCCGCGTCCTTCCGTGATGACGGCCTGCTCGATCGGGTCGGCGGGTGTCGGTTTTCCGGTGCGCATCCGGCCGTCGATGTAGTTCACCAAGTGGGTGAGCGGGATGGTCAGCACCAGGTACATCAGGCCCGCCGCGACCAGCGGGGACAGGTTGCCGGTCTGGGCGTTGAGGTCGCGGCCGACGGCGAACAGTTCGCGCTGGGAGGCGAGCAGGCCGAGGAAGTAGATCAGCGACGAGTCCTTGATCAGCGCGATGAACTGGTTCATCAGCGCGGGCAGCACCCGGCGCACACCCTGCGGGATCACCACCAGCGTCATCGCCTGGCGGTAGCCGAAACCGATGGCGCGCGCGGCCTCGAGCTGGCCCGGTTCGACCGATTGGATGCCGGAGCGGAAGATCTCGCCGATATAGGCGGCCGCGAGCAGCGCCAGCGCGACCGCGCCGAGCCAGTACGGATTGCCGCCGGTGAGGTCGCGGACCACCGGGCCGATACCGAGGCCGATCAGCAGGATGATCACGACGGCGGGCAGGCCGCGGAAGATGTCGGTGTAGACGCGGGCGGGCCAGCGCAGCCAGCGCGTGCGGGAAATGCCCATCACCGCGAGGAGCATGCCGAGCACGGTGCCGAGCACGCCCGAAACCACCGCGAGGATCAACGTATTCGGCAGGCCGGTCTTGATCAGATCGGGAAAGGCCTTGCTGTACAGCGACCAGTCGAAGAACGTGTCTTTGAGCTGCTGCAAGGTCGACTTCTGCGCCACCTGCTCGGTCGTATCCGGCTGCTTCTCGGCCGCGATCGCGGCGAAGTCCGGAAGTTGCGGCGCTGGCGCGGCTTTGGAGCCGGGCTTCCAGCCGGGCGGCAGTTCGCGCGGCACCCAGTCGGCATACAGACTGGCGTAGGTGCCGTCGGCGATCACCGCGTCCAGACCGGAGTTCAGCGCGTCGATGAGCGGCTGATTGTTCTTGGCGACGGCGTAGCCGACGAAGTTGTCCAGGCTGAAGGTGTTCTCCGACAACACGATTCCGTCACCGGGTTTGATGGCGCCCTCGGCCTGCGCCGACGGCGCGACCCAGGCGTCGACCTGACCGGACTTCAGATTCGCGTAGGCGGTGTTGTAGTCGGGGAACTTCACCGGATCCAGCCGCAGCTGGTTCACCACGAATTCGTCCTGCACCGTGCCCTGCACGACCGCGATGCGGGTGCCGGAGTTCAGGTCACCGAAGCCCTTGATGGCGCTGCCCTGTGGCACGACCAGCGAGAAGTAGCCGAAGTCGTAGCCGTTGGTGAAGCCCACCAGCTCGCGGCGGGCATCGGTGGTCGTGATGTTGGACGACCCGACGTCGAACCGCTTGCCCGACACCTGGGCGAGCAGACCGGCGAACTCGGTGCCGGAGAACTCGACCCGCAGACCGAGTTTCGCCGCGATCGCCTTCAGCAGTTCGTTGTCGAAGCCGGTGAACGTGCCCTGCCCGTTCACGCAGATGCTCGGTGGCGCGTCCGACAACGTGCCGACGCTCAGCGTGCCCGGGTTGAGCAGGCCGAGCTTGCTCGTGTCGATCGACTCGACCGGCGCGGTGGTCTGCGTGGTGTACCGGTCGGTGCCCGCGGTCGCAGAGGAGGCGAGATTGTTCGGCGCTGCCGAGGCGGCGCTCTGGCCCGGTGGGGAACACAGATCGCGCGTCGCCGTTTCGCTGTCCCCGCCACCACACCCGGTCGCGGCCACGCCGACAAGCAGCAACAACGCGGCGATCCGCGCCCGGGTTCGCACAGCACGCACACCAGCCATGGCGATAGACCCTAGTCGCAACCTCGCACAGTGATGGTTACGCGCCTGTCCGCGACGGGGATCACCTGGTCAGGCGAGTCCTTCGAGCGACTCGGGGTTCACGTCGTCGCGCCACTCGATCGCCTGCTTCACTGTGGTCAGGTCGTAGTCGGGACCGGAAACGCCAACGGTGAACAGGGTGACGCCTGCCGCGCGCAACGCGTCAGCTTTCGCCCGGCCGGGCCACGGAACCGACCTTTCGATTCGCGTCGCGTCCGCGCCGACGGCAGCCGCGTGCTCGGCGAGGAGCTTGTTCTTGTGCGTCAGCGCATCGAGGTCGGCGAAGGAATGCCAGATGTCGGCGTACTCGGCGACCAGCCGCAGCGTCTTGCGCTCGCCACCACCGCCGATGAGGATCGGGATCTCCCTGACCGGAGCCGGATTCAGCTTCGCGAGCCTGGCTTTGATCCGGGGCAGGTTGTCCTTCAGCAGACTCAGCCGGGTGCCTGGCGTACCGAACTCGTAGCCGTACTCGTCGTAGTCATGCTGGAACCAGCCCGCGCCGATGCTGAGGATGAGCCTGCCGTCGCTGATGTGGTCGACCGTGCGGGCCATGTCGGCGAGCAGATCGGGATTGCGGTAACCGCCGCCGGTGACCAGCGCGCCGATTTCCACCCGCTCGGTCTGCTCGGCCCACGCGCCGAGCATCGTCCAGCATTCGAAATGCGCGCCGACGGGGTCGCCGGTGAGTGGGTAGAAATGGTCCCAATTAAAAATGATGTCGACGCCGGTGTCCTCGGCGCGCAGCACCGCGTCGCGGATGAGCGCGTACTCGGGCGCGTGCTGTGGCTGAAGCTGGACTCCGATACGAACTGGACGACTCATACCGTGCTCCTCCGCACTCGGTGGGCTCCGCGACCGAGGCTACCCGGAATCCGGCGCTGCCTCTCGGCGGCCGCTACGATCCGTGCGACCCTGTACTCGGATCGTCCGGCACGTTCCTGCCGGGATGGGATGTTGATCTACGCATGGCTACCGTGACCTTCGACCGCGCCACCAGGCTGTACGCCGGTGCGACAACACCGGCCGTCGACGCACTCGATCTGGAGATCGCCGACGGCGAATTCCTGGTCCTCGTCGGCCCCTCCGGCTGCGGCAAGTCCACCTCGCTGCGGATGCTGGCCGGCCTCGAAGAGGTCAACGGCGGACGCATTCTGATCGGTGACAACGACGTCACCCATGCCGAGCCCAAGGATCGCGATATCGCGATGGTGTTCCAGAACTACGCGCTCTACCCGCACATGTCGGTCGCGGAGAACATGGGCTTCGCGCTGAAGCTGGCCAAGGTGTCCAAGACCGAACGCGACGAGCGGGTGCTGGCCGCGGCCAAGCTGCTCGACCTCGAGCAGTACCTGGACCGCAAGCCCAAGGCGCTCTCCGGCGGTCAGCGCCAGCGCGTGGCGATGGGCCGCGCGATCGTGCGTCAGCCGCAGGTGTTCCTGATGGACGAGCCGCTGTCGAACCTCGACGCCAAGCTGCGCGTGCAGACCCGCACCCAGATCGCCCAGCTGCAGCGCCGGCTCGGCACCACCACCGTCTACGTCACCCACGACCAGGTCGAGGCGATGACGATGGGTGACCGCGTCGCCGTGCTCAAGGACGGGCTGCTGCAGCAGTGCGCGTCCCCGCGTGACCTCTACCGGGATCCGGCGAACATGTTCGTCGCCGGGTTCATGGGCTCGCCCGCGATGAACCTGTTCACGCTGCCCGTCGACGACGGCGCCGTCACCATCGGTGGCTACCCCGTGCCGGTGCCGCGCGCGGTGGCCGACGCGGGCGAGGGAACGGTCGTCCTCGGTATCCGTCCCGAGCATCTCGAGGTGGGCGACGGCGGTCTCCGGATGGAGGTCGACGTGGTCGAGGAGCTCGGCTCCGACGCCTACGTCTACGGTCGCGCGGTTTCCGACGGCGGGCAGACCGGGGAAACGATTGTGACGCGGGTGGATTGGCGTAATCCACCGGCCAAGGGTGAGCTGCTGCAGCTGACCGTCGATCCCGAGCACGTGTACTTCTTCGGTGCGCAGGACGGCCGTCGGTTGCGCTGACCGGCGCGGACCGGCGACCGATGTCGCCGGTCCGATTCACCGGGCACCAAGGACGCCGACGTCAGCGTCCGAGCGTCACTTCTCGCGCGCTGCTTCCTTGCGGGCGCGCAGATAGTCCTGGTTGACCCGGACCCCGAGCCGCTCGAGTTCGACCTCGGTCCCGTCGGCGCTGCGCAACTCGACCCGGACCGGTTCGCCGGTCTCGGCGTCGACGCGTAGCAACGGCGGTGGGCCGGGTTGCAGATAGGTGTCGCCCCACTGCCACAGGGCGACGACCGCGGGGAGTAGGTCGCGGCCCATCTGGGTGAGGACGTATTCGTTGCGGGTGCGCTTGCCTTCTTCCTGGTAGGGGCGCTTTTCCAGGAGGCCCGCCGCGGTGAGCTTGCGGAGCTGGCCCGCGGCCGCGGCGTCGGTGATGCCGACGCGGCGGGCGAAGCCGTCGAAGCGGGTGGTGCCGTAGTAGGCCTCGCGCAGGATGAGCATCGCCGAGCGGGTGCCGATCAGGTCCATGGCTCTGGCAATGGAACAGCCCGCGGTATCCCACCTGCTCAGATCGGCCAGGGGTCCTTCCATCACGGCTGCCATGACCGACATCATACCCACATCTGACTTGAGTAGATGATAGTTAGCGCCTAAGCTGACTATTGCTGGATAGAGCCAGAGTCGGCTCACCGTCGAAAGAGGACTCCCATGCGAGACGCGGTCATCGTCGAAGCGGTACGCACCCCCATCGGCCGGGGTAAGCCGAACGGCGCACTCCACGACGTCCACCCGGTCGACCTGCTCGCGCACAGCCTGCGCGCGGTGATCGAGCGCAGCGGTATCGACCCGGCCCTGGTCGACGACGTGATCGGCGGCATCGTCACCCAGGTCGGCGAGCAGGGTGCGAACATGACCCGGCGGGCCGCGCTGGCGGCCGGGTATCCCGAATCGGTGCCGGCCACCACTGTCGACCGGCAGTGCGGAAGCAGTCAGCAGGCCATTCACTTCGCCGCGCAGGGCGTGATCGCGGGTGCGTACGACATCGTCGTGGCGGCAGGCGTCGAGTCGATGGGCCGGGTTCCCATGGGCGCCAACCTGATCGGTGCCACCGACCTGTCCGGCGTCGCGTTCGCCGAGCGGTACCCGGATGAGCTTGTGCCCCAGGGCATCAGCGCCGAACTCATCGCCGCCAAGTGGGGACTGACCCGCACGCAGCTCGACGAGTTCGCGCTCGGCAGTCACGAAAAGGCCGCCCGCGCAACCAAAGACGGGCTCTTCGCGGCCGAGCTCGCGCCACTGAACGGCCTTGCCGCCGACGAGGGCATCCGGGTCGGCTCCACCCTGGAGACGCTCGGCAAGCTGAAGCCCGCCTACTACGACCCCGCCATGGCGGCCCGCTTCCCGCAGATCGGCTGGGAGATCACGGCGGCCTCGGCCAGCCAGGTCAGCGACGGTAGCGCCGCGGTGCTCATCATGTCCGGCGAACGCGCCGCCGAGCTCGGCCTGCGCCCGCTGGCCCGGCTGCACAGCTTCGCCGTGGCGGGCGACGACCCGCTGCTCATGCTCACCGCGGTCATCCCCGCCACCGAGAAGGTCCTGCGCCGGGCAGGCCTGCGACTCGACGACATCGACCTGATCGAGATCAACGAGGCCTTCTCCCCCGTCGTCCTGGCTTGGGCCCAGGAAACCGGCGCCGACCTGAGCAAGGTCAACGTCAACGGCGGCGCCATCGCCCTCGGCCACCCCCTCGGCGCCTCCGGCGCACGCCTCACCACGACCCTCGTCCACGCCCTCCACCAGCGCGGCGCCCGCTACGGCCTGCAAACCATGTGCGAAGCGGGCGGCCTCGCCAACGCCACCATCATCGAACGCCTCTGACCCTGTCGGCGGCGCTCCCTCGCGAGCGCCGCCGAGCGATCATGCCCAGGTGGCGATCTCACCGCCGAGCAGGAAAGTGGCGATGATCAGCAGCGCGCCGAGCACCGGCACGTAGCCGACGACTCGTCCTTTCGACGCGCCGATCGATACCCACAGCAGCGAGCCGAGTATCGCGAGCGCAGAGCCACCGGCAGCCACCTGGAATCCCCAGGTGACATAGGGGGTGTAGCAACCGCCGTAGCTGGCACCGCAGGTGTGGTTGGACAGTTCGAAATAGGCCGCCATGGTGATCGCCAGGCTGGCGAGCGGAAGCAGCAGGACGGTCATCACGAGACCGACCGCCAGGTCTACGAAGGAGCCGTACGGACGGCGGGTGGGCGCGGTCATGGCCTCAGCATGACCGGCAGCAGCACCCGGACGACACCGTGGAACTACTCATGCCACGGTGCGGAACTACCGGGCTCTACGATCGCGAGGTGGGCGCCGATACGTTCGTTTATGCGATTCCGCTGCGTACGCGGTTTCGGGGGATCACTGTGCGTGAGGGGATGTTGATTCGGGGACCGTTGGGGTGGGGGGAGTTCTGCGCGTTTCCCGAGTACGACGATCGGGAGGCGGTGGGGTGGTTGGCTACGGCGGTGGAGCAGGCGACGGTGGGGTGGCCTGCGCCGGTGCGGGATCGGGTGCCGGTGAATTGCACGGTGCCCGCTGTCGATGCCGAGCGGGCTGGGCGGATTGTGCGTGAGTCGGGTTGTGCGACAGCGAAAGTGAAGGTGGCTGATCATCCCGGGTCGTTGAGTGAGGATCTGGCTCGGGTGGCGGCGGTGCGGGAGGCTATCGGGGTCGGCGGGGCGGTTCGGGTTGACGCCAACGCGGTGTGGGATGTGGCGACCGCGGTTCGGTATATCGGCGAGATCGACCGGGCTGCCGGCGGATTGGAGTATGTCGAGCAGCCGTGCCGGACGGTCGAGGAATTGGCTGAGGTGCGGCGGCGGGTTTCGGTGCCCATCGCGGCGGACGAGTCGATTCGGCGGGCGGAGGATCCGTTGCGGGTCGCGGTGGCGGGGGCCGCCGATGTGGCGGTGCTGAAGTGCACTCCGCTGGGTGGGGTTCGGCGGGCGTTGGCCGTCGCCGAGGCCGCCGGGCTGCCGGCTGTGGTGTCGTCGGCATTGGAGACGAGTGTCGGGCTGGCCGCCCAGATCGCGTTGGCAGGGGCCTTGCCGCAGCTCGAGTTCGCCTGTGGGTTAGGGACTCTCGCGCTGTTCGAAGGCGATCTCGTCGCCGAATCGCTGCTGCCGGTGAACGGGTGGCTCACGGTTCCGACAGCCGCGCCGGAACCCGACCCCGGGTTGCTCGACAAGTACCGGCATCCCGATCCGGAGCGGACCGAGTGGTGGTTGCGGCGGTACGAGCGGGTCAGCGCACTGCTCGACGCCGACTGATCCTGCGGCGGTACGAGCTGGTCGGAGCGCTGCTCGGCGCCCGCGAAGACGAGTAGTGGACTACCCGCGAAATCCGCGTGCGGAGGCGAAAGGCTCGGATGGTCAGGTCCATGCGTCTCGACCGGGAGATGAGTCATGTACGTGCAGGCCGATGCGGCTCCAGGGTGGCAGGCTCGCGGGCAGGGGGGAGTGTTCGAATACGACGCCTTCATCTCGTATACGCACCACGATCGGCCGGTCGCGGCCGGGATCCAGTCCGGCCTGCATCGCATCGGCCGACATGTGGGCCGGCTGCGGGCGCTGCGGGTGTTTCGTGACGCCACCGACCTGACCGCCAGCCCCGACCTGTGGGGCAAGGTCAGCGAGGCGATGGATCGCGCCCGGTATCTGATCGTGGTTCTGTCCCCGCAGGCCGTCGCCTCCGGCTGGGTCGACAAGGAGGTCACCCAGTGGCTGCGGCGCCGGGGACCGGACCAGCTGCTGTTCGTCGTGGTCGGCGGGCGCGTGACCTGGGACGAGGCCACCCAGCGGTTCGATCCGAGCCGATCCGATGTCGCCCTGCCGGTGCTCACCCAGCCGGGGGTGCTGCCCACCGAGCCGTTCTACGTGGACGTCAGCGCGGACGCGCCGTGGGATCCACGCGCACCGATGTTCCGGGAGAAGGTCACCGATCTGGCCGCCCCGATCCACGGCAAACCCAAAGACGAACTGGCAGGCGAGGATCTGCGTGAGCAACGCCGCTTCCGGCGGTTGCGGCGGGCCGCTGTCATCGGCCTGGTCGTGCTGACCGTTCTCGCGGTCGTCGCGGCCACGATCGCGGTCGTCATGCAACGCAAGGCGGTGCACCAGCGCAACGAGGCGGTCGCGATGGCTCTGGCTGCCGCGTCGCGCGATGCCGCGGCGGGCAATGCCGCGCTCGCGCTCGCGCTGGCCGCGGAGAGCAGCCGAGCGACACCGGCACCGCTGTGGCAGGCCACCAGTGCCCTGGTGAACGCCCGTATCGCCTTCGACCGGAGCCCGGGACAACAGGCCCTTCCGCCGATGACCGGCCACGTCAACTGGGTGAACGACGTGGTGTTCAACCAGGACGGCAGCCGGATGGCCACCGCGAGTAGTGACTCGTCGGTGCGGTTGTGGGATCCGGCGACCGGCAGGCAGGTCGGCGATCCGATCGTCGCCGCCGAGGGCGGGGTGGCCTCGGTAGCGTTCAGTCCCGACGGCACCCGGCTGGCCACCGGCGGTGCCGATCAGGCCGTGCGGCTGTGGGACGTGGCGACCCGGCAGCAGATCGGCGAACCGCTCGCCGGTCATACCGGCATGGTGCGATCGGTGACGTTCAGCCCGGACGGCACCCGGCTGGCCACCGCCGGATGGGACGGTACTACCCGGCTGTGGGATCCACGCACAGGTAGGCCGATCGGCGAACCGATCACCGCCGACCCCGTCGCGGTATACGACGTGGCGTTCAGTCCGGACGGCACCCGGCTGGCCACCGCCAACTCCGACAAGACCGTGCGGTTGTGGGATCCGGCGACCGGTACCCAGGTCGGTCCTGAATTGGCAGGCCACACCGATTGGGTGGCCAACGTGGACTTCAGCCCAGACGGCACCCGGCTGGCGTCCACCAGCGCGGATAACACCGTGCGACTGTGGGATCCCACTATCGGTCGGCCCGTCGGCAATCCGCTCACCGGCCACACCGGCGAAGTGCTGTCGGCGGCCTTCAGGCCGGACGGCACCCGGCTCGCCACCGCGAGCAACGACAACACTGTGCGGTTGTGGGATCCAGCTACCGGAGGACAGGTCGGCGAACCATTGACCGGGCACACCGGTGGGGTGAAGGCGCTGGCATTCAGCCCGGACGGCACCCGGCTGGCGACCACCAGCGACGACGAAACCGTGCGGCTGTGGAGCATCACCACCGAGACGTCGGTCGGCATACCGCTCACCGGCCACACCGACGGGGTGACCGACGTAGCGTTCAGCCCGGACGGCAGCCTGTTGGCCTCCAGTGGCAAGGACGGCACCGTGCGACTGTGGGATCCCCGCACCGGCCGACCGGTCGGCGATCCGATCACCGCGCACACCGGCTCGGCGACTGCGGTGGAATTCAGCCCGGACAGCACCTGGCTGGCCACCGTGGGCAGGGATCACACCGTGCGACTGTGGAATCCCACGACCGGGCATTCAGCTGGTCCCCCGTTCGTCGGTCACACCCACGCGGTGTTCGACGTGGCGTTCAGCCCGGACGGCACGCAGCTGGCCACCGCGAGCGAGGACAAGACGGTGCGCCGGTGGAACCTCGCCACCGGACAGCAGATAGGCAAACCACTCGCAGGCCATACCGGGACGGTGTACTCGGTGGCATTCAGCCCGGACGGCACCCGGCTGGCCTCCGCGGGCGGCCTGAACCAGCCCGCGAAGTTGTGGGATCTCACCGCCGATCGGCCGATCAGCGAACCGTTCACCGGTCGCACGGATCAGTTATGGGCGGTCGCCTTCAACCGGGACGGTACTCGGCTGGCGACCGCGGACAACAATCGCACGGCGCGGCTGTGGGATCCCGGTACCAGGCAACTCGCAGCCCCTCCACTCATCGGCCACACCGCAGAAGTGAACACGGTGGCGTTCAGCCCGGATGGGACTCTGCTGGCCTCCGCTGGTGGGGATAAGACGGTGCGGCTGTGGAACCCGACTACCGGCCAACCGATCGGCGCTCCGCTCACCGGCCACACCGACCCCATCATCGCGGTGGCGTTCAGCCCGGACGGTGCCCGAATGGCCACCGCGGGTGCCGACCGGACCGTGCGGCTATGGGACCGGCTCTGGGACGTGGACAGGGCATGTGAACTCGCCACACCCTACGTGACCCGAGCCCAGGTGCAGTCCCATCTGCCTACCGGTTGGGATATGGCATGCCGATATGCGGCGTAGCTCCAAACCCCTTGCGAACCATGCACGTTGGCGCCGACGCGGATGTTCATCACCGCACGGCCGATAAGGACGGCCCCCGGCGCCCGATACCTCCGGAGGTGCGCGGTGCTCTATGACGATCAACGCGGGATCAGTGGCAGGCTCTGGAACGACCTGCCGGAACCCCAGGGAAAGGAAGGCCGCGCCTACGACGACATGGTGCTCGAGCAGTACCGCCTCTACGTCGAGATGACCGACCGCGTGAGCGCCCGGCGCGGGCTGGCGAATTCCTTCTTCCTTTCCCTCAACACCGGCATCTTCACCCTCGTCACCCTCTTCGGAAAGTCACCGCCGCCCGATACAGCGGAATGGCTGGTGATTCCGCTGATCGCTGTGCTCGGCCAGTGCTTCGCCTGGTTCTATCTGGTCCGCAGCTACCGGCTGCTGAACGGCGCCAAGTTCCAGGTGATCGGGGCGCTCGAGGAGCGGCTGCCCGCCTCGCCCTTCTGGAAGGCGGAATGGTGGGCCCTCGGTGAGGGCCGGGATCGGGCGCGGTATTGGCCGCTGTCCCATATCGAGCAGTGGGTGCCGGTGCTCTTCGCGGTCGCCTACGTCTCGGGGTTCCTCGCCATCGTGTTCCATTGATTGGTTGTGCACAACTTAATTGTGGGCTACATTGTTCTCATGACCGACGGACTCACCCTCGACGAACAGCTGTGCTTTCCGCTGTACGCGGCTTCGCGGGCGATGACGGCGGTCTATCGCCCGAAGCTGGAACAGCTCGGGCTCACGTATCCGCAGTATCTGGTGATGCTCGCGTTGTGGGAACACGACGGACGCAGTGTCGGCGAGCTCGGCAAAGCGCTCGACCTCGACTCGGGAACGCTGTCTCCGCTGCTCAAGCGGCTGGAGGCGACCGGGTTCGTCGAGCGCCGGCGGGCGGCCGAGGACGAACGCCGGGTCGACATCGTGCTCACCGGGCACGGGCGGTCGCTGCGCGCCGAGGCGTGCCGGATTCCGGCCGAGATGGCCGAGATCGCGGGACTGTCCGTCGACGAGATCACCGCACTGCGCGGACTACTGCGCAAACTCACCGATTCCCTCACAGAGAAATGAGAGCTCCTATGCAGGTCCTCTACACCGCCGAAGCCCTGGCCAGCGGCGAAGGCCGCACCGGCACCGCGCGCACCACCGACGGCAAGCTCGACGTGGTGCTCGCCCCGCCGAAGGAGCTGGGCGGCGACGGCGCCGGCACCAACCCCGAGCAGCTGTTCGCGGCCGGTTACGCCGCCTGCTTCCACTCGGCGCTGCGCCTGGTCGGCAAGCAGGCCGGCGCGAATATCGCGGATTCCGCTGTCGGCGCGCAGGTTTCGATCGGCCCGAACGGCAACGGCGGATTCGAACTGGCCGTGGCCCTCGAGGTCACGCTGCCGCACCTGTCGCGCGAGGACGCGCAGGCGCTGGCCGAGCAGGCCCACCAGGTGTGCCCGTACTCCAACGCGACCCGCGGCAACATCGCGGTCGACGTGCAGGTCGCCGAGGACTGATCGGCGCACGAGTCCGGCCTATTCGTGCAATTCGCTCGGCTTCAGTCGAAATACTGACTGCGTCGCGCCGAATCGCACGAATAGGCCGGGCCTTACCAGTCAATTGCAGCGAACACCGCACCCGGCGAACGTCGCCCGGATCAGCAGGGCCGCTTCGGGGCCGATCACGCCGTCGACCAATTCGACATAGCGGGTACAGAATTCGGGGCCGTGCGGTGCCTCGTCGGCGGGTGCGAGGTGGTGCGCGAGTTCGTGCAACACCACCAGCTCGCGCAACGCCCAGGCGGTCGCCCCGGTGTGCAGCGGGACGGCCAGTACCGCGTCGGCAGGTTCGTAGTGCGCGGCCGAAGCCCCGGCTCGCGCGCGTACCCGGACCGGCGATCCGGCCCTCTCCCACTGCGCGCGTACCCAATTCAGCGCCAGGACCTTGTCCACGTAGGACTGCACCGACTCGACGGAGGCGAAGCGGCGCTCGACGGGCAGCGTGAGCTGCGAACCGTAGACCTCGACGATCCGGTGCCCGAATTCCTGCGCCCGGTCGAAGACGCCGCGGACCAATTGCTCGGCGTCATAGACCCTGGCCCGCTGGGAATCTCGGCGGCGGTGCGGATCACCCGGCGCCACAGCACGCTCCGGTCGCCGTCCTCGGCCCACATAGACTCGCCTTGGTCCGGTACTCGGCGGCACGCACCGGACCAAGGCACTGTGCCGAAAGTCGCGCCGTGACGAACTCGCCGAGCACTCTCATCGGCCGGTGAGTTTCGCCCGCGCTGCAGGCAACTCCGGGGACGTACCGAGCCTGGCCGTGCGCCCCGCGCGGTCTCCCGCGCGCCGAGCGGCAGCCGAGTGGCCGGTGGACGTCTGAGGTCCGCGCCAGGTGCCGCGCGCCTCCGAGGTGGCCGTGTAGAAGTCGGTGAGGGCTACTTCCTTGTCGCGCAGGGCCAGTGCGGTGCCGGTCGACTCGGCCGGGGCCTGCTCGGCCACGACCTCGGCCTTCACCTCCGCCAGGCGCGCACCGACCCGGGCGGCGAAGGCCATCTGGAAGTTCAGGCGCGCGGTCACCCCGGCCACCGGGGCTTCGACCTTTCGGCGCACCGTACGCCCGAAGCGCTTCTCCGCGACGGTCTTGACGACCGTCGCCTCCCGGTACGCGCCGGATTTGATGTAGTGATCCGAGGCGCGGACCATCTGGATCAGCAGGCTCGCGTACAAAGCCTCGCAGGCGTCGATGTCGGCGGTGAAACCGTAGGCGTACACCTGGGCGGAACTGCGGGCGACATCGCAGCGCACATCGTTGGCCGTAGCGATCGCGACGAAGAGCTGCACGTAGGTGCGCAGTCCCTTTCGACCTGGTTCGCCGATCGGGATGATCCGCTGCACCGGTGTGGACCTGCGTTCACGGTCGGCGACGTGGGAGCGGGCGACCGCGAGATCGATCGAGGATTTCGTGGCCAGCCGCTGGGCAGCGGCGAGAAAAGCCTCGGCCTCGTGTTCGTTGTCGGTGGCCTCGGCCTTGCGCAGCAAACCGCCGATCCGGGTGAGCATCCGGTCGGGCGTCGACGGCGATGGGCTGGTCACCCCGTCGAGGGTAGGGCACCGCACCGACAGCGAACTGACCGGAAAGTAGCTGATTGGACAGGACGATCGGACGCGAGGACCCGCCACCATGTATGTTGCCTTGTGCACCGCACGGGTGTGCTGCTGCTCACGTCTCGACCCTGGAGTGTCTGCGATGGCCTTGAAGTTTGTCCCGAGAGCGACGATGGCTGCTGCCTCGATTGCGTTGCTTGCCGCATCGTTCGCCAGTGCCTGCTCCAGTGACAACGGAGGCAACGCGCTCGACCAGAACCTGACGGGCCGCGGCCCGATCACCTACGTCGAGGGTAAGGACACCACCGAAACCGGTGTGGTCAAGCAGCTCATCGACCGCTGGAACGCCGCGCACCCGAACGAGCAGGTGACGTTCAAGGAGCAGTCGGCCGACGCCAACCAGCAGCACGACGACCTCGCCGAGCACTTCCGCGCCAAGCAGGACGGCTACGACGTCGTCGCCCTCGATGTGCCGTGGACCGCGGAATTCGCCGCGAAGGGCTGGATCCAGCCGCTCAAGGACACCTTCGCGATCGACACCGCGCCGCTGCTCGCGCCGACCGTCGCCAGCGCCACCTACAACGGCACCCTGTACGCGGCCCCGCGCAACACCAACGGCGGCCTGCTGTACTACCGCAAGGACCTGGTCCCCAACCCGCCGCGCACCTGGACCGAGATGCTCGGCCAGTGCCAGATCGCCCGCGACAACAACATCGGCTGCTACGCCGGTCAGCTCGCCCCCTACGAGGGCCTGACCGTGAACACCTCCGAGGTCATCAACGCCTTCGGTGGCAGCTTCGTCGGCGCCGACGGCAAGACCCCGACCGTGAACAGCCCGGAGTCGAAGGCGGGCCTGAAGGTCCTCGTCGACGCCTACAAGAACGGTGACATCCCCAAGGAAGCCATCACCTTCAAGGAGGGCGAGAGCGCCAGCGCGTTCGAGTCCGGCAAGCTGCTGTTCCTGCGCAACTGGCCGTACCTGTACGCCCAGGCCAACGCCGACACCTCCTCGGTGAAGGACAAGTTCGGCGTCGCCCCGCTGCCGGGCAACACCGGCATCGGCGCCTCGACCCTGGGTGGCTACAACGCCGCCATCAGCGCGTTCTCCAAGAACAAGGCCACCGCGGCCGATTTCGTGCGCTACCTGATCAGCGAAGAGGCCCAGCAGATCATCGCCTCGGGCGCGCTGCCCTCGGTGCGCGCCTCGCTCTACGACGACCCTGCCCTGATCGCGAAGATGCCGTACCTGCCCGCGCTGAAGGAATCCATCGCCAGCGCGGTGCCGCGTCCGGTCACCCCGTTCTATCCCGCGGTGTCGAAGGCCATCCAGGACAACGCCTATGCTGCTCTGAACGGCACGAAGTCCGTCGACGACGCCGTCGCCGGCATGCAAAAGGGCATCGAGACCGCCGGTTCGTAGCGGAGCGCGCAGCGGACCCGACCAGACCGTAGGAGAGTAGTAACGGTGTCGGATCCTTCGGGAGCCAAGCAGCGCGGGCTAGCGCTGGAACTGCGACGATCCGGCAAGGCGTGGCTCTTCGTCACGCCCGTGCTCGTCGCGCTGGCCGTGGTCATCGGATATCCGGTGGTTCAGGCGATCTTCATGTCCTTCCAGAAGGACTCCGGGATCGACCCGGCCACCGGCATGTTCGTCGAGGGCGGCAGCGCCGGGCTGAGCAACTACACGCACTGGCTGCTGCAGCAGTGCAACACGCTCATGGGCACGGTGTCGTGCCCCACCGGCACGCTCGGCTCCCAGTTCTGGTCCGCGGTCGGGGTCACCCTGTTCTTCACGGTGGTGACCGTGTCGCTGGAGGCGATCCTCGGTCTCGGCATGGCCATCGTGATGGGCAAGACCTTCCGTGGCCGGGCCCTGCTGCGCGCGGCGGTGCTGATCCCGTGGGCCATCCCCACCGCCGTCACGGCGCGCCTGTGGGAGTTCATGTTCCAGTACGACGGCGTGGTGAACCGGGTGCTCGGCACCCACATCCTGTGGACCTCCGACGTCTGGGCGTCGCGGTTCGCGGTGATCGCTGCCGACGTCTGGAAGACGACCCCGTTCATGGCGCTGCTGATTCTGGCCGGCCTGCAGGTGATTCCGGCCGACGTGTACGAGGCGGCCAAGGTCGACGGCGCGTCGGCCTGGCAGCGGTTCGTGCATATCACGCTGCCGCTGCTCAAGCCGGCGCTGCTGGTCGCGGTGCTGTTCCGCACCATGGACGCGCTGCGCATGTACGACCTGCCCGCGATCATGACCCTGGGTAACCCTTCGACGAACACCCTGTCGATCCTGGTGGTCGAGCAGGTGCGTCAGGGCCCCAACAGCGCCGCGGCGCTCTCGACGATCACCTTCCTGCTCGTCTTCGCGATCGCGTTCGTGCTGGTGAAGGTGCTGGGCGCCAACGCCGTTCGCACGCAGGAAGAACAGCGGAAGGCGAACTGATGAGCATGTCGATGACGAAAGAGGCGCCCGTCGAGCGCGCGGAAGCGCCCGTGCAGCCGGTGTCGTGGCGCAAGCGGATCGGCACCGTGCGGATGTACCTCGGTGTGCTGATCGTGCTGGTGTGGGGTCTCGGGCCGTTCTACTGGATGACGGTCGTCGCGTTCCGCGATCAGGCCTACACCTTCGACAGCACGCCGTGGCCGACCCACGTGACGCTGGACAACTTCCGCAACGCCTTCGACACCAGTCGCGGCAACAACTTCGGCCAGGCGCTGCTCAACAGCGTGATCATCGGTTCGGTGACCACCGCGGTCGCGCTGGCACTCGGCGTGCTCGCCGCGTACGCGCTGGCCCGGATGGCGTTCGCGGGCAAGTACCTGATCTCGGGGCTGATCCTGTCGGCCTCGATGTTCCCCGCAGTCGTGCTGGTGACGCCGCTGTTCCAGCTGTTCACCGATCTGGGCTGGATCGGCGAGTACCAGGCGATGATCATTCCGAACATCTCCTTCGTGCTGCCGATGACGGTCTACATCCTGGCCTCGTTCTTCGCCGAACTGCCCTGGGAGCTGGAGGAAGCCGCGCGCATCGACGGCGCGACCAAGGCGCAGGCGTTCCGGCTGATCATGCTGCCGCTGGCGGCGCCCGCGGTGTTCACCACCGCGATCCTGGCGTTCATCGCCTCGATCAACGAGTACCTGCTCGCCCGGCTGCTGTCCGGGGAGAAGACCAGGCCGGTCACGGTGGCGATCGCCCAGTTCTCCGGCAACGATCCGCTGGTGCAGCCGTACGCGGCGATCATGGCGGCGGGCGTGATCGTCACGGTGCCGCTGGTGATCATGGTGCTGGTGTTCCAGCGCCGCATCATCTCCGGTCTGACCGCCGGTGGTGTGAAGAGCTGATCGGTGCGGGGCGGCGCGTTCGCCGCCCCCACGCGTTCCTCCCGGGTTCCGCGGGCCCCGGCGGGTAGAGTCATCGGTCGGTGCAGGTGAGTTCTTCCGTCGCTCCGGAAGGAGATGGTCTTGGCCTCCGAGGGTGGGCGCAGGCGTTCCGATCCGGAAGCGCCGTACTCCTCGATCGCCGGATTCAAGGATCCACTGGGACGTGATCAGCCGCGCAAAGGCGAGGCGCGACGAGCCCAGGCCGCGCGACTGGCCGCCGAACCCCGCACCAGGGGCCAGAAGATCCGGCGGCTGATCACGGCGCTGTTCGTGATCTTCGTCTGCCTGCCGACGCTGCTGTTCGTCGCGATCTACTGGAGCTCGGAGATCCCCGAGCCCGCCGAGGTCGCCGTCGAACAGCCCGCCACCGTGCTGGCCGCCGACGGCACCACCGTGCTGACGAAATTCATTCCGCCGAAAGGCAATCGGATCCCGATCCCGCTCACCGACGTGCCGATGCCAGTGCGTGACGCGGTGCTGGCCGCCGAGGATCGCAACTTCTACACCAACCCCGGCTTTTCGACGAGCGGGTTCCTGCGGGCCGCCCGCGACAACCTGCTCGGCAACGACAATGCCGGTGGCGGTTCGACGATCACCCAGCAATACGTGAAGAACGCCTTCCTCAGCTCCGAGCGCACCGTCACCCGCAAGATGCGCGAGCTGATCATCGCGGCGAAGATGGCGCGGCAGTGGAGCAAGGACGAGATCCTGGCCGCCTACCTCAACACGATCTACTACGGGCGCGGGGCATACGGCATGGCCGCCGCGG
This sequence comes from Nocardia sp. NPDC055053, assembly GCF_053608285.1. Lineage (NCBI taxonomy): Bacteria > Bacillati > Actinomycetota > Actinomycetes > Mycobacteriales > Nocardiaceae > Nocardia > Nocardia sp. NPDC055053. The sequence continues at coordinate 83,103 of NZ_JBSGVD010000009.1, read as the reverse complement.
CCAAGGCGTATTTCGACAAGCCGGTGCCGGAGCTGACCCCGGCCGAAGGGGCCGTGCTCGCCGCGGTGATCCGCTCGCCCTCGGTGCTCGACCCCGAAAACCACCTCGACCAGCTGAAAGCACGCTGGCAGTACGTGCTCGACGGCATGGTCGAGATGAAGGTGCTCGCCCCCGGCGACCGCGACGCGACGGTGTTCCCGCCGATCATCCCGCTCGCCGACATTCCGGCCGAGCCGGTGGCGCTCGGGCCCGAAGGCCACATCCGTACCCAGGTGTTGCGCGAGCTGCGCGCCGCCGGCCTCAGCGACGCCGACATCAACACGGGCGCATTGCAGATCACCACGACCATCGATCCGGTCGCGCAGGCGGGCGCCGTCGACACGGTGCGGCAGCGGCTGGAGTGGCAGCCGCCGGAACTGCGCGCCGCGGTGGTCTCGATCGATCCGCGCAGCGGTGCGGTGCGCGCCTACTACGGCGGCGAGAACGGCAGCGGTTTCGATTTCGCGCAGGCGCCGCTGCAAACCGGTTCGTCGTTCAAGGTTTTCGCGCTCGTCGCGGCGCAGCGGCAGGGCATCCCGACGACCAGGGCGATCGACAGCTCGCCGGTGGTCGACCGCGGCACCACGATCACCAACGCCGAGGGCGATTCCTGCGGACGCTGCGCGCTCACCGAGGCGCTCAAACGCTCACTGAACACGAGCTTCTACCGCCTCACCATGACGATGGCCGACGGCCCGCGCTCGGTCGCCGAGGCCGCGCACCTGGCCGGCATCCCCGAGTACATCCCCGGGCTGGAGGACCGGACCCTCACCGAGGCAGGCGATCCCCCGCTCAACGGGATCGTGCTCGGGCAGTATCTGGTGCGCCCGCTCGACATGGCCTCGGCGTACGCGACCCTTGCCGCGTCCGGCGTCTACCACCAGCCGCACTTCGTGCAGCGGGTGAGCACCGGTGACGGGCGGGTGCTGCTCGACCGCGGCGCGCCGGAAAACCGGGTGGGCGTTCAGCTTCCGGAGCCAGAGCAGCGGATCATCGCGAGCATCGCCGACTCCACCACCCAGGCCATGCTGCCGATCGCCAACTACTCCAACGGGCACGGGCTGGCCGAGGGCAGGCCGTCGGCCGCCAAGACCGGCACCACCCAGCTCGGCGAGAGCAAGGACAACAAGGACGCCTGGATGATCGGCTATACGCCGTCGCTGTCGACGGCGGTGTGGGTCGGCACCGAGCAGCCGCAGCCGTTGCGCAGCGGGCGCGGCGGCGCGATCTGGGGATCCGGCCTGCCCTCCGACATCTGGAAGCAGGTGATGGACACCGCGCTGGCAGGCACACCGGTCGAGCAGTTCCCCACGCCGGCGCTGCCCGGCCGCGGCGGATCGCTGGTGCCTGCCCCCGCCCCCGCCGCGCCGGGTGGAGGCAGTCCCTACGACATCCTCAACCCGCCGACGAACGCGCCGCGCAACCCGGCGCCGGATCTCATCACGCCGCCGACCACCACGTCGCGCAACCCGGCGCCGGAGATCATCAGCCCGCCGACCACCTCGCCACGTAATCCGGCGCCGCTGATCATCATCCCGCCTGCGCCGCGCCCCTCCGCCGCGCCCGGCGAATTGTTCCCCGGGCTCGGCGGCGACGGCGGTGGATAGATCACGGATTGGCCACCCGGACCCCACACCCCCGCGGACATGGCAACATCGTTGGCCAGAGCGCGAACCAGCCCGACCAGTCGGCATCGCCGGTTTGCCGCGACGCGACGACGCGTCGAACGATCCCGGCGCGAAACCTGTCATATCGATGCGGGAAGATATGCGCTCGAGCGACGACGAGACTAGACATAGGGGCTACGCAGGTGGATTTCAATGTCGTTGACCGTCCCGAGACGCTGATCGCGGGCACTGTGCTCCGCAGTCCGGCGCTCGCCGTGGAGGGGCCGCGCCGCGCCAAGGTGGTTGAGGCGTGGCAGCACCTGCAGGCGAGACCGCAGTTACCGGGGCCGATCGCGACGGGGTACGTCGATTTCGCGACGGAAATCAACTCCTACCTGACCCACATCGTCGGCTACGAGTGCAAGACCCTCGCCGATCTCCAGGTCGGTGACGTGCTCGCGCGCATCCCGGCAGGCCGCTATGCCCGGTTCGTCGCCACCGGCGAGCACCGCGGCGACACCATCGTCGCGCTGTGGCGCCAGATCTGGGACGCCGAGGCCGCCGGTGAGTTCGAGCGTGCGTACTCCGGCGACTACGAGCAGTATCCGGACGAGCGCACGGTCGAGATCTTCGTTTCGCTGATCGAAGAGAAGGGCGGCGAATAGCCATGACTGTCGACTTCGAGATCGTCACCCTCGACGACGGGCTGGTCGCGGGGCTCACCGTGCCGCTGGCCGGTCGCGAGGTGACCGCCCGCGACCTCGACCTGGTGAACTTCACCTGGGACCGGTACCTATCCAGGGAGAAGACGGTGCCCCGCGCCGCCGCCTACATCGGCCAGAACGACCACGCGGTCGCGGTTCTCGGCTATGAGGTCGGCGGGCTCGACGACATCGACAACGGCGATGTGCTGACCCGCATCCCCGCGGGCCGCTATGCCAAGTTCGTGGTCTCCGACAAGCCGTACGACCTGCTGCGCACCGCGTGGGCCCAGGTGATCAAGGCGGAGAACGCGGGCACCATCACCCGCTCGCACACGGCCGAACTCGAGCGCTACACCGGCCCGACAAGTGTCGAGGTGTACGTCTCACTCGATTGAGCACACGACAAAGGCCGGGCTACACGGAAACACCGTGCAGCCCGGCCTTTTTCGTTACGCAACCAGCCACGACCCGACCTCGAGGAGGGTCCGCCGCGCAGCGGCGGTCGCGGCCGTCCCGCCGATCAGGTGCCGGTGCGCAGGCGACGAAGGAGCAAGCACCGGTGCCTGATCGGCGGGACAGGAGGGGCCGCGACTCGAGCGCGCCAGCGCTCCAATTACTCCGCGCCGATGATGAAGGCTTCGAGCTGGGCGCGGGCGACGTCGTCGGCGATCTGCTCCGGCGGGGACTTCATCAGGTAGGCCGAGGCCGGGATGACGGGTCCGCCGATGCCGCGGTCCTTGGCGATCTTGGCCGCGCGGACGGCGTCGATGATGATGCCCGCCGAGTTCGGCGAGTCCCACACCTCGAGCTTGTACTCCAGGTTCAGCGGGGCGTCACCGAAGGCGCGGCCCTCGAGACGGACGTAGGCCCACTTGCGGTCGTCGAGCCACTCCACGTAGTCCGAGGGACCGATGTGGACGTTGCGGTCGTGGACCTTGCCCGCGAGCGAACCGGTGAGGTTCGACGTCACGGCCTGGGTCTTGGAGACCTTCTTCGACTCCAGCCGATCACGCTCGAGCATGTTCTTGAAGTCCATGTTGCCGCCGACATTGAGCTGGTAGGTGCGGTCGAGCACCACGCCGCGGTCCTCGAACAGCTTGGCCATCACGCGGTGGGTGATGGTCGCGCCGACCTGGGACTTGATGTCGTCGCCGACGATCGGGACACCGGCGTCGACGAACTTCTGCGCCCAGACCGGGTCGGAGGCGATGAACACCGGCAGTGCGTTGACGAAGGCGACATTCGCGTCGATGGCGCACTGCGCGTAGAACTTGTCGGCCTCTTCGGAGCCGACGGGCAGGTAGGAGACCAGGACGTCGACCTGGGCGTCCTTGAGCGCCTTCACGACGTCGACCGCCGGGGCCTCGGACTGCTCGATGGTCAGCGCGTAGTACTTGCCGATACCGTCGAGGGTCGGGCCACGCTGGACCGTCACGTCGGTGGGCGGCACGTCGGAGATCTTGATCGTGTTGTTCTCACTGGCGAAGATCGCCTCGGCCAGGTCGAAGCCGACCTTCTTGGCGTCGACGTCGAACGCGGCGACGAACTTCACGTCCTTGACGTGATAGGGACCGAACTTGACGTGCATGAGGCCGGGAACGGTGGCGTTCTCATCGGCGTCCTTGTAGTACTGCACGCCCTGCACCAGCGACGATGCGCAGTTGCCCACACCGACGATCGCGACGCGAACCTCGCCGGACCCAACCTTGTTGACATCACTCATGGCCGCTCTTTCCCTCTTTCTGTGGTGCCGCCTTCGTCGATTGCTCCGCCGCAATCAACTCGTTGAGCCAGCGCACTTCGCGCTCGCTTGATTCCAATCCGAGCTGGTGGAGCTGACGGGTGTAGCGATCCAGCGAGCCGCTGGCCTTCTTGATCGCTTCCCGCAGTCCCTCTCGGCGCTCCTCGACCTGACGCCGCCGGCCCTCCAGGATCCGCATCCTCGCCTCGGCGGGGGTGCGGCTGAAGAAGGCCAGGTGAACGCCGAAGCCGTCATCGGTGTAGTTCTGCGGACCGGTGTCGGCGAGGAGTTCGTTGAACCGTTCCCGCCCGACCGGCGTGAGCCGGTAGACGCGGCGCGCACGGCGCGCGATCGCGCCCTCCGGAAGCTCCTCCGCGATCAGCCCGTCGGCCTGCATCCTGCGCAGCGTCGGGTAGAGCGAACCGTAGGAGAAGGCCCGGAACGCTCCGAGCAGGCCCGTCAGCCGCTTGCGCAGCTCGTAACCGTGCATGGGCGCGTCGAGGAGCAGGCCGAGAATCGCCAATTCGAGCATTCGCCGACCTCACTCCCTGACTATGTCGGCCTGACAGGCCGAACGGACCTAACCGATGGATGCGACTTCCAACTATATCGGAGCGATATAACAAGGCATAGCCGAATGACGCACATCACTGGGTCATGGCTGGTGAGATGGCCTGGTCAGGGCTAGGTGGGAGAGGCCGCGGTGGGGGCGATACGGAACCTGTTGCGCGCCTTCGGCTTCGCCGCGTCAAGCACGGTCGACACTTGCGCGCGATCGATATCACGCGCCCTCGTCACGGAATCGGCCGCTCTACGTGCCCGGGAATCAGCCATCGTTGCGGCGCGCCTCACCTGCGGAAATACCCGGGCCGACGCCGGGATCGGGAGTTCACGGCGCGAGCACGGAAGTAGCGGTGCCACCGGCAGCGGGATTCAAACCCAGCTACTCTGGTGATCGTGCGAATTCAGCGGCAGGTGGTCGACTATGCGCTCCGGCGCAGGTCGCTGCTGGCTGACGTCTACGCGGGCAGGGTCGGTGTCGCCGAGGTGTGCGATGCGAATCCGTACCTGCTCCGGGCCGCCAAGTTCCATGGCCGGGGCAGCGAGGTCACCTGCCCGATCTGCCGGAAAGAGCAGCTGACCTTGGTTTCGTGGGTGTACGGCGACGGGCTCGGCCAGGTGGCCGGTTCCGCGCGGACGCCCGAGGAGCTGGTCAGGATGGCAGAGTCGAACGAGGAATTCTCGGTGCATGTCGTCGAGGTGTGCCGCTCGTGCAGCTGGAACCATCTGGTGCAGTCGTATGTGCTCGGCTCTGCCCCTGCGCCGGCCCGCCGCCGGACGAGTTCGCGAGCGGGGCGGCGCTCTGCGGCCGAGTGATGGGGCGGCGCGATGATGGGGCCGGGTGATGGTGGCCACCGCATGACGCGCCGCAGTTCGGGGTGCAAGGTATCCGCGCCGGTTGTCCGGCGCGGATGTCGTGTGCCGGTTGAACCTTACAAGTTATGGAGATCTGGTCAGTGAGTTCGCCCTACGAGTCCTCCCCCTACGGCGATGATCCGCAGCGCGGCCGTCCGGCTCGGGGTTCACAGCCGGGTCTCCCTCCGCAGCCGGGTGACCGGCCTGCCCCGCCGCCGCGGCGCCCGATGCCGCCCGCGGGCCCCGGCCAGCAGGGCGGGCGTGGCCCGGTGCCCGGTGGACGTGGTCCGCAGGGCGGGCCGCCGCCGAATCGGCAGGCTCCGCCGCCGGGTGGCATGCCGCCACGTCGGCCTGGTCCGCCACCCCAGCGACCGGCCGGTCCGCAGGGTGGACCGGGAGCGCCGGGTCAGGGCAGGCCGCCGCAGGGCAGGCCGGCCCAGCCGGGTCGCCCGGTGCCGCCGCCCGCCGCAGGCGCCACCCAGAAACTTCCGCGCCCAGGGCGTGACGAGACCGTGCGCGCGGCTCACCCGGACGCGGCCAGGCCCGTCCGTGGCGCCGACGACGCGAACCGCCCCAGGACCGGTCCGTCACCCGCGACCGCGCGTCCCGGCGCCGGGCGCCGTCCCGGCGGTCCGACCACCGGTGAGCGCAGAGCCACCGGCGCTGGTGGCACCCCGCCGCCGACCGGACCGCGTAACCGCCGCGACGGTGGCGGTGGCGACGACGGCGGCTCCGGTAAGGGTGTGCGGAAGATCCCGTGGCGAGCCATTCGCCGGACCATGTACGTGCTGATGGCCCTGGCCATCGTCGTGCCGAGCGCGGTGTTCCTGGTCGCCTACACGGCGGTCTCGGTGCCCAAGCCGGGTGATCTGGAGACCAACCAGGTCGCGACGATCTTCGCCAGCGACGGCACCACCGAGATCAGCCGGGTGGTCCCGCCGCAGGGCAACCGCACCGAGGTCTCGATCGATCAGATCCCGCCGCACGTGCGCAATGCCGTGATCGCCGCCGAGGACCGCGACTTCTACACCAACCCGGGCTTCTCGGTGTCGGGCTTCGCGCGCGCGGCCCGCGACAACGTCCTCGGCAAGGAAAGCGCCGGTGGTGGCTCCACGATCACCCAGCAGTACGTGAAGAACGCACTGGTCGGTGACGAGCGCTCGATGCAGCGCAAGATGCACGAGCTGGTGATCTCGGCCAAGATGGCCCGCCAGTGGAGCAAGGAGGACATCCTCGCCGCCTACCTGAACACGATCTACTTCGGTCGTGGCGCGTACGGCATCGATGCCGCGGCCAAGGCGTACTTCGGTAAGCCGGTGCAGGAGCTGACCGTGGCCGAGGGCGCGGTGCTCGCCGCGACGATCCAGCTGCCCTCGCTGCTCGATCCGGAGAAGAACCCCGAGGGCGCCAAGACGCGCTGGGGCTACGTGCTCGACGGCATGGTCGCCGGCGGCAACCTGCAGACGGCCGAGCGGTCGTCGATGCAGTACCCGCAGGTGGTCACCCTGGCCTCGCTCAACGAGGACGATGAGGACGAGGGCCCCGGCGGACTGGTGAAGAACCAGGTGCTCAATGAGCTGTCCTCGGCGGGCATCAGCGAGCAGCAGCTCAACACCGAGGGCCTGCAGATCACCACGACGATCGATCCGAAGGCGCAGGAGGCCGCGGTCAACGCCGCGCGGTCCAAGCTCGAGGGCGAGCCGGAGAACCTGCGGACCGCGGTGGTCTCGGTCGACCCGCGCACCGGCGCGGTGCGCGCCTACTACGGCGGTGAGGACGGCCAGGGCTTCGACTTCGCCAACGCTGGCCTGCCGACGGGTTCCTCGTTCAAGGTGATCGGCCTCGCCGCGAACCTCGAACTGGGTATCCCGCTCTCGCAGCTGTACGACAGCTCGCCGATCACCGTCAACGGCATCAAGATCGGCAATGTCGAGGGCGAGTCCTGCGGCATGTGCACCATCGCCGAGGCGCTCAAGCGGTCGCTGAACACCAGCTTCTACCGCATGCAGCTCGACATGCAGAACGGCCCGCAGAAGGTCGCCGACATGGGCCACAAACTCGGTATCCCCGAGGAGCTGCCCGGCATCGGCGCCACCCTGACCGAGCCGAACGGCGCGGGCCCGAACAACGGCGTCATCCTCGGCCAGTACCAGTCGCGTCCGCTGGACATGGCCTCCGCCTACGCCACGCTGGCCGCGTCGGGCATGTACCACGCACCGCACTTCGTGCAGCGGGTCGTGACCGCCGACGGTCAGGTGCTGCTCGATCGCGGCGAGCCCGCCGGTGAGCAGCGGGTGAGCGCGGCGGTGGCCGACAACGTCACCGCGGCGATGAAGCCGATCGCGGCGTACTCGCGCAACCACAACCTGGCCGGTGGCCGGGAGTCGGCCGCCAAGACCGGTACCCACCAGCTCGGCGACACCGGCAACAACCGCGACGCCTGGATGGTCGGCTACACCCCGTCGCTGTCGACCGCGGTGTGGGTCGGCACCGAGCAGGGTGATCCGCTGCGCAACTACGGCGGCGGCAGCATCTACGGTTCGGGTCTGCCGTCCGACATCTGGAAGGCGACGATGGACGGCGCGCTGTCCGGCACGTCGAACGAGTCGTTCCCCAAGCCCGCCCCGATCAAGGGCCAGGCCGGTGTGCCGGAATGGTCGGCGCCCTACACGGCACCGTCCACCACCGCGCCGGTCATCGCGCCGCCGGTGATCGTGCCCTCGCAGGTCGAGATCCTGCCCGGCATCCGGATTCCGGTGCCCGGTGTGCAGCAGCCCGCCGGACAGCAGCCGTCGCAGCAGGCGCCGGAGACGACGACCGGCCCGCTGCCGGGTCAGCCGACCGCGCCCGCGGACGGTTCGCCGCCGACCAACGGAAACGGCACCGGTAACGGCAATGGCAACGGCGGTGGCACGAGGCCGGGTACGGGCGGTACTAACAGCGACAACGAGAGTGGCGGGGGAACCACACCGACCAGATCCCGGTAACCACCGGTAGCCTCGGATGTCGTGACCGATCAGCAACTCGCGGACCAGCCGGCGTCGAGTGGTACCCGGCCTGGCCGCGCGGTGCAGTACGTCGCGCCCGCCCAGCTCGCCCCCGACCTGCGCTCGATCGACGCGCGAGATAAGCCGAGCCGCAACGATTCGCTGACCGCGCAGCTGTCGACGGTGATCGGCGGCCCGGTCGGCGATCACGCGCTGATCGGCCGGGTGCGGTTCTGGACGCCGCTGCGGGTGATGTTCGCCTTCACCGTCGCGTTCCTCGCGCTCGGCTGGTTCGCGAAGGCGGGCTGCATCCAGCAGACCGGCGACGGCGCGGGCGGGCTGATGCTGGACTGGAACAACGGCCGCCAGTACGTGGCCATGTGCTACTCCGACACGGTGCCGCTCTACGGCGCTGAACGGCTCAACGAGGGCGCGTTCCCGTACAAGAAGTCCTGGACCGAGTCGACCCCCGACGGCGGCACCGAGACCAGATACATGGAGTATCCGGTGCTTTCGGGCCTGTATCAGTACGCGGCGATGCAGATCGGCAATGTCTGGGATCACCTGCCGCTGCCCGGCGCGCTGTCGGTGGTGGTGTATTTCAATGTCGTCGCGCTCGGTCTGGCGATGGGCTGGCTGATCACCGTGTGGGCCTCCTCGCGACTAGCCGGGCGGCGCGTCTGGGACGCGGCGCTGATCGCGGTGTCGCCCTTGGTGATCGTGCACGCGTTCACCAATTTCGACGCGCTGGCAACGGCTTTCGCGGCCACCGGCCTGCTGGCCTGGGCGCGGCGCAAACCGGTACTTGCCGGTGTGCTGCTCGGCCTCGGCGGCGCGGCCAAGCTGTATCCGCTGCTGCTGCTCGGGCCGATTCTGGTGCTGTGCCTGCGCGCGGATCCGATGCAGCGACTACCCGCCGCGCGGGCCGGCCTGCGGTTGCGTGACGTCGACAGCCTCGGCACCGCCCGCACCTGGCTGCGCGAAACCCCCGCCAGGACACAGTTCTTCGCGCTGCGCCCGCTCGGCGCGGCCACCCTGGCCGTGCTCGCCGCGGCGGGCACCTGGATCGCGGTGAACCTGCCGATCGCCGTGCTGTACCCGGACGGCTGGCGAGAGTTCTTCCGGCTCAACACCACCCGGCACGCCGACCCGGATTCGATCTACAACGTGATCACCTCGTTCACCGGGTGGGGTGGTTTCGACGGGCCGCTCGAACACGGCCAGCCGCCGGCCGTGCTGAACACCGTCTCGCTGCTGCTGTTCCTGACGGCCTGCGCCGGCATCGCCTACCTGGCGCTGACCGCCGCGCGGCGCCCGCGGGTGGCGCAGCTGTGCTTCCTGGTCGTCGCCGCGTTCCTGCTGACGAACAAGGTGTGGAGCCCGCAGTACTCGCTGTGGCTGGTGCCGCTGGCGGTGCTCGCGCTGCCGCATCGGCGAATCCTGCTGGCCTGGATGACGATCGACGCGCTGGTCTGGGTACCGCGCATGTACTACTACCTCGGCGAGGACGCCAAGGGCCTGCCCGAGCAGTGGTTCACCGGCACCGTCGTGCTGCGCGACCTCGCCGTCCTCGGCCTGTGCGCGCTGATCGTCCACGAGATCCTGCGCCCCCAGGAAGACCTGGTGCGCCGCGACTTCGTCGACGATCCGGCGGGCGGAATCCTCGACCGCGCACCCGACCCACTCCTGCCGTGGCTGCCGCAATTCCTGCGCCCCAGGCAGGCCTGCACGAGCACGCGGCCGGCGTCGATGGTGGACTGAGCGCTACAACCGCAGGTAGCGGGCCTGGAGTTCAGGTTCGGCCGGGAGCATGTCGAGGTCGAGTTCCCAGGCGTTGCCGGTCCACGGGTCGAACAGCGGGGTGCCGGGCATGGTGGGCAGGTGCCTGCACGACTGGGACAGCAGCGACAGCGGGCCGTCACCGAAGTCGGCGCCGCCGCTGCCGACGATCACCAGCGACAGCCCGATCAGATCGCCGCGCACCATCAGCTGACCAAGGTGCACCACGTCGGTGGCCTGGTAGCCGTGCGGGAAGTCGGCGGCGACCAGGATCCGGTGCTCGGACGGCGGCACGGCTTGCCCACTGTTGTAAGCGATGTCGGCGAGCTCGGCCGCGTGCGCCAGTGCGCCGAGGCGCGCCGGGATGTCGGCGTGGTCGACGATGACCGGACCGGCGAGCAGCGGGGCGAGCGGAGCGGCGAGCCCACGCAGGCCACCGGTGAGATCGATCAGGTCGACCCGGGTCGGCTTGTCCGGCAGGGCCGCGACCAGCCGGGCCACCAGCGCGCCGACCACGCGGGACGCGGCTCCGCTCGACTCGGTGTCGACCCACAGCGGCCGGTTCAGCGGCACCGGAACGCAATACGGCACGCGCAGCTCACCGCGGTCGTGCGCGTACAGCTCGCCGAGCCGGATGCCGTCGCTGCGCGCGGCTTTCGTGGTCCAGGCCGGCGCGAGCCAGGAGGCGAGCGCGGCGGGCATGACGGAATCGGCCTCGGCGATCTCGCGACCGAGGTGGTCGCTGTCGCGGCGATGGTCCGAATCGGCGATGCCGACCAGCTCGTCGTGCCTGCGTTGCGCCTCGGCGCGAGCCGCGTCGGCGGCCGGGGTATTGCGGGTCGCCGGGTTCGAGACCGCGTCGGAGAGTTCCTGATCCAGCCGTTTGGTGGCGTAGTCGCGGGCCGAGACCAGTGCGGCCGCGGAACGGGCCGCGTCTTCGAAGATCATCCACATCCGCTGCAGACCGTGGTCGACCTCGAGCGGGATACCCGGCGCACCAGCGGGCCGCTCGGCCGTCACGGTCGGCGCCGCGGCCTGCGGTGATACGGGGGCGGGCACGCCGTGGGCGGGCAGCAGCTGCGCCGCCCCGCCGTCGTACCCCTGGCCGAGCGCGCGCAGCTTCCAGCCGCCACCGCGGCGGTACACCTCGAAGCAGATCAGCGCGCTCTCCCCCGCGGTGGGTGAGATCTCGAATTCGGCTGTGGGCGTGCCGTTCTCGGCCAGCGTCGCGGTGACGGTGCCGAGCACGTGCCCGGCGGTGACGAACAGGAGCACGGCATGCGCGTCCGGCCTGACCTGTGGCAGTGCGATATCCACCGCACCGCCGGCGAAGGTGACGCCGGGAGCGGCGGGCCGCGACGCGCACACATGATCGTGCTCGTCGCGTACCCGCAGATCCTCGCCGACCACCAGCGCGCCGAGATCGACGGTGCCCGCGGTGTGCGCGGTGAAGCGCACGGTGCCGGCGGTCAGCGCGGTGTTCTGGCCCGCCTTCAGGTGAATCACGTTGTCAGCCTTGCTCTTGTCCGTACTCGCCTAGTCCCTGCCGAGGAACCGGGCCAGCTGCGGCACGGCCTCCCCGGGATGCTTGGCCTGGAAGCCCTCGCCCAGCGCCTGCATCTTCCAGTCGCCGCCGACCCGGTACACCTTGGCCATCGCCATCGCCGTGAACGGCATGCCGCCGGCGAGGGTGTAGCGCGCGAGTTCGCCGTTGGTTGTGCCATCGATCAAGCGGCAGAACGCGTTCTGCACCTGCTCGAAGGTGTGCCCCTTGTAGGAGGTGACGATGAACAGCAGCGTGGAGATGTGCGCGGGGATCCTGGTCAGATCCACCAGGATCATCTCGTCGTCGCCTTCGCCCTCGCCGGTCAGGTTGTCGCCCTGGTGGCGCACCGAGCCGTCCTTGGACGACAGCTGGCCGTAGTAGGCGACGTCGACGAGATTCTGGTCGGCGAACAGGCAGACCGAGGCGTCCAGGTCGATGTCGACCGTGCGGTTGCCGAACATGCCGCGGGTGCGCACCGGGTCCCAGCCCAGGCCCATCTTGACGAAGGTGAGCGCGGCGCCGCCTTCCTTACGGAGGGTGACTCGCTGGCCCTTCTGCAGGCTGACCGGGCGATCCTTGCTCAGGCTGACCTCACCGGCGGGCTGCGGCGGGGCGGCCTGCGCCGGCGGCGGGTAACCGGGGCCGGGACCGGGCGGCGGCGGGTAACCGGCAGCGGGCGGCTGCTGCGCCGGGCCGGGCGGCGGCGGGTAACCACCGCCGGGCGGCGCGTAGGCGGGCGCGGGCTGCTGCGGGTAGCTCGGCGCCGACTGCGCCGGGTACGCGGGCGGCGCCTGCTGGGGCACCGGCTGCGGGGCAGCGGCGGCGGGTGCGGGCGAATCGTCCACCTGCACACCGTGATCGGTGACCAGCGCGGCGAAGCCACCGGCGTAGCCCTGGCCGACGGCGCGCACCTTCCAGCTGCCCTGACGGCGGTACAGCTCGAGCGCGATCACGATCGACTCCGCGTTCAGCCCGTCGATCCGGTACTCGAACAGCCGGTTACCGGCGGCGTCGGAGACGATCGCGGTCGGCGGGGCGGACCGGCCGAAGTTGCTCGTCGCGTCGTCGAGGGTGATCACCGCGCGGATCTGGTCGATGTCGGCGGGTACCGAGGGCAGCGAAACCGCCAGGGACGCAGGCTGGCCCGCGGGCCCGGGGCGCAGATCGACGCCGGGCCCACTCGGCTGGTTGTAGAAGACGAAATCGGCATCGGTGCGGACCTTGCCCTGCTCGGTCACGAGCAGCGCGGACAGATCGGCCGGTGCCGTGAGCTGAAGCGAGATCACCACGTCACTGACGGCCAGTGGACCGTTCTGGCCCTTGGCGAGTGTTGCAGACAAGTTCGACCCTTCGCTTGTCGGTGCGGTCGCCTGCCACTCTACGAGAAAGCGAGCGCGAGCGTCCGCGCTCCGCGGCCACCACGCGTACCCGATCGATCGGTTAGGGTGACCACGCAGTAGGTATCGGGCATTCCACCCGCCTGTCCAGAGGGGACTCCAGGGCCGTCATGGCGCAGCTGTTCGAACAATCGAAGAAGGTGATCGAGGCCCATCTCGCGGGGACGAGTATCCGCGCGATCTCCGGCTCGATGGTCGCCTACGAAGGCAATGTGCAGTTCAAATCGGCCGGGTTCGGCGGCGGCGAGGGCGTGCTTTCGGGCCTCAAGCGCCGCGCCACCGGCGAGAAGCTGTCGCTGATGGAATGCACCGGCAACGGTCGGGTGTTCTTCGCCGTGAACGGCCAGAACGTCACCGTTGTCGATCTGAACAACGAGACGTTGCAGGTCGAGTCGCAGCAGCTGCTCGCCTTCGCGGGCAATCTGCGCACCGATGTGCGGTTCGCCGGTGTCGGCGGGATGTCGGCGGGCAGCGGCCTGTTCACCACCACCGTCAGCGGGCAGGGCCAGGTGGCGTTGCTGTCGGCGGGTGGTCCGCTGATCCATCTCGAGGTCTCGCCGCAGTATCCGCTGATCGTGGATCCGGACGCGTTCGTCGCGGCCCGCGGCAACCTCAACCAGTCCTTCGTCACCGACGTCTCCTGGCGCACGATGGTCGGCCAGGACGCGGGCGAGGCGTTCTCACTGCGGTGGGACGGCCAGGGTGTCGTGCTGATCCAGCCGGCGGAACGGTAGGAAGCGGCGATGTTCGAGAAGGTCAACAGCAAGGTCGTCAAGGTCGATGTCGGGCAGGCGGGCGGCGTCGTCGCCCGGACCGGCGCGATGTTGTTCTACCAGGGCCAGGTCGCGTTCGCGCCGCACCAGATTCCCGGCGCCGGGCCAGGGATGGGCGGTGGCGGGCTGATGCGGATGGCGGGCGCCATGATGGCGGGCGAGCACGAGCGCACCATGCTGGCGCGCGGAAACGGCACCGTCCATTACGGATTCGCCGGGCTCGAGGTGCACGTGGTGCAGATGCAGCAGGGCGCGGTGCTGCGCGCCGAGGCTTCGCGACTGCTGGCCAACACCGCGGGTCTGCAGGCATCGGTCGTCTCGGTGGCGAGTTCCGGTGGTGGCGGCGGTGGCGGCGGCCTGATGGGCGCGCTGCGTGGCGCGGCCGCCGGTGTCGCGACCGGCCAGGGCATGTTCACCACCCAGCTCAGCGGACAGGGTTCCGCGGTGCTGCTGGCCCACGGCGGTTTCCTGGAACTGCAAGTGGGCGGACCGAATCCGGTGGTTGTCGACCCACAGGCGTTCGTCGCCGCCTACGGCAATGTGCAGACCGAACTCAAGGCGGCGATGAGCTGGCGCGACGCGGTCGGCCGCGGCGCCGGCGAGGCGATGCAATTGCATTGCCACGGACAGGGTGTCGTGTACGTGCAGGCCTCAGAAGAGAAGTTGTGAGTCGATGAGCGAAATCCTCTCCCCGATGAATCTCGGTGCCAGCGACAACATCCCGGGCAACAGCTACGCCTACTGCATCGACCTGACCGGCCCGTGGTTCATGCGCAAGGGCGCGATGATCGCCTACTACGGCCAGATCCAGTTCCAGATGCTCACCCACGGCTTGCAGGGCAATCTCATGCACATGGTGAGCAGCCAGTTCTCGGCGCCGCTGTTCGCCGGTGAGTACGTGGTGGCCGAGGGCCACGGCAAGCTGATCATCGGCGACCGCGGCTACGACATCAATTCCTACGATCTCGAGGACGGCAACCTCACCATCCGCGGCGCCAACCTGCTCGCCTTCGAGCCGGGCCTGGCGCTCAAGCAGTCGATCGTCCCCGGTTTCCTCACCCTGATCGGCACCGGCAAGTTCCTCGCCTCCTCCAACGGCCCGGTCATGTTCGCCGAGCCCCCACTGCGCGTCGACCCCGAAGCCCTGGTCGGCTGGGCCGACTGCCCGTCCCCCAGCCACCACTACGACCAGGGCTGGATCGGCAGCTTCCTGGCTGCCGGTGCGGCCAGGATGGGCGCCAACTCGGGCGAGGAGCGCCAGTTCGACTTCACCGGCGCCGGCACCGTGCTCATCCAGTCCTCGGAGAAGGTGATGAGCGACAACGCCCTGGTCAGGACCATCGAAGGTCAGCTGCAGAGCGGTATCACCGTGGGTGGCCTGCAACGGATCCACGGCGTCGTCCAGCAGCAGCTGGCGGGTCAGCAACAGCACTACTGAGCGAGCCCTTCGGTCGGGCTGGCAAATTCTGAAACGAGTACGCTCCAAAAGCTGACGGTGGGTGTGGTGGTGCCGTTACGGTGGGGGCCGCCGAGGGAATGAGTCGGCGGTTGCTCGATCAGAGGAGTTGGCGCAGTGCGGCGTCGCAGCATTCGACGGGTCGTGGCGGCGGTGCTGTGCGCTGTGGCCGCGTCGATCGTTACCGGTATCCCCGTGTCCGCGGCGCCTGTCGGTGCGCCCGGTGTCACTCTCGACGCTGCGACCTCGCCGGATGGGTCCTTCATCGAGCGGATAGTGGTGACCGACGCGCGACATCTGCGGCTGTACGTGCATTCGGCCGCGATGAATCAGACGTTCCCGGTCGATGTCCAGCGGCCGGCCGATACGTCGACACCGAAACCGGCGCTGTATCTGCTCAACGGGGCTGGTGGCGGGGTGGATCGTGCCTCGTGGCAGCTGCGGACCGATGCGCTGGACTTCCTGTCCGACAAGGACATCAATGTCGTGCAGATCATCGGCGGGGCGTGGACGTTCTATACCGACTGGATCAAGCCCGATCCGGTGCTCGGGGTGAACAAGTGGCAGACCTATATCGCCGAGGAACTGCCGCCGCTGATCGATGCGGCGCTGGGTACCAACGGGGTCAATGCCATCGCGGGCCTGTCGATGTCGGGCATCCCGGTGCTGAACCTGGCGATCGCCAAGCCGGGCCTGTTCCGTAGCGCGGCGGTCTACAGCGGGCTCACCCAGGTGAGTGATCCGGCGGGCCAGCAGGCGGTGAAGCTGACCGTCGAGCTGTATGGCGGCGGTGATGCCGAGAATATGTGGGGGCCGGTCGGCGGGCCGCTGTGGGCGGCCAACGATCCGCTGGTCAATGCCGAGAAGCTGCGCGGCACAAATCTTTTCGTCTCCACCGGCACCGGCATCCCGGGCATTCACGATCAGCCAGGTGGGCCGTTCCGGATGGAGAAGCCCGCCGATACGCCCAAGACCGTGGCCCTCGGCGCGCTGATCGAAGGCGCGATCTTCGTGTCCTCGCACAATCTGCAGGCGCGCCTGGATCAGCTCGGCATTCCCGGTACTTTCGTCTACCGCGATACCGGTACCCATTCATGGGGCTACTGGCAGGACGATCTCAAGACGTCGTGGCCGGTGCTGGCGAAGGGATTGTTCCCGCAGCCGTGATTCCGGCAACCCCGAGTGCCCCTGCGGCACACGGGGTTTCGGCTCTCAGGCCGCGTCGCCCACTGTCAGCGCGGCGCGCTCCACGGCGTCGTGGAACCACTCCAGGATCTCCACCCCCGCGAGAATGCCCGCCGACTCGGTGACGATGAGGTTCGGGCTGGTGAAGTTCAGCTCCTCCAGTTCACCGTGCCGGGGACGGATCGCCGCATCGGCCGCGGTCAGCATCGGGGCGTCCAGCGCGCCGTCGCCCGCGGTGAACAGCTCCGCGTCCTCGGACAATGCACCGGATTCCACCAATCGGCGGCGGACTTCGGCGACGGCCAGGCTCTTGCAGACCGCGTCGGGCATCGTGTAGATCTTGCGACCCTGCTGCGAGGCCGACCAGCCCTGCGTGCGACACCACGCGTCCCATTCGGCGAGGAAGCCGTCCGGGACCGCGTCGGGCCGGACGACCAGGTAGCAGAACAGGTCGTCGGCCTCCCGGTACTTGGTGACCCAGGAATCGTCGATGCGGGAGCGCCATTCGGCCCCGATCTCGGCGAGAGTGGCGCCGGAGGCCTTGACCTGATCGTCGATCGCGGTGCGCCAGGTCGGGTCGGGCAGGCCGTCGACCAGGATGTTGCCGCCATTGCTTGTAATGGCGTAGCGCCACGGCGCGCCGGGCAGGTCGATCCGCTGGAACTGTTCGATCGTGCGGGTCGTCGTCGGGATGACCGGCGCGAGCGCGGCCAGCGCCGCCAGCCGTTCCACGGCGGTGGTGGTCATGTACGACAGCGGCTCGCCCTCGTAGTACTCCACACACTGCTTGGCTACGGCGTCGGCGCCACCGAACCCGTTGCGCGAGAAGATCATCGTGCGATCGAGATCGGTGGCGAACAGCGCGTCGGCGGTCACTGATCCAGCTCCTTGATCAGGCCCATACAGGAGTAGGCCAGGTCGGGGACCACTTCCACCGGAACATTGCGCGCCGCGGCGAGCAGGCGGATGTGCGCGTGTTCGGGAGCGTCGGCTTCCCGAACCAGCACCCGCCACGGTACCCGGCGCAGCAGTACGCGGGTGGTCTCGCCGACGCCCGGCTTCACGAAATTCACTGTCGCGACACCGTATTCGGCACGCACCCGTTCCACCGAGGCCCAGCCCGACCAGTCGGGAGTGCGATCGGAGTCCCGGATCGCGGCGACCGCGGCGGGTACCTGATCGCGAATGGTCTCGAAGGCGGCGGTCACCGCGTCGAGCAGCTGGTTGGAGACATCGGCGCCGGCGAGCTCACGGTAGAACTTCGCGCCGTGGAATTCGCCGGGACCGATCAGGGTGTCGTTGAGGACGGTGCGCGAGACCAGCCCCGAGACCGTGGAATTCAGGCACGCGGAGGCGATCAGGAAGTCGTCGCGGGTGCCGTAGGTGCGCACGGAGTTGCCGGGATCGGCGAGCACGACCAGCTCGTCGTCGAACCGCGCGCCACCGGCGGCGTGATAGGCGTCGAGCGCGTCGGTGAGCTCGCGGGTGATGGCGCCCTTGCCTGTCCAGCCGTCGACGAACACGATCGTGGACGGATCATGATGGTGGGCAAGGTAATCGAGTGCCACCGCATCGATGCCGCGATCCCGCACGATCGACACCGCGTAGTGCGGCACGGTCAGGCTCGGACGACCGACACCGCTGCGCAGCCAGCGCCGCATGAGCACGCCGACCGGAGTGCCCGCCCTGGCCAGCGAGACCAGCACGATGTCCTCGCCGCGTTCGGCCACCACCAGCTCGGCCACCGTCGCGACCGCGAGCGCGAGCCGTTCGGCACTCCCGGCCAGGACGCGGTCGAACAGTTCGCGGTACTCGGCGTCGGGCTGGTACTCGACCGGCAGCGACTCGGCGTAGTGGGCGACACCGGCCTGGATACGGCGTTCGCGCTCGGCGATATCGGCTTCCAGGTCGACGTCCGAGAGGTCCTTCAGCAGCCACGAAACCTCGTCGGCAGCATAGGAACCGAACTCGGGACCGCGCAGTGCTCCGGGGAAACGACGCGCAGGTTCCGGCACGTCGGCAGTCAGCTGCTCCGCCGGAACCGAAGTCCTGCCCGTGTGCAGCGCCCGCGGGTCAGCGCCGGGAAGGACGGCGATCAGTACATCGGCGCCCGCGGCGGTGAGCACGTCGACCAGGCCGCCCGGCGCGACGAGGTCGGTGGTGTCGGCCGGCGGATCGAGGACGATCAGCAGCACCGGGTCGGCATCGCTGTCGGTCCACTGCGCGTTGTACAGGTAGCGCTGGGCAGTCGGGTCCGGCTCGGGTGCGTGGAAGCGGAAGCCACGGCGCAACGGGTAGCCAGGTTCGTCGAGGACGTATGCCGGTGAGCGCGTTGTGGTTTGGAAGCGGGTGGGAGTGCCCGATTCCGCCAGTTCGGCGGCCAGCCGCAGCGGCAGGTACATGAGCTCTTCGTGGCCGAGCACGATCACGGGACGACCGGCGAACTCGGCATCGAGGCGCGCATGCACCTCGTCGGTGGCGGCCTCGAGCGCGATATCGAAAGCCGCGACATCCGAGTTCAGGATGCCGTGCCTGCCGCCTTCGGGAACGTCTGCGGGCCAGGTCAATTCGATCCGGCCGAACGAACCGGGCTGTGCCGCCATCGGATTGAGCTCCGGTTCCGGCATCGCGGTGACCGTCTCGATCAAGCCGTCGGGCAGCTCGGTACGGCCGGAAGCCAGACACACCGTGTCGATGCGCGCGCCGAGTTCGGCGGCGAACGCCTCGAACTTGGCGCGGTCGGCGGCGGTGCGCATGTCGACCAGCGAGGCGAGCACGTAGTGCGAGCGGGGCGCGAAGGCGTGCAGCGCTCGCACGGCGTCGATGGCGGTGTCACCGGTGGAGATCTCGTCGTCGACCAGCACCAGCGGCAGATCGTTGACGAAGATGTCGGCGGGCGCGGGTTGCAGCAGGTGCGAGGTGGCGTGCGAATGCCCCTCCTCGAAACCGGTCAGCGTGGTGGCACGCGGTTCCGCCCTGCGGGTGGAGTGCAGGTAGCAGCTCGCACCGAGACGCGCGGCGACGCAGTGGCCCAAACCGGTCGCGGTCTCGGCGAATCCGAGCACGACGGGCTCACGGTCACCGAGCTTGTCGCGCACCAGGTCACCCAGGCGATTGCCCGCGCCGATCACGATGCGCGGATCGGTGGGCAGATGCTTGCCGAGCACGGTCGACACCAGCAGGTGGGCTCGCCGCGGATTACGCCGCAGCCCCGGCTGGACCAGCGCGGCGATCGAGAGCTCACCCGGCAGCGCGTCCTCGGCCGCCGACGCGGCGAACGACTCACCATGTCGCAGTTCGATACCCAGATTCTGTGTCGCCCACGGTATTTCGAGGTCGAGTCCGAACACGCTCATTCGGCGATCATCGCTGTCAGCAAATCCACGAAGGAAACTCCCTTGTTGGCGACCCCGAACGCGCGAGCCCGGACCAGCGTCTGGCGGGCCCAACTGCGGTGCGGGCGCATCTCGTTCATCTTGTTGCGGTATTCCGAGGCCGCGACGCCGCCGACGTCGGCCTCCATGATGTGCAGCGCGTCGGCGTACTCCTCGTGGGTCACCACCGACAGCGCGTGCACGGCGGCCACGTGCGAGGGGTGGATCACCGTCTTGCCCTGGATGCCGTTGGCGCGGTCCAGGGTGATCTCGCGCAGCAGGCCGTCGAGGTCCCGGCTGACCAGGTATTGGCGGAACGGCACCGCGTCGGACTCCTCGAACGGCGCGGTCCGCAGCAGCGGCCGGAACATTCGCTCGTGGTCGGCGAAGTACTCCCACACCGGCCCGGTGATGATGAAACCGGTGCCGTCGGCGCGGCCGAGGTAGTTGACGATGTCGGCGATCACGTCGGCGACCACGCGCACGTCGTAGATCGTGAGATCGCGGTCGCGGCGGATGCCGAAGGTCGAGCACATGTCGGTGGCGCCGATCCGGACCGCGAGCAGCTGGTCGCGGTGTTCGCCGAGCAGGTCGGCGATGCGGGAGAGCTGCTCGTCGCGGGTCTGGCGATGCACCAGGCTCGCCGATTCGAGCACCGGCATGCCGTAGACCGGGCGATCCAGTCTGCGCCGCGCGTCGTCGAGCGCGGCCAGGTAGGCGGGCCCGGTGACGGCGTCGAACTTGGGGAAGACGAAGCCGGTGAGCACGTCGGCGCCCGGCCCGAGCTGGTCGACCAGCTCGGCGACAGTCTGCGGGTCGCGCACCCGGATGAACAGCATCGGGTTCGGTTCCTCGCTGCGGGCGAGCAGATCCAGCGTCGCGACGGCGTGCTCCTTGGCCGCCTCAACCTGGTGGTCGGCGACCGCGTCCTCGAGGTCGATCACCATCGAGCACACGCCGCGCGCCGCGCGCCGTTGGATGGTGGCGACCAGGTCCGGGCGGGTCGCAGGTACATACAGCGTCGCGCCGAGCGCGGTCGCCAGCAGTTCCCGGTCGTCGGCATCGACGATCGGCTCCGGCTCGAGGAGGAACAGCTCACGGGCTCTCGGCCCGTGCAATTGCCGGAAGTGGCGCAGCGGAACCTGCTTACGCAGGCAGATCTCCGGCGCGACCGCGTACCCCGCTGTCATCATGTCCTGTGCATTCCTAAGTCCTGTCGGTTCCTACGTGTTTTCTGATGCGTTCGACCACTCCGGCGATGAACGCCGCGACGGTGTCCAGTTCGGAAACATATGCCCAATAGTCCGGATGACGACCCGTCAGTCCGGAATTGATGCGGTCGAGGCGTTCGGCTTGGGCATCGAGCACCGACCCCCACTCGCCGACCAGGCCTCGGTCGACCGCGAGCATCTGCGCGTCCCGCAGCCGGAATCGTACGGTGCGGGCGTGCGCATCGGGGTCGGCACGCACCTCGCGCAGCAGTTCGAGGCGCCGGGTGACGGCGTCGACCAACTGCTCGGCCTCGGCGAGGTGCTGGCGCGCGGTGGCGGTCAGGTCAAGGGCGGACTCCGGGTCGTGATCGGCAGCCGCGACACGCGCGCCCACCAGCGCCGCGTCCGCGGCGTCGATGCCGCGCCGGCTTTCCCGCTCATTGTTGGTCAAGTCCGCCGAACTCGCAGCGTTGAACTCGCGCAACAGCGCCGAGTACGCCGGGCCGAGCCCACTCGCGCGGTTGCGGACGGCGGCCAGCCTGGTCGTCACCGACGCGATCGCCTTCGCGGCCGCCGAAGCGCGAGAAGGGGCCTGCGCCAACGCATCCGACAATTCCGACGTCGCCTGCTGCACCGCCGCCGCTGCCGTGCGCGCGGCGGCGACGGAGGTCTGCGGATCGGCCGAGGACGCTGTGATCAGATCCTCATTCAGCCGCCTTACACCTGCCGCGATCGAGGGGTAGCTCGCGTACCCCGACGACGCCGCGGCGGCGAGCACCTGTTCGGCCTCGGCCCGCACGTGCGCCAGCAGCTGCGGCACCGCCGATCGCACCCGCGCCGCTTCCTCCAGGCCGCCGCGATGGGAGTGATAGAACTCGTCGACCCCGCGCGCCGCGTCGTTGAGCTGACGCACCAGCGCATCGGCCCTGCCCGGTCCGTCCGCGATCGGGCTGCCCGCGGCTTCGGCGGTATCGAGCTCTTCGGTGAAACTCAGATACGCGCCGGCGGCGGCGTAGCACCGCGCGCGCACCGGCTCCCAGACCGCGCCGACCCGGCGGTCGGGGAAGACCTGTTCGCTGGCCACCACACCCGCCTCCGCCGCCGTCTGCCGATGGTCCATATCGAGGAAGGCCGACGACGTGGCCGCCCTCGCCCCGCTGATCCACTCATGATCGGCCCCCGATCTGAACCATCCGCGTCTGCGAGATGTCACCGGCACGTCCCCTTTCCGAACCGCGCGGCGACCCGACCACGCACAGTCCCGATGGTAGGAGATTCCCCGCGTTAACCAGGGCTGCTGCTCGTTCCTACGCAAGTTCCGCGAAACCTATTACTGTCGTAGCGGTACCCGGCGATTCGGACATGCTGGGAAACGACACACCGGACTAACCGAAGGGATTCCCGCATGGGTGTCAGTCTGTCCAAGGGCGGCAATGTCTCGCTGACCAAAGAGGCTCCGAACCTGACCGCGGTCGCGGTCGGCCTCGGCTGGGACGTGCGCACCACCACCGGCACCGACTTCGACCTCGACGCCAGCGCGATCGCGACCGGCGCCGACAAGAAGGTCGTCTCGGACAAGCACTTCGTGTTCTTCAACAACCTGAAGTCCCCCGAAGGCGCCATCGAGCACGCCGGCGACAACACCACCGGTGAGGGTGAGGGCGACGACGAGGTCATCAACGTCGACCTGGCCAACACCCCGCCCACCATCGAGAGCATCTTCTTCCCGGTCTCGATCTACGACGCGGAGACCCGCTCGCAGTCGTTCGGCCAGGTGCGTAATGCCTACATCCGCGTCGTCGACCGGGCCAACGGCACCGAGCTCGCCCGCTACGACCTGTCCGAGGACGCCTCGACCGAGACCGCTATGGTCTTCGGCGAGCTGTACCGCAACGGTGCCGAATGGAAGTTCCGCGCCATCGGACAGGGCTACGCCTCCGGCCTCGCCGGTATCGCCCGCGACTACGGCGTCAACGTCTAGTCACCATCGCGGACGGGGGGCTCGACTGACCGGGCCCCCTGTCCGTGTGAGACAGAAAGGTCCCTCCGCGTGATTACGCGCATCTTCGGCATGTCCATCGTCATCACGGTGGTGTCGTTGGTCGTCGCCTACCTCTATGGTGGCCTGACCGCCCTCGCACTGTGCGCGATCCTCGGTATCCTCGAGGTGTCGCTGTCGTTCGACAACGCCGTCATCAACGCCACCGTCCTGGAACGGATGAGCGAGTTCTGGCAGCGGATCTTCCTGACCATCGGTGTCGTCATCGCCGTGTTCGGTATGCGTCTGGTGTTCCCGCTGGCCATCGTGTGGATCACCGCAGGGCTCGGTCCGATCGAAGCGTTCGACCTGGCGCTCAACCCACCGCCGGACGACGCACCGTACTTCCCCGACGGCAGCCCCAGCTACGAGACCCTGCTGACCGACGCGCATCCGCAGATCGCGGCGTTCGGTGGCATGTTCCTCGCGCTGCTGTTCCTGAACTTCATCTTCGAAGAGCGTGAGATCACCTGGCTGAGCTGGCTGGAGCGGCCGCTGGCCAAGGCGGGCAAGCTCGACATGCTGTCGGTGGTCGTGGCGGGCACCGGCCTGATCCTCGTCGCCGAGTTCCTGGCCAAGGAAGACGACCGTTCGACCGTGCTGGTCGCCGGTCTGCTCGGCATGATCGTCTACATCGCGGTCGACGGGCTCGGCTCGATGTTCCACACCGAGGAGCTCGAACACTCGCCGTCCGGCCCGTCGGGTCTGGTGAAGGCGACCGGTAAGGCCGCGTTCTTCCTGTTCCTGTACCTCGAGGTGCTCGACGCGTCGTTCTCCTTCGACGGCGTGATCGGCGCGTTCGCGATCACCTCCGACCCGATCATCATCGCGCTCGGCCTCGGCTTCATCGGCGCGATGTTCGTCCGGTCGATCACGGTGTACCTGGTCCGTCAGGGCACGCTCTCGGAGTACGTGTACCTCGAGCACGGCGCGCACTGGGCGATCGGCGCGCTGGCGACGATCCTGCTGATCTCGATCGGCGTGCACGTGGACGAGCTCATCACCGGTCTGGTCGGCGTGGCGTTCATCGGCGCGGCGTTCATCTCGAGCATCCTGCGCAACCGCAAGGACGAGCCCGACGCGGTGGACGAGTCCAAGGAAGCCGCACCGGTCAGCTGATCGGCGGCACGAACACGCGATAGCCACAGCGGCGGCGGATCCCGGATCGGGATTCGCCGCCGCTGTCGTTTCTCAGGCGACCGGCTGGAGTTCGTGTCGATCGAGGCGAGCGGCGGCCGATTCGGTCCGGCGCGCACCGCGCAGCCCGGCCCGCAGGAACACGAAGAACAGCACGATGAGCAGGGCGGAGCGCAGCCACACGCCGAACTGGACGATCCCCTCCATCAGCTCGACCCCCTCGCCCGCGCCCATCGCGTAGAAGTACCGGAAGACGCCGATCCCCACCGCCGCGTCGGCGACCAGATACGCCGCGACCAGCGACCACGGCACCCGCAGCAGCACCAGGAACGGAATTATCCACAGGGTGTACTGGGGTGAGTGGACCTTGTGGAAAAGCATGAATCCGCACAGCATCGCGCCGCTCACACCCACCCACGGGAAGGGCGAGGTCGGCGTCCAGCGGCGCAGGCCGAGCCACATCGCCAGCACGAAGGACGCCAGGATCAGCGCGGGCGAGGCGACGGCGACCATGTCGTGCCAGGTGGTTGTGGTCTCGGCGTCGCGGCCGAAGATGAGCCGATGTCCCCAGTACCAGATCGAGTTCGTGGTGATGTCGGCCTGGCGCATCTGCTGGAAGGTGATCGAGGCCCGCCAGCCCTCGACGCCCGCCATCACGAACGGCAGATTCACCGCGGCCACCGTGCCCATCGCCGCCAGCAGTGCCTGTGCCGCGCCGGCCACGTCCAGATCACGCACGCGCCGCGCGTCTTTCGGCGCGCCCTCGGTGAGGATGTAGAACGCCAGTGGCAGCAGGAAGATCCCCGGATAGATCTTGAAGCAGAAACCGATGGCGAGCAGTACCGCGGCGATGATCCCGCGGGTGCGTATCGACAGGCCGGTCAGCATGGACATCACGTAGACCGCCGCCACCGCGGTACACACGACCGGCAGTTCCCAGTTGTGGAAGGCATACAGCACCAACGGCGGGCCGATCGCCCACAGCAACGCGGCCGGGCCGGCCAACCGGGCCAGCATCCACGCTGTCAGCAGCGCGAACGGCGTGAGCAGCAGCGCCGAATGCCACAGGAAATCCGCGTCGTTGGTGACCCCGATCGCGCCCGCCCACATGAGCACGCCGCTGAGCACCGGATACTCCACCGCGCCGCCGGTGAGCGCGCCCTCCTCGGTGATCCCGCCGTCGACATACGGGAAGACGTGATTGTCGATATCGCGGCCGATCCAGAGGAACTGGATATCGGAATAGCAGACATCCATATCCTTGCGGACATCGAATACCTGGCTGCGACCGGTTTCATCGATCGCGCCGCCCGCGCATCGCGCCTTGTTGGCATAGGCCATCGCGAGGGTGAGCGCGCACAACAGCACGATCAGGAACGTCAGCGCCGTGGCCCGCGCCGCGCCACGTGCCGCGCGCTGCTGTGGGTCGGCTGTGGTCATATCGACCACATTATGCGGCGCGGCGACGATCCAGGAGTACACCCGCGGCGTAGATCGATTTCGCTGCTCAGGGCCCGCTCATGTAGCCTTACCGGGTTGCTGACGCAACGAACCCTCCTGCCATGGAAAGTCCATGGCCGTTTCCTAGTCCACAGGAGGTGATTGGTCCGTGCGTCATTATGAAGTGATGGTCATCCTCGACCCCAGCCTGGACGAGCGCATCGTCGGGCAGTCCCTGGATAACCTGCTCAACGTCGTCAAGACCGAGGGCGGCAAGGTCGACAAGGTCGACATCTGGGGCCGCCGCCGGCTCGCCTACGAGATCGCCAAGCAGGCCGAAGGCATCTACGCGGTCGTCGAACTGACCGCGACCCCGGCCACCGTGAGCGAGCTCGATCGCCAGCTGGGCCTGAACGAGACGGTGCTGCGCACCAAGGTTCTGCGCAACGACAAGTAGTCCGCAGAGCGAAATCTCGTTTTCGTCGGTGCCTATCTTTAGGCTCTAGCGCGACAGCGAGACGCGGACTGCACCCCGAGCAGGAGGAACCCCCATGGCAGGCGACACGGTCATCACCGTCATCGGAAATTTGACGGCAGACCCTGAGCTTCGTTTCACGCCCGCGGGCGCAGCGGTGGCGAATTTCACCGTCGCTTCGACTCCCCGCGTGTTCGATCGCAATTCGAACGAATGGAAAGACGGCGAGGCCCTGTTCCTGCGCTGCAACATCTGGCGTGAAGCAGCGGAGAACGTCGCCGAGAGCCTGACCCGAGGCGCTCGCGTGATCGTGAGCGGACGGCTCAAGCAGCGCTCCTACGAAACCCGCGAGGGTGAGAAGCGCACGGTCGTCGAGCTCGAGGTCGACGAGGTCGGCCCCTCGCTGCGCTACGCGAC
This sequence comes from Nocardia sp. NPDC055053, assembly GCF_053608285.1. Taxonomy (NCBI): domain Bacteria; kingdom Bacillati; phylum Actinomycetota; class Actinomycetes; order Mycobacteriales; family Nocardiaceae; genus Nocardia; species Nocardia sp. NPDC055053. Next base: position 56,381 of record NZ_JBSGVD010000009.1, on the reverse strand, counting down.
TGCCAAGGTCTCCAAGGCAGGTCGCGGCGGCGGAGGCGGTGGCTTCGGTGGCGGTTCCGGCAATGCCGGTGGTGGTGCAAGCGCAGGCGGCTACAACGCCAACAGTGGCGGCGGACAGTCGGGCGGCGGAAACGCAGGCAACGACGATCCGTGGGGTAGCGCGCCCGCGGCCGGCTCCTTCGGGGGCGGCGGCCGCATGGATGACGAACCGCCGTTCTGAGGAACGGCACTCATAGTACGGAGAGAAGACCATGCCTAAAGCGCCCGCGCGCGAAAAGGTGCTGAAGAAGAAGGCTTGCACTTTCTGCAAGGAGAGCAAGTCCGGAATCGTCAATATCGATTACAAGGACACCACGCTGCTGCGCAAGTACGTCAGCGATCGCGGCAAGATCCGTGCCCGCCGCGTCACCGGCAACTGCGTCCAGCACCAGCGTGATATCGCTGTCGCCGTCAAGAACTCGCGTGAGGTGGCCCTGCTGCCTTACGTGTCGACCGCTCGCTGAGAAAGGGAGTCAGACAGATGAAGCTCATCCTCACCGCTGATGTCGACAACCTCGGTGCCCCGGGCGATCTCGTCGAGGTCAAGGACGGCTACGGCCGCAACTACCTGCTGCCCCGCGGTCTGGCCATCGTGGCCACCCGTGGCGCCCAGAAGCAGGTCGAGGGCATCCGCCGGGCGCAGGACGCCCGCAAGGTGCGCGACCTCGATCACGCCAACGAGCTGAAGCAGGCCATCGAGGGCCTCGACTCGGTCTCGCTGGCCGTGAAGACCGCCGACAGCGGCAAGCTGTTCGGTTCGGTCACCACCGCCGATGTCGCCGGCGCCATCAAGGCCGCCGGTGGCCCCGTGGTGGACAAGCGCAGCATCGAGCTGCCGAAGTCGCACATCAAGGCGACCGGCAAGCACGGCATCGTGGTGCACCTGCACCCCGATGTGGCTGCCAAGTTCAACCTCGAGGTTGCCGCGAACTGAGTTCGCTGAGAACCACCCCTGTGTTCGACATGGGGGTGGTTTCTCGTTGCCTTTTCACGGCCGAAATCGAGATAACTGGACGTTAGCCTACGATCGCCCCGTGCGGGTCGCCCCAGGCGGCCGACGGTCGGCAATACGCTGACCTCCGGTTATTCAGCCTGTGGATGGTTGCGGAAACCGACCGGCAGATTTGTGACTCCAGTCATACCGTGCACCATCGCTGTTTACCCAACACGCCCGGCCGTTCACCTTGACCGACACGCCGGGACTTCTTTCATCCACAGGTGGAGAGTTGGGTAAAAGGGGGTCTAGCAGGGCGTTCCACCGCACTGACCTGGGTTTTCCCCACGTTTTCCACAGGAGCTGCACAACACTGGGTGAACTACCCCCAAGTTATCCACAGTTGTGTGCACATATCGGGTTGGCGGCGCCCGGATACGTCGCCTAGGTTCGTCGCATCGCCCTGCGCGCGACCCCGGGAATCACGCAGGCACCCGATTGCTGACATCCGTGTCGGTGCCCGGGAGTACAACGAGTTCATCGATGTGAAACCCCCGGTTCTGCGGGCAGAGAGGACGGTCGATTCTGGTGACCACCACCGGTGACCGCGCGCATACGGACTTCCCGCCCGAACCCCCCGGCGAGGACTTCGGCCGCCAGCCCCCGCACGACATGGCAGCGGAGCAGTCCGTCCTGGGTGGCATGCTGCTGAGCAAGGACGCCATCGCCGACGTGGTCGAGGTGCTGCGCCCCGGCGACTTCTACCGCCCCGCCCACCAGGCCGTCTACGACACCATCCTCGACCTGTACGGCCGCGGCGAACCCGCCGACCCCGTCACCGTCGCGGCAGGCCTCGACCGCCGCGGCGAACTCAAGCGCATCGGCGGCCCGCCCTACCTGGTCACCCTCACCCAGACCGTCCCGACGGCCGCCAACGCCGGTTTCTACGCCGAGATCGTCGCCGAGAAGGCCATCCTGCGCCGCCTCGTCGAAGCGGGCACCCGCATCGTCCAGTTCGGCTACGCGGGCGCCGACGGCCAGGACGTCGCCGAGGTGGTCGACCGCGCCCAGGCCGAGATCTACGAGGTCACCGAGCGCCGCACCACCGAAGACTTCACCCCGCTGGAAGAACTCCTCCAGCCCACCATGGACGAAATCGACTCCATCGCCTCCCGCGGCGGCATCTCCCTCGGCGTCCCCACCGGCTTCACCGAACTCGACGAACTCACCAACGGTCTGCACGCGGGCCAGATGATCATCGTCGCGGCGCGACCTGGTGTTGGTAAGGCACTGGCGCTGGACACGCCGCTGCCGACGCCGACCGGGTGGACGACCATGGGTGCCGTCCAGGTCGGCGACGAACTGCTCGACGCCACCGGTCGCCCCACCCGGGTGGTCGCGGCGACCGAGGTCATGACCGACCGGCCCTGCTACGAAGTCGAATTCTCCGACGGAACAGTGCTCGTCGCCGACGAGCAGCACCAGTGGCTCACCGATACCCGTGAATCCCGGCGTTCCGCACAGGAAGCGGCCGCAGGCCGACCGCGACGCAATCCGACCGTGGCCGGGGTTCGCACCACCGCCGAGATCGCGAATACCCTGCACTGCGCCACCGCGGACCGGCGTCTCAACCATTCGGTCACCAACAGCCGGCCGCTGCAGCTGCCCGCGCGCGATCTGCTGGTACCGCCGTACACCCTCGGCGCTTGGCTGGGCGACGGTACATCCGCGGCCGCGCAGCTCACCTGCTTCGACCCGGAGATCGTCGCGCGGATCGAGGGCGAAGGCATCGTCGCGGTGCCCTCGCCGTCGGCCCCCGGCCGCTATCAGCTGACGCTGCCCGCTCCCGAACCGGTGCAGGCCCGTACCTGCGTGGTGTGCGGCGCCGAGTTCGTGCCGTTCACCAGTGAGGTTCGCACGTGCGGTCGCTCCTGTGGTGGGAAGGCACGATTCGTTTCCGAGCCCGTCGCGGCTCCGACCTGCGCGCACTGCGGTGGTCCGTCGATCGGCCTCCGGCTGTGCCAGCCGTGCCGCAACTCGGTGGGCAGTGTGCAGGCGCGACTGCGTACCCTCTCGGTGCTGGGCGACAAGCACATCCCGACCGAATACCTGCGCTCGTCCGAAGCACAGCGCCGGGCATTGCTGGCCGGGCTCCTCGATACCGACGGGACCGTCACCCACGGCGGGTCGGTGCAGTTCGCCGTCACCGACGAACGCCTTTTCCGCGACGTCGAGGAACTCGTCGTCGGCCTCGGCTACCGCTGCGGGGTCAGCACGAAGCGGGTCCGCGGCCGGTCCGAGAAGTCTTCGACGTGCTACACCCTCACCTTCGCCACCGACGACGAGGTCTTCGGGCTGTACCGGAAAGCGCTGCTGCACAAGGAGCGTCGCGCCGCACACAACACGACACGGTCGAATTCCCGCTACATCGTGGATGTCCGGCGGATCGAATCGGTGCCGGTGCGCTGCGTCGAGGTCGACAACGCCGACCACCTCTATCTGGCCGGCCGCTCGATGGTGCCGACCCACAACTCCACGCTCGGCATGGATTTCATGCGGAGTTGCTCGATCAAGCATGGGATGGCGAGTGTCATTTTCTCGCTCGAGATGAGCCGGACCGAGATCGTCATGCGTCTGTTGTCGGCGGAGGCGAAGATCAAGCTCGGTGATATGCGGTCGGGGCGGATGAGTGATGACGACTGGACCAAGCTGGCTCGGCGGATGAGTGAGATCAGTGAGGCGCCGTTGTTCGTCGACGATTCGCCGAACTTGACCATGATGGAGATTCGGGCGAAGGCACGACGGCTCAAGCAGCGTCATGATCTGAAACTCGTTGTGGTGGACTACCTCCAGCTGATGAGTTCTGGAAAGAAAGTCGAATCCCGCCAGCAGGAAGTCTCCGAATTCTCACGGCACCTCAAGCTGCTGGCCAAGGAACTCGAAGTTCCGGTGATCGCGATCTCGCAGCTGAACCGTGGTCCGGAACAGCGAACGGACAAGCGGCCCATGGTGTCCGACCTCCGCGAGTCCGGCTCGCTGGAACAGGACGCCGACATGGTCATCCTGCTGCACCGCCCCGACGCCTTCGAACGCGACGACCCCCGCGGCGGCGAGGCCGACCTCATCGTCGGCAAGCACCGTAACGGCCCCACCGCCACCATCACCGTCGCCCACCAGCTGCACCTGAGCCGGTTCGTGGACATGGCCAGGGGCTGACGAAATGCCGCTCGCGGCAAAAGTCGGGACGACGAGCACCATGTTGGGATGTTGAGACAGCGACCTGCGGTTTTCATTTGTTGCTGAACGCGCCTGGTTGGGCCACCGGTGGTTTGCGCCTGCGTCTGGCTAGGCTGTGGAGCCGTGAGAACTCGGCTCAGGGCGGAGCGCGCATTGATAGCGGGCACCGCGGCGGCGTGGCTGGTCGCGTGTGGCGTGTCGACGCCCGATTCGCCGAGCTCGGTTCCCGGCTCTCACCTTGCCTGTGCCGAAAGCCGTTCAGCTGATGCGATGTTCACCAGTGAACCCGGAGAGGGAGGGTTCACAATTCAGGCTCCGCGCCTGCCGGGTTGGACCCAGCAGCACATGGAAGGATCTTCAGCAGGCTTCGTGCTCCACAGGTTCGACCCTCCCACAGAAGAATCCGATATGGGCACGGCGACTATCACGCTCACCGCCTTCAACCCGGTCGATACCGCTGACGCCGCGCTCACCAACCTCCGCACCCTCCGCGCGAGTGGCATCGAATTCTCCTACGAATCATCGAAATTGATGTTTCCGATCCAGATCAGGAGTCAGCTGAGGGCCGCTGATACGACGCGGTACGCGGCGGAGGTCCGCACGATTTTCGATGGCGTCCGCATCGTGCCGTAAGACCGCTCCGATCGCTGACCCTGCTCTGGCACAGAGCTCTGCACCGGAGCGGGATCGCGTTCTCCTCCTCGCACCGAGGACGGGCTTCGTGTCGGGTCAGTCGACGACGGCGTAGGCCTCCACCTCGACCAGGACGTCGGGTTCGAAGAGGTAGTCGACGCCGATGGCGGAGAGGGGTGGGAGGGGGTTGGGGAGGGCGAGTTCTTCGGTGACCTGGGTGATGCCGTCGAGGAAGTCGGTGTATTTGTCGGGGGTCCAGTTGGTGACGTAGAAGCGGAGGCGGACGACGTCGGCGAAGGTGGCGCCCGCGCCGGCCAGGCCGCGGGCGGTGTTGCGGAGGGATTGGGCGAGTTGGCCCGCGAGGTCGCCCTCGGCTACGCGGTTGCCATCGGCGTCGCGGGCGATTTGGCCTGCGACGTGGACGTGGCGGGTGCCGGCGCTGATCGAAACATGGTGGTACGGAACGGGGCCGAACATGTTCGGTGGGGTCATGAGCTGCACGGGCATGGGTGGTTCCCTTCACGATCGGACTAGGTATCCGATGTATACGTGGTATTCGAAGGGCACTTCAACGAGACTAGGTGTCATGCAGGAAACCGACGGGGTCCCCCAGCTCACCGCGCGGCATCGTGAGTTGCTCGATCAGATGCTCGACAAGTGGTCGTTGCAGATCATGGAGGCGCTCTGCGATCAGCCGTTGCGGTTCAACGAACTCCGCAGGGCGATTCCGGTGGTGACCCAGAAATCGCTCACGGCGGCGCTGCGGCGACTGGAACGCAATGGGATGGTCGAGCGGGTGGTCACCCAGACCCGGCCGGTCGCGGTCGAATACCGCATCTCCCCGATCGGCCGGACGCTGCAGGGACTCATCGACGCGCTGCTGCTCTGGACCACCGATACCTTGCCCGAGGTCGAACAGGCACGTGCCCGGTTCGACGACCTACAGCTGGAAGAGGCTCGATCGCGGTGAGGCGACGCCGGTGATCAGCGCGGGGCGAGGCGGTGCACGACGATGCCGGATTTGAAGGTGGTCGTCCCGAGCAATTCGAGGTGGGTGAGGTTCGCGTAGCCCTCGAAGAGCCGCTCACCCGCGCCCGCGATGGCAGGGAAGATCCAGAAGTGGTATTCGTCGACCAGTTTCGCCTCGAGCAACGCGTGCGACAGCGACCCGGTGCCGAACTTGAGAATGTCACGGCCGTCCTCCGCCTTGAGGGCGCGCACCGCGTCGACGATATCCCCTTGCAGGACAGTGGCGTTCCACGTCGCGTCCTGCTGGGTGAGGGTGCGGGACGCGACGAATTTGGGCATGGCGTTGATCCGGGCCGCATACGGATCATCCGCGGGGCGAGTCGGCCACACCTGCGCGAATCCGGCATAGGTTTCCCGGCCGAGCAGGAGCGCGTCCGAGGCGAACAGCAGCTCGGAGGCGTACTCGCTGTGCTCGGCATCCCAGTACGGCCCACCCCACTCGTGTGGCTCGCCGACGACCCCGTCGGTAGTGACGAAGGTGGATTCGATGATCTTGCGCATGGACGACCTTTCGATGCCGAGTGGATGTTCCCTCAGCATCGCCACCCGAAAACCCGCCGACAAGCGGTATTTCGGCAACGCAGCGCTAAGCGACATTCAACGATGCGCGGGTGATCCGGCGGCCTCGGCGATGGTCTCCAGGAACGGCCGCACCAGGAGGTTCTTTCCCACGGCGGGCCACAGGAGGCCGTAGTCGATCGGGGGCGCGTCGTGGATGGGCACGAAGACCATGTGCGGCCGGGTATAGAAGTCCTCGGCCCGGAGAGCGACGGTACTGACACCGACGCCCTGGCTGACGTGAACCAGCACCTCGGGCCAGAAGTTCGTGGCAGGACCCTGCGGTATCGGCCGCCCCGCTGGTGTCCGACGCGGAAAGTGGCAGTCCATCCAGTAACGCGGAACGCGTTCGTCGGCGATGGTGACCAGTGTCGCGTCGGCCAGATCCTCCATCGATACCGATTCCCGTTCCGCGAATGGATGCCCTTCGGGAATTATCAGTCCGCGCGGTTCGGAGAAGATGATCGAACCCGTGGTGATATCGGGTTCGACGATCGGGAACTCGGTGAGCTGCACATCGACTGCGCCCGAACGTATGCGGCCGAGCGGATCGACGAGCTGGATCTCCTCGATATCGACAACGGCGTTCGGAAAGCGAATCCGGAAGGCATCCGCCGCACGCACCACCAGATTCCCGCACCACGGCGCGGAAAACCCGACTGTGACGCGCTGTTCGACGCGGCCACGGCTCGCCGCGATGACGCTGGCCGAGATCTGGTCATAGGCGGGCCGCAACTCGTCGCGCAGTTGCTTGCCGAGCGGTGTGAGCCGCACGATGCGGCTGTTGCGCTCGAACAATGGTGCGCCGATGCGGCGTTCCAGCTTCTGAATCGTCTGGCTGATCCGGCTCGTCGTCACGCAGAGGCGCTCCGCCGTCCTGCCGAAGTGCAATTCCTCGGCGAGGGTGAGAAATGCCTCCAGTTCGAGACGTTCCAGCATGCCTATCCCATTCGTGAAGCGCCGCCTACTGTCAGGCGGGCCAGGTGAATTCGGGGTCGGTGATGTAGTCCTGACGGCGGGCGTCGAGGGCCATGGCGACCATCTGCTGCGCGCCGGGCCCGATGATCTTGCGCAGCGGTGGGTTCGGGTCGTCGACGAGGGCCAGCAGGCCGGCGGCGGCGACTTCCGGTGCGGCTTCTACCCATTCGTTGTCGGCCGCTGGTTCGGTCGCCGTGTCCTCGGCGGCCGGGGCCGACATGTCCGGGTAGTCCGGCATGCCGAGAATGGATTCGCGGACCGCGGAATACGCCGGGATCCCGTCGGCGAACTTCATGCTCGACTTGGCCCAGTCGGTGTCGAAGCCGCCCATCTGGGCGAGGGTGACCTTGATGCCGAAGGGGCGCAGTTCGTCGGCGAGGGAGGCGCTGAAGCCTTCGAGTGCCCACTTACTGGCGTTGTACATGCTGAACAGCGGCAGGGAGCCGACCGCGCCGACCGTCGAGATCTGCACGATGTGGCCGGACGCCTGCGCGCGCAGGTACGGGAGCGCGGCCTGCGAAACCCACAGGGCGCCATAGAAGTTGGTGTCCATCTGGTCGCGGATCTGGGTTTCGGTCAGTTCCTCGAGCGCGCCGACGAGTCCGTAGCCCGCGTTGTTGACGAGGACGTCGATGCGGCCGGTGACGTCGAACGCCTTGGCCACCGTGGCGAATACCTGATCGCGGTCACGCACGTCGAGGGGCAGCACCGTGAGTCGCGCATCGGTGAGGTCGGACATGGTGCGCGGGTCGCGAGCGGTCGCGACGACGGTGTCGCCGGCGGCCAGCGCCGCGACGGTGAACGCGCGGCCGAGACCGCGATTGGCGCCGGTGATGAACCAGGTTCTGGGCATGTGCGCTCCTCCAGTGATGGCACGAGACGTTGCGTCTCGCTGATGTAAAGAACTTTGCATGGTGTCGACCCGGTTGTCAAGACGAGACGTGTCGTCTTGTTGGATCCCGGAGGCGCCGTGTTCCTTGCCTGCGGCCCGCGAAGCGCCGAGGGTCCTACACGGATTCGCCTAGGGATCGCTGACTGTGTCCCGCGGGCGCCGCGACAGTTCGGCCCGCATCTGCAGGAATCGGAACAGCCCTGGCCGGCCGATGACGGCTTCGTAGCGGTCGACGACCTCGTCCACGAAGACGGGCACGTCGGCGGCGGGTAGACGGGCGGTCCAGTCCGCGAATCCGACCGTGCACCAGCGGGCGAAGGCTTCGCGGGAGCCGAAGTCCCATTCGCGGTCGGTCACGGATCGCGCGGTGACCTCGAGGTCCGCACTCGCCGCGATCGTGGTCAGCGCGCCGGGTTCGATATGCACGTAGGGGCGCGCGAATTCGGCGAACGCTGCCGACCAGCGACCATCTCTGGTGACCGCCATCGCGATGTCCTCGACGCTCGGGCGCCGCCCGGCACAGACATACTGCACGAGCACCCGTCCGCCGGGTGCGAGGGCCGCGGCGATGTGCCGGTAGGCGGTCTCCTGGTCGGCCACCCAGTGCAGGGCGTTGAACGAGACGACGAGGTCGAACTCGCTGGTGAAGGTCACGGTCGTGACATCGCCGACCTGGAAGTCGACGTTCGTGAGCTGGTCGTCGGCCGTGCGGGCGGCTTCGATCATCCGCGGTGACGGGTCGACGCCGAGCACGGAACCGCCGGGCACCCGCGCCGCGATCAGGCGCGTCACATAGCCGTCGCCACAACCCACATCGAGCACCCGCTCGGCGCCCGCGACCGTGACGGACTCCACCGCGTCCGTCGCCATCGCCCGCTGGAGTGCGCTGATATGGGCGTAGCCGGCGCCGTCCCAGTCCGCCATCGGCTACGACCCGCCTTGCGGCGGAACATCTTTCTCGACCGGTGGGGCGTCGTCCGGGGCGAGGTACGCGCCGATCTTGCGGAACAGCGCGTCACCTCCGTTCGAGTAGCCGCCCGAGGAGCTGAACGCCTGGGGTAGGAAGGTGACGGCGACCGCGATCGCGATCTTTTGCGACGGCAGGTAGGCGTTGACCGCGGCACCGCCGAAGAACAGTGGGTTCTGGTAGGACCAGTCGCCGGTGAGCCACAGGCCGAGACCATAGGTCTGGAAATCGTCGAGCGGTCGGCAGTTGACGCAACCGGGGACCGTTGTCGTCTTGCCGCGCAGGTCCGTGGTCGTCATCGCCCGGTACGACTCCTCGGACAGCAGTTCGCCGCTGCCGATCGCGACGGCACTGCGCTCCAGGTCGTAGATGTTGCTCGTCTGGATCGCACCGTGACTGATCGTCCACGACGGATTCCAGTAGGTCGATTCCTCGTAGAACGGGACGTCGGGCGCCAATTCGAAGTACTCGCGGCGTTCCGAGGTGAACGAGTGCAGGACCGGCTCGGGGATGTAGGGCGTGAGGTTCGGCACGGTGTTCTTCAGGTCGAGCGGGCCGAGGACCTTCTCCTGCAAGGCATCCGCGAGCGATTTACCCGTGACCTTCGCCAGCACCAACCCGAGGAGTACATAGTTGGTGTGCGCGTAGGCCCAGTTGGTTCCCGGCTCGAACCACAGTGGGTCGTTGATCGCGAGCGCGAGTTGTTCCTCGGTGGTCCACGCCTTGTACGGATCCGCGAAAGCGATCTCCGCGAATTTCTCGTTCCCGAGCACGAAATCGTGATAGCCCGAAGTCATCTGGGCCAGCTGACGCAGATTCACGCGGTCGGCAGCGGGAATGCCGGGCAGGTATTTCGAGAGCTTGTCGTCGAGGCTCAGTTTCCGCTCGTCGGCCAGGATCAGCAGCAGGGTCGACACGTAGGAGATCGCGACCGCGCCGTTGCGGAAATGCATGTCGGTGGTGGCGGGCACGCCCGTCATGGACTCACCTCGGGCCGCGGTGACGATCTCCTTGCCGTCGACCGTCACGCGCACGATCACCGACTTCAGGTGGGCTTGCGCCATGTAATCGTCGACGATCTTCATGATGGCCTCGGCTTTCGCCGGGTCAGCACTGGAGAACGTCGGGTGCGAGCTCGAATCCTTCGCAGTGTCGTTCGATGAGCATGCCGCCGCCAGGAGGCCGAGCGTGCAGACGAACACCAGAACGCTCCGAGAAACGGACATTGGTCACCTTCCTGGTTACCTGAAGAATCCGACTGCCCTGGTGTCCTCCGAAATGTGGATCGAGCGAATAGCCGATTCTATCCGCGCGGTGCGGTGTCAGCGGGGGCGTCAGGTGCGTGTCAGGTCGGTGTCAGGTCGGGTCGTGAAAGTAGTCGCTATCACGAAGGACGAACCGAAGGGGTGATCGCGACATGACCGCGCAGCACACGAACCGCACCGAATCGAAGAACACCGCGTGGAGCGGCATGGTGGCCGTCGACGATACGGCGCTGGCCGTCACCGACAGCGGTGGTGACGGGATCCCGGTGGTCTACCTCAACGGGCAGTTCGCTACCCAGGGGTACTGGCGCAAGACCATTGCCGAGCTCGGGCCGGGGTTCCGGCACATCACCTACGACGAGCGGGCGCGTGGCAGGAAGTCGAAGTTGTCCGCCGACTATTCCTTCGAGGCCGCCGTGCGTGATGTCGACGCGGTGCTCGCGGCGAGAGGCGTCGAGCGGGCGCTGGTGGTCGGCTGGTCCTACGGCGCTGTCGTCGGGGCGCATTGGGCCGAACGGAATCCGGAACGGGCCATCGGCGCGGTTCTCGTCGACGGCGCGTTTCCGTACGACTGGCTCGACGATGCCATGGAGCAGCGGATTCGCACGCTGTTCAAGCGGTTGAGCTGGTTCATGCCGTTGCTGCGTCCGACCGGGCTGGCCCCGCGGATGACCGCCGCGCAGCAGGCCGAGAGCAATATCGAGCTCGGCAAGCTCTCCCGCACGAGCGAGCTGGGTCCGGTGCTGGACGCGATCACCGTCCCGGTGCGGTATGTGGTCGCCTCCGGCACGTCGTTCGGTAGCAAGCGCGACGAGCAGGAAAAGATCCGCAGCGGGCTCGACGCGGCGACCAACCGCAACCCGAACGTCCGCATCGTGGCTAAGGTGCCCAGCAATCACGGTGCCATCCTGCGCAAGGACTTCCGGGCCATCGCCGACTCGGTGCGCGAAGTCGCTGGACTCGACCAGGCACGGAAGTAAGAAGGTAGGAGGCGAGCATGACTGCGCTGCTGCACGAACGGTTCGACGAGTTGCGGAATACCCTGCCGCACATCCGGCTCGGATCCGGGCCGACTCCGGTGCGCGAGCTTTCCGGGCTTTCCGAGGGGACAGCGCAGTTATGGCTCAAGGACGACGGTCTTTTCGGAGACGGCGGGTGGGGTGGAAACAAGGTCCGCAAGCTCGAATGGCTGATTCCCGACGCGCTGCGGCGGGGTCGGCGGACGATCTTCACTGTCGGTGGGCTAGGGACGAATTGGGGACTCGCCACCGCGTTGTACGCGAAGGAGTATGGGCTGAAGACGGCGCTGGCGCTGGTCGATCAGCCGGTCGACGAGCATGTCCGTGCTCAGCTCGAGCGGCTCGAACGTAGCGGTGCCACACTGCATTTCACCCATTCGAAGGCGCGCACGATCGCCGCGGTCCCCTACCTGCTCGCGAGACATTCGGCAGGCGGCAAACTTCCGTATCTGCTGCCAGCGGGCGGGTCGTCGACCGTCGGCGTGCTCGGCTATGTGGAGGCGGCGCTGGAACTGGCCGATCAGGTCGCCGCGGGCGCGCTGCCGGAACCGACACATGTCGTCACCGCGATCGGATCGGGTGGGACCGCGGCCGGGCTGCTGCTCGGGCTCGAGCTCGCTGGGCTGTCGACCCGGGTGGTCGGGGTGGTCGTCAACGATCAGCTCCGGCTGGACGCCCCCACTTTGCTGCGGTCCGCGCGACGGACCGAGGCGCTGCTGCGCAAGCGTGGCGCACGGCTGCCGCGGCTCGCGCTCACACCCGACCGGCTGATCCTCGTCGAGGACCAGCTCGGCGCGGGCTACGGTCACCCCACCGAGCGGGGTGAGCGTGCCCGCGCGCTCACCGCCGGCGCCGGGCTGATCCTCGAGCCCGTCTATACCGCGAAGGCCATGGCGGCCACCCTCGCCCTGGATGCCGGCGGTGAGCTGGGCGACGGTCCTGTCGTCTTCCTGAACACCAACGGACCCCGCCCGCGCCACCGGTAGCCAGGCGCGGTGATAATGCTGCCACGCTGGGACATTGGCGTTAGCCGGGCCGCAGGGAACGAAGCCGGTCGTCCAGGCCGGGCGGTCGAGTTGCCGAGGGGTCGCCACTGTACTCTCCCCGGCTATGACAACGATCACAGCTGCGGTACCTGCGGATGACACTGCGCGGCCGGACACGTCGCGCGGGGATCTGCACTCTATTGGCCGGTTGAGTTCGTTCAGGCCCCGGGTGGCACACGCCTCGTTGATCGTTACCGGAGTGGTGGCCGTCAATTCGTTTCAAATGTCGTTCACCGCTTTACATGATCTATCGATACGAAATCTGGTCCCGCCCGAACTCGCGGCGAACGTGCCGATCGCCATAGCCGGTTTGGTCGTCGCGTCCATCATCGCCACCGCCTCGTTCCGGCAGTGGAGCGCGGCCTGGTGGTACGCGACGGCCTTGTTCGCCTTCTCGACCTTGATTTCTGTTTCCGGAAATATCCAGTACGCCAACGAGATCGGTGGCGGTGCCGTGGCGATGGCGATCTACGCCGGCATGCCGTTGACGATGCTGTTCGCCGTGCATCTCACGCTGATGCTCTGGGAACGCGGCCGGCAGATCTCGGCTGAACGCAGTGCCGAGGCCGCGGAACCGGAGTGCACCGTCGCACCCGTCGAGGTGGAGGTGGAGGTGCCGAAGGTCTACCCGCTCGACAACACCGGGCCGCTGTTCACCCGACGGCAGACCACCGGTGTCGGATCGCCGCACTGGCCGACGTCCGTGGATGTCATCGACGGACCCCAGTTCACTACAACCGGCATACGTTTCTGACGATGCACGCCGCTCGACGTTCGCAGTCACCCCACCACCACTCGAGGGAGCAGAAAATGGCGATGACAGTGTGGCAGGACCAAGGTCTGGAACAGTTTCGGGAACTCGCGATCCGATTGGCTTCGATCATCCAGAGCAGCCTGGACCGATCGGGTTCGATGACCCAGCTCACCGAAGCGATCGGCAACGCGGAGGCATTCACCGATCTGATGATCGAATATTCCGGACGCTGGTTCATCGAGACCGGTGGCCGCTCGACCCTGATGGGGCCGGAACTGTTCTGGATGCTGTCCGAGCCGGGACCACGGCGCGTCGCCGCGGCCGGAGTACGCGGTCAGGAAACATCTGCCGAACCCGAGCTCAGCGGCGGACAGCGTGGCCGCAAATTGCTGTTGATCTGCGTTTTCGAAGCGCTCGCGCACACCCAGTGGCTGCCGGAGGGAATGGCGGACCATCCGGTGACGAACGGAAGCGGAATAGGCTGACCTACCACCGAGAATCCGCCCACCCCGGAGACGTTGCGGTAGCCGAATGTTTCCGGGCTGGGAGGTGGTGGGACCGGTTGACCGGGCCGGGTGCCCCTGGAACCGGGGGCAATGGTTCCTGTTCGCGGCAGTAACGATCTTGCCAGGTGGGACGACAAAGGTCGTGACAAACGGCCCGTCGGGGGGCCTGCCCACCTGTAGGTCATTCGAACGGGATCAGAATATGAAACTGCGCGAGTTCCTTGCGAAACATCGCATAGCTTCGGCTGTCGCCGCACCGGCGGCGCTGGGTGTCGCGGCCATTGTCGCCGCGTCGTTCGCGGTGACGTCGCAGCCAGAGTCCCCCACCTACCAGCTGACCACCTCGGTCACCGAGTGCCGCGAGATGGTGACCATCTCGGTGGCCGGTCGCAACGACACCCCGGTCGAGGGCACCACGGCGATGCTGCTCGACGCCAACGGCAACCCGCTACCCGCGGCGCTGTCGGGAGATCACAGCAGCGTGTGGGTCGACCCGGTGGTGAACGCGCCACGGGACGACCTGGCCGAGGGCCAGTACGCGGCGATCTACATCGCCTACCCGGCGGACATGCGGACCTACGAGGACGCGGTCAACCAGGGCGTCGCCAACACCCAGCAGGTGATGCGCGAGATCTCCGCCGCCTGCCCGGACACCAAGTTCTCCATCGTCGGCTACAGCGAGGGCGCCGACGTGGTGCGCCGCGTCGCCGAGGGTATCGGCAACGACAACCCCGCGGACGGCTACTCGGTCGTCGACCCGGACGACGTGCTCGGCGTGGTGATGTTCGCCGACGCCGGTCGCAAGGCGGGCGACGGCACGTTCATCGGCGCCGAGGACCCGTTCGCGAACCCGGACAACTTCGACCAGAAGTACCAGAACGGCACCAAGCCGATCTCGGGCCAGGGTGTGACCACCGGCGGCGGCTTCGGCGCGCTCAACGGCAAGATCGCCTCGTTCTGCTCCGAGGGCGACCTCACCTGCGCGGCACCGGAGAACATCTCCCTGCTGCAACTGGCCGCCAATGTCGGCAGGCAGATCAATGTCGACGACCTGCAGCGCGACGGCCTGACCCCGGCCACCGGCCAGGACATGGCCTTCACGCTCGGCCGGATCGCGATGGCGGCGTTCTCCGACATCGCCGCCAACCCGAACTGGATGGCCAGCGACGAGACTTTCCTCGACGTGCTGCTGAAGGTGTCGGATCCGGACTACAAGCAGGGCGAGACCAAGGCGCCAGCCAAGGTCGACACCATCGCCGGTGAGCAGATCTCGCCGCTGGCGTACCTGCCGCAGAAGGTGTTCAACGAGATCGTCGGGCTGATCGTGACGAACCAGAACACGATCCCGGTGGCGATGAACGATCCGTACCAGCTGACCCTCGGCCCGAACGGCACCGGTCATCACTTCGACTACTGGCGTGACTCCGACGCGGCCAACGGCAAGCCGCTGACCTCGGCCGAGTACGCGGCGGCGTGGCTGACCCACCTGGCCAAGCAGGCGCAGGCAGGCGAGAAGGTGGACACCAAGGCCGCGCCCACCGACGACGATGTGACCGCGGCGCTGGCCGCGCCGACGAAGCCGGCAACGACCACCACCGCGGCTGCGCCGAGCACAACGACGGCGAAGTCGACGACCACGGCCAAGACGACGTCACCGACCACCACGTCGACGACGAGCACGACCACTTCGACCACGACGGTCGCCCCGTCCACGACGACGCCGTCGACCACGACGCCGGCTCCCGCACAGGAACCGGCGACGAACCAGGCCGCGGCGCCCGAGCCGACGACCACCACGGCGGCGCCGGCACCGACCACCACCACGGTGGCGCCGACCACGACCGTCGCGCCGACGACAACCACCCCGGCTCCGGCGAACTGATCGAGACCGGACAATCCCCGGTGGGCCACGCAGCCCACCGGGGATTGCCGTTTCCCGGCACCGACACTCCGGGCGACATCGCCAGGCAACGCGCCGATCATGATGACTGTGCGGTGCCTCGGTGCAATGATCGGCGGGTGACTCAGTGGCTCCCACTCCTCGGTTCGCTCGTCGTCGCCGCCGCAGTTCTGGTCGGTGTCATCGCCAACAACCGCACTCACCGCGACGGCATCGCCGCGGCCGACGAGCGCGGCAGGCAGGCACTCGACGCCGCGCAGCGCAATGTCGAGCTGTCGAACATGGTGGGTGACCAGCGCGATCACGAGGCGTGGCGCCGGGAGGCCGTGCTCGCCGCGGTCGCCTCGATCCTGGAGACCTCGGCCTCGGTGCGCGCCGATCTGACCAACTGCGGGGAATGGGATCTCGTCACCCCGGAGGAGATCGACAGCGTCGGCGCGCAGATCCACAAGGTGATCTGGGATCGCCCGAACGGCATGCTGACTCGATTGCGGGTCGTCGCGCACCGCCGGATTCCGAACAAGTGCGAAGACCTGCTGCGCACTCTCACCGCCGCCCAGCACATCACCATGCAGCGGCTGAAGCTGCACATCGATGTGGAGGCCACGGTCGAGGAGCTCGAGGAGATGGCGTCGCTGTGGCAGAAGGCGATGCGCCATGCCGCCGAGCAGGAGCGGGCGCTGGTGGAGACGACGCGGATCGAACTCGGCATCGACATCGCGACGAAAGGCCCTGCGGTTCCGCCGGTTCCGGCGCCGGTACCGCCGGTGGCCGAGCCGGCGGCTGAGCCAGTGGCCGAAACCCCGGTCGAGGAAGCGGCTTTCGAGCAGGAAGCTGAGGCGCAGACCGCCGAGCTACGCGTGGCCGAGGTCGTCGAGGACGTTGTCGAGGCCAGGCAGGCCGAGCCCGCCCAGGTCTGACCTCGGCCGAATCCAGCCCAGGCCGCTTCTTTTCCGCCGCGCGGCGGATGGTGTCGCCGTTCAGCTGACGCGACACCGAACGCCCGGGTAACTTGGAAGGCGGCACGCGATACGTCGCGTTGCCGACCCGACAGCGTGGTCGATTGTCTACAGACTTGCACCGAACCACTCTCGTCAGGGGGCGATTTGTGATGGAGTTCATCGCGCCGTTGGATGCGCTGTTCCTGCTCGCGGAATCCCGTGAGCACCCGATGCATGTGGGCTCACTGCAATTGTTCGAGCCGCCCGAGGACGCGGGGCCGGACTATCTGCGCGAGTTCCGCGAAACCCTGCTCGCCGACAACACCTGCAGGCCGACCTTCCGCAAGCGGCCTGCCACCTGGCTCGGCGCGCCGCAGCTGGCCTGGACCCAGGACCACGAGGTCGACCTGGACTATCACGTCCAGCGCAGCGCGTTACCCGCGCCGGGCCGGATGGGTCAGCTGCTCGACCACGCCTCGAAGTTGCACAGCGCCCTGCTCGACCGGCATCGCCCGATGTGGGAGCTGCATTTCGTCGAGGGCCTTGCCGACGGCCGGTTCGCGCTGTACTCGAAGATGCACCACTCGCTGATCGACGGCGTGTCCGCGCAGCGGCTGCTGCGGCGCACACTCACCACCGATCCGTTCGCGACCGAGATCAAGACGCCGTGGAACCTGCCGCGCAAGCAGTGCGCGGACCGACCGCGCGAACACCGATCCCGGCTGGGCGGCCTGCTCGGCAACCTCGGCTCGGCGGGTTCGTCGACCGCGGCGCTGATGCGGGCGACCCGCACCGGCCTGCTGCAGCAGCAGCTGACGCTGCCGTTCGAGGCGCCGCGCACGCTGTTCAACGTGCCGATCGGCGGTGCGCGCAAGTGCGTGGTGCGCACCTGGTCGATGGACCGGGTCAAGCAGGTGAAGAAGGCGACCGGCACCACCGTCAACGATGTGGTGCTGGCGATGTCGGCGGGCGCGCTGCGCGCCTACCTGCTCGAACGCGATGCCCTGCCGGACAAGCCGATGATCGCGATGGTGCCGATGTCGCTGCGCGACGAGGACGACACCGACACCCAGGGCGTGAAGATCGCGGCGTTGCTGTGCAATCTGGGCACCGATATCGCCGATCCGCTGGAGCGGCTGCGGGTGGTGAGCGAGTCGACGCGGCGCAACAAGGAGGTCTACCGCTCGCTGACGCCCGCCCAGACCCTCGCGGTCGCCGGGGTGATGCTGAGCCCGATGGCGGCGATGCTGCTGCCCGGTTTCGCCTCGATGGCGACACCGCCGTTCAACATCGTCATCTCGAATGTGCCGGGCGCGCGTGAGCCGCTGTACTGGAACGGGTCGCGGCTGGACGCGAGCTACCCGCTGTCGATCCCGCTGGACGGCCAGGCCGTCAACATCACCCTCACTTCCAACGGCGACAACCTCGATTTCGGCTTGGTCGGCTGCCGCCGCACCCTGCCCGACCTGCATCGACTGCTCGATCACCTGGAGGATTCACTGACCGAGCTGGAGGCCGCAGCCAACTAGAACGTGTTACAGTTCGGTATGCGTACCGAATTCTGCGAACAACTCGGCATCGAGTTCCCCATCTTCGCCTTCACTCACTGCCGCGATGTCGTGGCAGCGGTGAGCAACGCGGGCGGACTCGGCGTGCTCGGCGCCGTCGGCTTCACCGCCGAACAGCTCGAAGTGGAGCTGGCCTGGCTCGACGAGCACGTCAACGGCATCTACGGCGTCGACCTGGTCATCCCGTCGAAGTACGAGGGCAAGGGCGTCGAAGGCCTGACCCCCGAGCAGCTGGAAAAGCAGCTGGCGCAGATGGTGCCGCAGGGTCACCGCGACTTCGCCCAGAAGATCCTGGCCGACCACGGCGTGCCCGCGCTGCCCGACGGTGAGCACCACAACGAGCTGCTGGGCTGGACCGCGACCACCGCGGGCCCGCAGGTCGACGTGATCCTGAATCACCCGAAGGCGAAGCTGGTCGCGAACGCGCTCGGCACTCCGCCCGAGGACGTCGTCAAGCGCATCCAGGACTCCGGCCGGGTGATCGGCGCGCTCTGCGGTTCGGTCAAGCACGCGATGAACCACAAGGCGGCCGGGCTGGACTTCGTGGTGTGCCAGGGCACCGAGGGCGGCGGGCACTGTGGCGAGGTGTCCTCGCTGGTGCTGTGGCCGCAGGTCATCGAGGCCATCGGCGATACGCCGGTGCTGGCCGCCGGTGGTATCGGCAACGGCGCGCAGGTCGCGGCGGCGCTGGCGATGGGCGCGGCGGGCGCGTGGACCGGCTCGCTGTGGCTGACCGTCGAGGAGGCCAATGTGCCGCCCGCGCAGATGGACACCTACCTCGAGGCCACGAGCAACGACACCATTCGCTCGCGCTCCTGGACCGGCAAGCCCTGCCGCATGCTGCGCAACGACTGGACCGACGCGTGGGAGGACGCCGAGAACCCCGACCCGCTGCCGATGCCGCTGCAGATGATGGTCGCCCTCGACGGCGTCAAGCGCGGGCATCGCTACCCCGAGGCGGCCAAGGACGTGAACTTCAACCCGGTCGGCCAGGTCGTCGGCATGATGAACAAGATCGAGCGCAGCGCCGATGTGGTCAATCGGCTGGTCGAGGAGTACGTCACCGCGTACGACCGGCTGACCAAGCTCAACGGCTGATCCACCGCCGCCGACCTGCGCGGCCGTCCCCGCCGAAATCCGACCCAGACAGCTGGTCCGGTCCGTTCAGGCGGTGGCGGCCGCGGATTCCACCGGCGTGGCGCCGACGAGTTCGTCGAAGCGGGCGATCACCTTCTCGTGATACAGCGCGAACAGGTCCTCGAACAGGGCGAGCTGGGCCTCGGTCGGCGCCGACTCGGCATCCCACACCGCCAGCAGCGCCCGCCAGACGAGCACGTGCAGATCCGGCGCCACCGCGAAGTAGGCGGCGATCGCCTCCGGCACCTCCACGACCATGTCGGCCACCGAATTCAGCACGGCGCGTTGCATGCTCATCCCGAGGACACCGAGCAGCTTGCGCAAGAGGGCGATCTCGGCGGCGATGATGCGCACGTGATCGGGCACGGACTGGCGGGCCATCGCCTCCAGCTCGTCGACGGCGGCGGCGAGCTCGGCCGGGTCGAGCACCTTCTCCGCCTCGGTGTAGCCGAGCAGTGCCTCCAGCACGATGCCGCGCTCCACCTCGACGATGTCGGTGAACATCTCGGCGGCGACGTCGGGCGCGGTGACGGAGAACCGGAACAGATGCCGGTAGACATCCATCCCGCCCTCTTCCCTGACGTCGCGGATCGTGAAGCCCTTGCCGCGACGAGCCTCGACGAAGCCGTAGGACTCGAGTCTGCCGAGGGTGAGTTGCGCGGTGGCGCGGTTCATCCCGAACTCGTCGGCGACCTGGCGGACCGACGGCATCAGCTCGCCGGGCCGGTATTCGCCGGTGGCTACCCGGCGTGCCAACTCGTCGGCGACGTCGGCGACCACCGTCCGGGATCCCATCGAAACAACACCTCTCGGTCATCATCCGGCTACGTCCCAGACAGTTTATGCGCAGAATCCCCACCCCGCACGCACCAGCGGGCGCTGTGGGACGGTTCACGTCGTGCGGCCGATCATGGCGGAGAACCAACCGACCGGCCCGATCGGCAATCCATCGGCAATCCACCCATGGCCTTGCTGCCGACAAAGAACCGGCGGAAACATCGTGGCACAGCGCCTGACGTGGATCAGACAGCGTTGCGCACCACCATCTTTGAATACGCGGGCAACTGGACAGCTAATCAATGATTCCGGCGGCGCGGCTCAGATCATCTCCTTCTCGCCCATCCAGCGCATGATCGGCCAGCCGAGGAGGACGGGGATCCAGCAGGTCAGGACGCGGTAGAGCAGTACGGAGGGCACCGCGATCTCGGCGGGCACGCCGAAGGCCGCGAGACCACCGATCAGCGCGGCCTCGACCGCGCCGACGCCGCCGGGTGTCGGCGCGGCCGAGGCGAGCGTGCCGCCGATCATGGTGACGATGGTGACGGCGACGAAATCCGTACCACCGCCGAAGGCTTCGACACTCACCCACAGCACGAACGCCTTACCGAGGGTGATCGCACCGCAGCCGCCGACGATCAGCGAGAACCGGATCGGGTCGCGGGCCAGGTCGGCGAGTTCGCCGAGGACTTCCTTCAACTGCGGGCGCACCGATTGATTCACCCAGCGGCGCAGTTTCGGCACGAACATGAACGCGCCGATCAGCCCGACACCGACGCCGGCCGCCAGATACAGCACTGTCGCGCCGGGCACGATGTGGGCGAGGTTGGTCGAGGTTCCCGCCACCACACTGAAGACGACCAGCAGCACGAGGTGGGTGATCACCTGCACCGACTGCTGCAGCGCCACCGCGGCGGTGGCGCGCATGGTCGTCATGCCCGCCTGCTGCAGGAAGCGCACGCTCAGCGCCAGGCCGCCGACGCCGGCGGGGGTCGTCGTCGCGACGAAGGTGTTGGCCAGCTGTTCCAGGAACAGGTAGCGCATCTTGACCACCCAGTCCGCGCACGCGCCGAGCGCGACCGCGGCGGCGACGTAGGTGAGCGCCGTGATCACCAGGCCGAGCAGCGCCCACCACCAGTTCAGCGTGCGCAGCTGACTGAAGAAGGTCGGCACCTGGCTGAAGAACGGGTAGGCCACGTAGACCAGCGCGAACAACAGCACCAGCTGGATGATCTGGTTGCGGGTGAAGCGGGTGAGCTGCGCGGACTTGATGCGGTCGTGCCCGGTCTGCTCGCGAATCTCCTCGCGCGCGGTGGCCATCACCTTGGTCCAGTCGGGCACCGACTTGCGGATGCCGGTCGGCATGGCCGATTTCGTGAGCCGCCTCGCCGCGGTGACGACGGCGCTCTCCCCGAGCACCTCGATCGCCGCCGACACGGCTTCGTGTTTGCCGTACAGCGAGGTCGTGGTGACCAGCAGCTGGGCGATGTCGGTCTGCCGTTGCGCCTCGGAGGCGCCGAACTCGGCGGCAACGAAGCCGCCGAACAGCGTGTCACCCTGGTGGACTCGCACATTGCCGGGCTGCAGGTCACCGTGGCTGATCTGGCTTTCGTGCAACCGCAGCAACGAACGCCACACCCCGGGCAGCACCTGCGCCGACAGCTTCTGGATCGGGGCACCATGGGGAACGGTGTGCGCGTACAGCATCCAGCCGCGGTCCAGGCCTGCCACGGCGACCTGCCTGCAGTCGGCCATGCCGACGTCGCCGATCGCGATGCCGAGCAACGCCCGATGTTCCACCGCCCGGTGCATCGACCCGTGCAGCGGCGCGGTTTCGCTGGACCGGAAGGTGATCCAGCGCCACAGCTGTTTGACCGCGCCGAAGCTGCGCTGGTTCTTGCCGTACATCTCGACGACGAGCTCGGACTCCGGGCCGTCGACCTCCGTCGCGAGCAGCAGCGGACCGCGCCCGGCGGGCCGGTCGACCCGGAACGCGCGCACGGTGTAGCCGCGCCGGGCCAGCACCCGGACCGCCGCCTCCAGCGGCACCTCGAGCGCGGGCGTGCCGACCAGCCACACGATCACCGCGCCGACCAGCCAGCCGACCACCAGCCCGAGCATCGCCCTGGCAGGCACCACGGAGCTGACCGCCAGGTGGATGGGTGCGAACATCAACAGCAGGAACCACATCCAGCGCCGCGGCCGTACCGGTAGCCACGGGCTGGAGACGGTGAGCATCGCGGCCAGCATCGCGATCCAGCGTGGGTCGTCGAGGAACTGCGCGAGGAAGGTGTCGAATCGGTCCGGTGCGGGCAGATGCCATTTCGGCGTCGAGATGCCCGCCCCGGTGATCGAGAGCGCCAGCGCGGCGAACAGACCCGCGGCCGCGTATCCCGCGAGCAGCTTCCACTGCGTGCGCACCACCAGTTCGATCAGGATGGCGAACGGCAGGGCCAGGATGAGCATTCCGTAGACCAGGTAGATCATGGTGGACTGGTCCGGGCTGAGGAAGTCGACGATATTGGCCACCGCCCGTTCCAGCGCCAGCCACTCCGGCCTGGTGATCAACGAGCCCGCGACCACCACTCCCACCCCGATAGCCGCCAGCACGACCCGGATGATGTCGCTGGTCCGCCGGGTCAGCGGCTGCAGGAGTTTTCCCGTGACCGGGATCTCCCGACCGTCGACTCGCATGAGCCGCACGATACACACCGACACGCCGTCGACCCGCCGTGACATCGCACAGTTTCCGGTCGCCTCCGCCCTGGTGAGGCCGGTCACAGACCGTCACACCGTCGCGTTGTAGCTCGTCCAGGTAGCAGGGAAACACTCGCTCGCCCGGAAGGAACTCTCATGCAGGTTCTGCTCGCAGGCGCCACCGGCGCCATCGGCCGCCCGCTCATCCGCGCGCTGACCGCGAACGGTCACCACGTGTCGGCCGTCGTGCGCAATCCCGACTCCCATCCGCTCGTGCGCGAACTCGGCGCCGAGCCGATCACCGCCGACGTCCTCGACCGCGACGGGCTGCTCCGCGCGCTCGACGGCGCCTCCGCCGATGCCGTGATCCACGAGGCGACCGCGCTGCGCGACGCGAAGGTGCAGCGCCGGATACCGGCCGACGATCCGACCGGTCTGCTGCGCACCGTCGGCACCGCCAATCTGCTCGAGGCCGCCGGGCTGGTCGGCGCCGGCCGCTTCCTCACCCAGTCGCTGATCCTCGGCTACGGCTATCACGATCACGGCGACCGGCCGGTGACCGAGCGCGATCAGTTCGGCGTGTACAACGGCGGCGTTGCCGACGAGGTCGTGCGCGCCACCGTCGCCGGGGAAGATCTGGTGTTCGCGGCGCCGGTCGACGGAATCGCACTGCGGTATGGGCTGTTCTACGGTCCCGGCGCGTTCAGCGATCTGTTCGCCGACATGATGCGCAAGCACAGCCCGGTCGGGCCGCTCGGTTCCGGCGGGGTCAACAGCTGGATCCACGTCGACGATGCCGCCGCCGCGACGGTCGCCGCGCTCGAACGCGGGACGGCGGGGCTGGCGTACAACCTGGCCGACGATACGCCGATCACCTGGCGTGAGTTCTTCGGCGAGGTGTCCCGCAGGCATGGCACGCCGCGGCCGATCCGGTTGCCCGCGTGGATGATCCGGCTGGCTGTGCCCTATATCGGCGCGCTCATGTCGGATACCTCGATGCGGATCTCGAGTGCGCTGGCGCACGAGGAACTGGGGTGGCGGCCGCGGTACGCGAGCGTTGTGGAAGGGCTCGCGGGCTGAGGGTCAGTGCGCGGTGCGCGCGGTGACGGCGGCGCGGTCGTGTCCCGGGATCAGCTCGATGTCCTCGGGCAGCGCGTGCAGGCGGTGCACGGTTTCGAAGGCGGTGTCGCGGTCGTCGTCGAACAGGTCGCCCGGCATCGGCGCCTTCTCCCGCAGCAGCTCGACCTGGAGCGTGCTCCACACCGCGTCACCCGCCAGCAGCACCCGCGATCCGTCGTCGACGGCCAGCAGCACGCCGACGCTGCCCGGTGTGTGCCCGGCCAGGTCGACCAGCAGCACCGAACCGTCGCCGAACAGGTCGTGGCTGCGGGCGAAGGTGAGGACCGGCGGTCCGTCGAGTTCGTAGAGATCGAAGACGCGGCCGCGCAGCGGACCGCGCGCGACGCCGAGCGGGGCGTGCGATCCGCCCATCGCCCAGCGGTATTCGATATCGGGCACCCGGATCGGCACCCAGCCTGGCAGTTCGTACAGCCCGGCGACGTGGTCCCAGTGCAGGTGGGTCGGCAGGACGAAGTCGATGTCGGCGCCGGTCAACGCGTTGGCGGCGAGCACCTCGCTCAGGCCGTGCACCGGCTGCTCCGGCGCGACCAGCAGCGGGACCGGGAACGGCAGCTCGGGCAGCACCCGCTCGTGCACGCCGGCGCAGATCGCCGGGTCGACCAGGAAGGTGGCCGACGGGTGCCGGACCAGGAAGGTCGCCATGGTCAGCGGTGTCGAGCGCAGCGTCCGCACACCCTCGGCGACGATCGCCGTCGGCGCGCTCAGGTCGGCCTGGATCAGCGCCGTGAGCTCGACGGTGTTGTGCGCAGGGGGAAGCGGGGCCGACTCGAGTTCGGCGAGGAAACCGGTGTTCGCCTGGCGCGGCCACAGCAGGCGCGGGACCGTGGCGGCGGCAGCGACACAGCAGGCAAGAAGCGTCGATAACATCGGCCTGCGGTCACCCATAGCTGCCACCGTAGGCGATCGCCCACAACCCGACCACCATGTACTTTTCGGGGAGGGGCGCGCGCATACCGATCACGCAAACAAACGACAACATCCAGCGACTGTCCCGCTAACTCCGGCGACAGCGGCGGATGATGATCCGATGGCAGACCAAATCGTGCAGGTTCAGTGGAAGGAAACGCCGGAGGAACACGACTATCCGGCCGCCGCCGACTATCTCGAGCTGCTCGGCGACACGGTCGTGGTCGAGGCGATCGTGGCCCAACTCCGCAGCGCACCGGTGGTCGTGAAGAAGGCGAAGGACATTCTGCGCGCCTCCCAGCTCGAAGCGCTAACGCCCGACAACCCGCACGTGCGCAAGGACCTGCTCAAGATCAACGAGGGCAAGCGGCTCTCGCCGATCCTGCTGGTGCGCGGTGACTGCCGCAAGAATGTGCCGATGCTGATCGCCGACGGTTACCACCGGGTGTGCGCGCTGTACTTCGCCGACGAGAACGCGGAGATTCCCGCCAAGATCGCCGCGATGCCGTGACCTTCACGACCCTGGCGCTGGTCGTCGCGCTCGGGGTCGCCGGGCCGCTGCTCGCCCTGCCCAGACGGCTGCATCTGCCGGTCATCCTCGGCGAGCTGATCGCCGGGATCATCTTCGGCACCACGGGATTGCGGATCCTCGATGCCGAGGACCCGATCTTCGTCTTCCTCGCCGATATGGGTTTCGCGCTGGTGATGTTCGCGGCGGGCACCCATGTTCCGGTCCGCGATCCGGCCGTGCGCGGCGCGCTGGGCGCCGGGGTGGTGCGGGCCGTGCTGGTCGGGGTCGTCGCGGCGGTCGCGGGCTGGGCGGTGGCGCAGGCCTTCGGCATCGGCCACGGCGCGATCTACGCGGTGCTGATGGCGTCGTCCTCGGCGGCGATGGCGCTGCCGATCATCGACTCGCTGCGGTTGAGCGGACCGCCGGTGCTCGCGCTCACCGCCCAGGTCGCCATCGCCGACACCGCCTGCATCGTGGCATTACCGCTGGTGATCGACCCGGGCAATGCGGCGCGGGCCGCGCTCGGTGCGGTGGTGGTCGCCGCCTGCGCTGGCGTGATGTTCCTGATCCTGCGGTATCTGCAGCAGACGGGTGCGCAGCGGCAGGTGCACGTGGTGTCCGAGGAGCGCAAGTTGACCCTGGAGCTGCGGGTGAGTCTGGTGCTGGTGTTCGCGCTGTGCGGGGTGGCCAACGCGATGCACGTGTCGATCATGCTCGGCGGCTTCGCGGCCGGGCTGGCGGTAGCGGGTGTCGGTGAACCGCGCCGGGTGGCCAAGCAGGTGTTCGCGATCAGCGACGGTCTGCTGGCGCCGTTGTTCTTCGTCTGGCTCGGGGCGCGGCTGGATCTGCGTGAGTTCGGCGAGCATCCGCAGTTCATCCTGCTCGGGCTTGCGCTCGGCCTCGGCGCGGTCGCGGTGCACTGCACAACGCGAGTCATCGGGCAGCCGCTGACCTACGGTGCGCTGGCGGCGGCACAGATCGGGGTGCCGGTCGCCGCGGTGACGGTGGGAAGTCAGCTGGGCGTGCTGGTGCCGGGTGAGGGTTCGGCGATCATGCTGGCCACGCTGTGCACGATCGCGGTCGCGACAATGGCGGCGAGCCGGCTGGCAGCGAAGGCGCCGGTCTAGTCGGAGCGGCCCATCAGCCGATCCGTTTCGCGGCGTTCGCGTTTGGTCGGCCTGCCCGCACCGCGTTCACGCTGCGGGATGGAAGCGAGGACTTCCTTCGGTGGTGGCGGCGGGCTGCGGTCGATCATGCACTGCGCGGCGACCGGTGGTCCGACGCGCTTGTGGATGATCCGCTCCACGACGACGATGCGTTCGACGCCCGCGTGCCGGATCCTGACCTCGTCTCCGAGTTTTACCTGGTGCGCCGGTTTCACGGTCACACCGTTGACACGCACATGCCCGCCACGACAGGCTTCCGCCGCGGCCGAGCGTGTCTTGAACAATCGCACCGCCCAGATCCACGAATCGACGCGGGCCTGGGTGATGGAGCGTTGTTCGGCGGGGCTCACCCCTTAGACGATACGGCGAGCCGTGACGACGTCGTCGGCGCTGAGGTGGGTGTAGGACACCGGGGTGCCCGACTGCACCGCGTTCAGCAGCTGACCGTTGCCCGCGTAGATGCCGACGTGGCCGCCACCGTTCGTGATGACGATGTCACCGGCCTGCAGGTTGTCGAAGGACACCGGCGCGCCGACGTGCGACTGCTCGAAGCTGGTGCGCGGCAGTTCGATACCGGCCTGACGGTAGGCCCACTGCACGAGGCCGGAGCAGTCGAAGCTCGAGGGGCCTGCGGCACCCCAGCTGTAGACGGCGCCGAGCTTGGTCCGCGCTGCGTCGAGCGCGACGTTGCCCGCCGACTGCTGCTGCTGGAACGGGTTGTCGAAGTTGACGCTCGGCAGCTGCGGGGCGGCCTGGCCCTGCGGCGCGACCATCGCCTGAAGCTGCTTCTCCACCTGCTGCGCGGGCTGCTCGAGCTCCGGCGGCAGATCGAAGTTACCGAGGCCGGGAATGTTGATCGTGGCGGCCTGCGAAATCGCGGGCATCGCACCGGTCGTGGCGGCCACCGCACCCAGAACGAGTGCACCCTTGACGGAATTCGGCAGTCGAGAATCCCGCTGCAAGCTGTGTTTACCCACCGAGACGAGTCTCCGATCTTGCTGCTCCACCACCGCGTCGTCGGGATCGCTTGGTGCGACGACTTGTTCGGCGGTGACTCAATGGCGCCGTTTCTCTGACGAAGCGACAGACTCCACTAAGTCACGAGAAGATTACGGCCTGTGATGCAAGCTGTCCAGCGAAGCGCGCAAGTTGTTTTCTCGCATTCGCAAACCCCCAGAACAGGGGGCATTTACCCGGCGTGTCGCCACGCGTAACGGTCCGATCTCCGCACCGGGGGATCGTTATCAGCCGCGGCTGGCGAGCCGTCGCTCCAGTTCCTCGATGCGCGAGCGCGCGTCGGCCAGGTCGACTTCCAGCCTGCCGAGCGCGATCACCAGCGGCCCGATCGCCAGGTCGGCGATCGCCTCTGGATCGTCGTATCCGGCATTGATGGTGGCGAGCACGCCGCGCCGGATGGTATCGGCAAGGAACGCGCCCGCAGGCAGCTCCCAGCCGGCGACGATCTCCGCGGTGGAGGCCACCTCGGGCTCGGCGTCGTAACCATCGCGCCGGGATTCCTCGACCATGCCGCTCCGTCCCCGTTCCGCTCGTCTTACGTTCGCTAGCAGTATCTAGGACACAGCCCAGAGTTACCGAGATTCTGCCGTGCCGACGCGCTACGGTTGTCCGGCATGGACCCCGTGCGCAATCCCTACGCCCCCGGCGCCGGCCAACGTCCACCCGAATTGGCCGGGCGCGACAAGCAACTCGCCGCCTTCGACATCGTGCTCGAGCGCGTCGCCAGGGGCAGGCCGGAGCGCAGCGTGATGCTCACCGGTTTGCGTGGCGTGGGAAAGACCGTGCTGCTCAACCAGCTTCGCTCGGCCGCGGTCTCGCGCAGCTGGGGCACCGGCAAGATCGAGGCGCGGCCGGATCAGGATCTGCGCAGGCCGCTGTCGTCCGCGCTGCACATGGCGGTACGCGCGATCGCGATGGCGCATCGCAATCCCGAGCACGTCGACGACTTCCTCGGCATCCTCAAGGCCTTCGCTTTGCGCGCCACCGCCGACAAGGGCATGCGCGAACGCTGGCAGCCCGGCATCGACGTGCCCGCGGTGACCGGGCGCGCCGATTCCGGCGATATCGAGATCGACCTGATCGAGCTGTTCAAGGAGGCCGCGGCGCTGGCGGCCGCCATCGGCGTCGGAATCGGCATCTTCATCGACGAGATGCAGGATCTGGGCCCGGCCGACGTGTCCGCGATCTGCGGCGCCTGCCACGAGCTCAGCCAGGACGCCGCGCCGCTGATCGTCGTGGGCGCGGGCCTGCCGCATCTGCCCGCGGTGCTCTCGGCGTCCAAGAGCTACTCGGAGCGGCTGTTCAGTTATCACCGCATCGATCGGCTCGACCGGGAGTCGGCGGACCTCGCGCTGATCGCCCCCGCCGAGCGCGAAGAGGTGAAGTTCACCGAGGAAGCCCTCGACTCGCTCTATCTGAAGGCCGACGGCTACCCGTATTTCGTGCAGGCCTACGGCAAGGCGGCCTGGGATCAGGCGCCGGAGAGCCCGATCACCGCCGAGGACGTCGAGGTGGCCTCGCCGACGGCCGAGGAGGAACTGGCGGTCGGCTTCTTCGGTTCCCGCTATGAGCGCGCCACGCCCGCCGAGCGCGAGTACATGCGCGCGATGGCCGACCTCGCCGGCGACGACGGCCCGGTGGCAACGTCGGCGGTGGCCGCCGAACTCGGCCGCAAGCCCGCCTCGGTCTCCCCCGCGCGCGACGGCCTGATCAAGAAGGGCCTGATCTACTCGGCCGAACGCGGCACGATCGGCTTCACGGTCCCCCACTTCGGCCGCTACCTCCGAAGCGTTTAGCTCTCTTCGGCTATCTAACCCTTCTACTAGATATGCCGATACGGACCTCACGGGCTGCGTCCGCAGGTTGATCTACAGATTTCTAGCAATAGCGCTAGAAAGCCGAAGAGTCTCCTTGATAACGACCGGAGCCCGTCCGGATTCGGTTGCGCATCAGCTGGATAACGCGAGGATTCGCGGGCTAACGGCCCGGAAATCTGATTCGAAAATCTCCGTACAGGACCACCACGCCACACGCCCCGACCCCGAGGAGGGGCCCGCCGCGCAGCGGCGGGTTCGCGGCCGTCCCGCTGATCAGGCGTCATGGCGCAGGCGACGAAGGAGCAAGCCATGGCGCCTGATCAGCGGGACCCAAGGGGCCGCGAACTCGAGCGCGCCAGCGCTCCGATGAACACAGTCCGACGCGCGACCGTCACCGCCGACGACGGCGTGCCGATCGCGGTCCGCACCTTCGGCGCCGACGACGCGACGCTGACCGTCGTCTTCGTCCACGGCCACTGCCTGCACACCGAATCCTGGGCGATCCTGCGCGAACAGCTGCTCCAGCACTGGGACGCCGGGACCAGGATGGTGTTCTACGACCACCGCGGCCACGGCGAATCCGGGCACGCCCACCACACGACCTACACGATCGACCAGCTCGCGACCGACCTCGACGCCGTGCTGCGCGCGATCGCGCCGGCCGGGCCGGTCGTACTGGTCGGCCATTCGATGGGCGCGATGGTGCTGCTGGCCTACGCCCGGCTGTTCCCGGCGGCGATCGGCGAACGGGTCGCCGGGATCGGGTTGATCGCAGGCGCGGCGGGCGGGATCACCGAGGTCGGCCTCGGCAGGCTGCTCAACCGGCACGCCGTCGCCTCGCTCCAGCGGGCCGTCGTGCACGCGCCGCGGGTGATGCAGGCGTCGAAGCGCTTCTCGCGCTGGATCTTCGGGCCGCTGATCCGGGAGGCGAGCGCGGGGACCAGGCGGGTGAACCCGCGGGTCGCCGCGATCGCGACCGCGGTACTCAACGAGACGCCGCTGCTGACCATGTCGGGTTTCCTGAGCTCGCTGCTGACCTTCGACGAGGCGCACACCCTGCCGAGACTGAGCGAGCTGCCCACCTTGGTGCTGGCGGGCTCGGCCGACCTGATGGTGCCGTTCACGCACTCGGTGGTGCTCGCCTCCCAGCTGGCAGGCGCCGAGCTGGTGCGGATCGAGGGCGCGGGGCACAGCGTCATCCTCGAGTGCGCCGAGGAGGTCGCCCACTCGATCGCCACGCTGGTCGAGCGCGCCGCCGCTGGTGTCCACAAGCACTACGCCGTCGCGGGCTGAGCCCAGGAGTTACCGGACGGCAACCGCGTAATCCGACCCAACTTCGGGCGCAAACCGAAAAGCTCGGTTATTGTGGTAGAGATCACGTTGTGTGGTGAGTCACACGGCTCGGTGCAGTGCGGCCCGGGAGTTCACGGGCGTGCCAGGTGATCCGACGAGTCGGTATGCCCGCCATATACACAGGAGGTAACGATGACACGCAGCGATATCGCGGAACTGCGCTACGCGGTCGGCCAACTCCGGCAATCGATCGGCGCACTGCGCTCCAACTACGGCGACGCGGCCACCGTGCGCAGGCTGGAGAACGACCTCGAGCGGCTCGTCATCGATGCCGAGGAGTTCGAGCAGGCGCCACCGCCGGAGCTCGCCACCCCGCGCAGGGCGGAACCGATCTATGTCCCGGACAGCAAGTCCGACGAGGCCGCCTGGATGGGCGCGCAGGACGAGGGGCTCGGTTTCCACTCCCGGCCGCGAACCAAGTAAAGACCTGTTCACCGGCGCGGCGGTCCTGCCACCCAGGGTCGCCGCGCCGACCCCTGTCCGGACCCGGCGCGATCCTGTCTGTGACAGAGATCACCACGGCCGGTAACGGGCGGTTGTGGGAGACCCGGCTCGAGCGGCGATAACACAGGCGTATGGTGCTCCACATCACAATCCATCGCGGTGGGGAATGATCAACCGCCGCACGGCCTAGATCAGCGAGGCATCCACCGTGAGTGCCGCACCGACCACCACCCCGCCGTCCGGCACGGGCGTCTTCAGCAAGACGAGAGCCCGCATCGCCGCGCGCACCCTGCGCACCGACCGGTGGTGGCTGCCACCCCTGCTCACCGCAATCGGCCTGGCCGCCTTCGTCGGCTACGCGACGATCAGATCGTTTGTGCGCACGGCCTATTGGGTGCCGCAGTACCACTATCTGACGCCGTTCTACTCCCCGTGCCTGAGCGATTCCTGCGCACCGGGCTCGAGCCACTTCGGCACCCCGTTCGGCGAACTCCCGATGTGGATCCCGCTCGGCTTCGTCGTGCTGCCGTTCCTGCTCGGCTTCCGGCTGACCTGCTACTACTACCGCAAGGCCTACTACCGGTCGGTGTGGTTCTCCCCGCCCGCCTGCGCGGTCGCCGAACCGCACGGGCGCTACACCGGTGAATCGCGGCTCCCGCTGATCATCCAGAACTCGCACCGCTACTTCTTCTATGTCGCGGTGGTGGTCTCGCTGATCAACACCTACGACGCGATCTACGCATTCCACGGCGACACCGGCGGTTTCGGCTTCGGTCTCGGCAACATCGTGCTGCTGGTCAACGTCATCCTGCTGTGGGCCTACACCCTGTCGTGCCATTCGTGCAGGCACATCGCGGGCGGCAGGCTCAAGCACTTCTCCGCGCATCCGGTGCGGTACTGGTTCTGGACCCAGGTCTCCAAGCTCAACACCCGCCACATGGCACTGGCCTGGACCACCCTCGGCACCCTCGCGCTCACCGACTTCTACGTGATGTTGGTTGCGAGCCAGACCATTTCGGACCTGCGGTTCGTCAACTGATTTCGCGTCGACTCGAGGAGCTTCATCGACATGCCAGAAGTGGAACAGCACGACTACGACGTCGTGGTGATCGGGGCGGGCGGCGCCGGCTTGCGTGCCGTCATCGAGGCAAGGGAGCAGGGGCTCTCGGTCGCGGTGGTGTGTAAGTCGTTGTTCGGCAAGGCGCACACCGTGATGGCCGAGGGCGGCTGCGCGGCCTCGATGGGCAATGCCAACGAGAAGGACAACTGGCAGACCCATTTCAAGGACACCATGCGTGGTGGCAAGTTCCTCAACAACTGGCGGATGGCCGAACTGCACGCGCGGGAAGCACCCGACCGGGTGTGGGAGCTGGAAACCTATGGCGCGCTGTTCGATCGGACGCCGGACGGGCGGATCAGCCAGCGCAACTTCGGCGGCCACACCTACCCGCGCCTGGCCCACGTCGGCGACCGCACCGGCCTCGAGCTCATCCGCACCATGCAGCAGAAGATCGTGTCGCTGCAGCAGGAGGACCACGCGGCCACCGGCGACTACGAGGCCAGGATCAAGGTTTTCGCCGAGTGCACGATCACCGAACTGCTCACCGACAACGGCCGCATCGCAGGCGCGTTCGGGTATTGGCGTGAGTCGGGCGGGCTGGTGCTGTTCAAGGCGCCCGCGATCGTGCTCGCCACCGGCGGCATCGGCAAGTCCTACAAGGTGACCTCGAATTCCTGGGAGTACACCGGCGACGGGCACGCGCTGGCGCTGCGCTCGGGCGCGACGCTGATCAATATGGAATTCCTGCAGTTCCATCCGACCGGGATGGTCTGGCCGCCGAGCGTGAAGGGCATCCTGGTCACCGAGGGCGTGCGCGGTGACGGTGGCGTGCTGAAGAATTCCGACGGCAAGCGGTTCATGTTCGACTACATCCCGCCGGTGTTCAAGGGCCAGTACGCCGAGACCGAGGCCGAGGCCGATCAGTGGTTGCGCGACAACGATTCCGCGCGCCGCACCCCCGACCTGCTCCCCCGCGACGAGGTCGCCAGGGCGATCAACGAGGAGGTCAAGGCCGGGCGCGGCACCGAACACGGTGGCGTCTACCTGGATATCGCCTCCCGCATGCCCGCCGACGAGATCGTGCGCAGGTTGCCGTCGATGCATCACCAGTTCAAGGAACTGGCCGACGTCGACATCACCGCCGAACCGATGGAGGTCGGCCCGACCTGTCACTACGTGATGGGCGGTATCGAGGTCGACCCCGATACCGGCGCGGCCGTTGTCCCCGGATTGTTCGCCGCCGGTGAGTGTTCCGGCGGCATGCACGGCTCGAACCGGCTCGGCGGCAACTCGCTGTCGGACCTGCTGGTGTTCGGCAGGCGGGCCGGGCTCGGCGCGTCGGCCTACGTCAAGCAGCTCACCGAGCGGCCCGCCCCGGCCGATGCCGACATCGCGGGCGCCGCGAAAACCGCACTGGCACCGTTCGATCCACCCACCGTAGGTCCCGGCGAGAACCCCTACACCCTGCACAGCGAGTTGCAGCAGACGATGAACGACCTGGTCGGCATCATCCGCAAGGAACACGAGGTGCGCGAGGCGATCAAGAAGCTGGCGCAGCTGCGCGCCCGATACGCCGATGTCAGGGTGGAAGGGCGGCGGCAGTTCAATCCCGGCTGGCACCTGGCGCTCGACCTGGCCAACATGCTGCTGGTCAGCGAATGCGTGGCCGAGGCCGCGCTGCTGCGCACCGAGAGCCGCGGCGGGCACACCCGCGACGACCACCCCGGCATGAACCCGGACTGGCGCAACAAACTGCTGGTCTGCGCGATCGACCCGGCCACGGCGGGGCAGCAGATGCCGGCGATCACGGTCACCCCGGCCGATCAGACGCCGATGCGCGAGGACCTGCTCGCCCTGTTCGAACTGACCGAACTCGAGAAGTACTACACCGAGCAGGAATTGGCCGAACATCCGGCCGCGAGCTCGGTCGAGGGAAAGGCGTAGCGATGGGGTACGACGCCCGGTTCCGGGTCTGGCGCGGTGATGTCGACGGCGGCGGTCTCGAGGACTTCACGGTGCTGGTGAACGAGGGCGAAGTGGTGCTCGACATCATCCATCGCCTGCAAGCCACCCAGGCGCCCGATCTCGCGGTGCGCTGGAATTGCAAAGCGGGCAAATGTGGTTCGTGTTCGGCGGAGGTGAACGGCAGGCCACGGTTGCTGTGCATGACGCGAATGTCGACGTTCACCCAGGACGAGGTGATCACGGTGACGCCGATGCGCACCTTCCCGATCATCAAGGACCTCGTCACCGACGTCTCGTTCAATTACGAGAAAGCAAGGGAGATACCGTCTTTCACGCCGCCGGCTGATCTCGCTCCGGGCGACTACCGGATGAAACAGGTCGACGTGGAGCGCTCACAGGAGTTCCGCAAGTGCATCGAGTGCTTCCTGTGCCAGAACACCTGTCATGTGGTGCGTGATCACGAGGACAACAAACAGGCCTTCGCCGGGCCGCGCTATCTGATGCGCATCAGCGAACTGGAGATGCATCCGCTCGACACCGCCGATCGCCGCGAAATGGCGCAGGAGGAAGCGGGTCTGAGCTATTGCAATATCACCAAATGCTGCACCGAGGTCTGCCCGGAACACATCAAGATCACCGACAACGCGTTGATTCCGTTGAAAGAGCGCGTCGTCGATCGCAAATACGACCCGATTGTCTGGCTGGGCAACAAACTGTTCCGGCGGTAGGCAGTTGCGCTGCGGGGTCCGCGCAGGCGAACCCCGCAGCGACTGCTACCTACAACACGGCTACAGTCCCTACCGCGACTAATCCGACCAGTAATCCGATGAACAGCGCCGCGAGCAACGAGCCGGTGAGCACATAGATTCCGACCGACGACACCGCGAAAAGCAGTATCACGATCAGGCGCTCCACTCCGTCCTCAGGCGCCAGCCTCCGGTACCGGGGTGGCATTTTCTTCAACCCTCGGTCCATAATCAAGGGGTTACCCGCCGTGTCTTGATCCAAACGTGATCAAGGACGATCGAACTCGCCGTCGTGAACGCCCGCGGTGAACGCGGTCCATTCGCTCGGCGTGAAGATCAACACCGGTCCGTCGGGGTTTTTACCGTCGCGTAGCGCGACATAGCCGTCGGCGAGCATGGCGACTTCGACGCTGCTGCCCTCCCCCGCGGTGCCAGCCCGCAGCCAGGTGGCGCCGGTGGTGTCGATGGTGCGCTTGCTGTTCACCGTGCGCCCAGTGCGCAGGCGAACGCGCCGTTGTCGATGCCACGGGTGAAGGCGTCCCAGCTCGGTCCGTCGAAGACCAGCGCGGGGCCCGCCGGGTTCTTGCTGTCACGGACGCCGACGCGCCCGCCGTACAGGAACGCGACTTCGACGCAGTCCTTGCCCGCGCCGCTGCGCGTGCTCTTGAACCAGTGTGCGTCGACGAGATCGAAACTCATGCCACATACTCCTTCGCGACCCGCCGCAGCAGGTCTCTACTCGGTTGAATATCCAGCGCATGACGCTGGAGGCACTCGTGAGCCCGGTCGTACCTTCTGACATCCGTGCGTCGTTCGAGGTAGAGATCGCCGGTGAAGCCTTCGGCATACACCACCGGCGGTTCGACCGGTTGCCCCTTGCTGTCGGTGCCGAACTCGAGAACCGTGAAAGGTCCGGTGGAGACTCCGAGTGGAACACCGGCGGCAAACGGCAGGATACGCAGCGCCACATTGCTTCGGGTACTCGTGTCGGCAAGATGTCGCAGCTGCGCAGCCATTACCTTTGCATCACCGACGATGCGATGCAATACCGATTCGTGCAGAACCACATCGATTTCGGCGGGCGAGTGCTTGCGGGTGATCAGCGCCTGCCGTTGCAGCCGCAACGCGACCCGTCGATCGAGCTCGTCGACCGAATCCTTGGGATAGCCCAGATGATTCAGCGCCCGCGCGTAGTCGGCCGTCTGGAGCAGACCGAGGACCAATTCGGACTGATAGGCCCGCAGCCGATGCGCCGATGCCTCCAAACCCACATAGACGTCGAAGTTTTCGGGAATCAGGTCGCCATAGGCGTGCCACCAGCTCTTGACAGCGGCCTGCTGCGCGAGACCGGTCAGCCCTTCGGCGAGATCGTCGGGGATACCGTAGATCCGGCACAGTTCGTGGATGTCGATCGTCCGAATGCGGTCGGCCTGACCCTTTTCCAGTCGCTGTAGTGTGCTGGCGCCCCATTCCATCAACTTGGCCGCCTCGGCGATGGTCAGGCCCGCCTGGGTTCGCCAATCGCGCAGATAGCGCCCGAGCTGGCGGCGCGGCAGCGTCGAGGAGACTCCCGCCGCCGTGCCACCCGTTCCGGTCGATGCGTTCGCTGCCACAGCCCCACTCCTCCTGTGTTCGCAACCCGCCACGACCCATTACCCCGGTCTGGCGGTGGATTTCGTCCACTATGGGGAATCCTGCACTCCCCCGTGGATCTTGTGCTGGGAATTCACGCGAAATATCGGGATCGGCGTGTACTGACCGTTAGCCGGGCGGTTGCGTGCTGTGCTTGGTTCATGCAATTGAGCGATGTGAACATGCATGTTGCCGCTGCACTACTCGGTTGCGGCACCGATCCGGGCCCGATGGACGCCGAACAGGCCCATGCCGCAATGCAATCGCACCTGGACTGCACCGTCGACGAGTGCCGGGTGCGCAGACGGGCGCGCGACACCCTGGTCGACTCGGGGCGATGCGTGCTAGACCAGCGCGCGATCCGTTAGCGGTGCCGGTGATCGGTGATCGGGGTGCGCGGGCCGAACTTCGGCTTGCGCGCCTGGCCGCTGAGCGCGAGCAGCCGGACCGCTCGATAGCGGTGCGGGCGTAGCGGTTCCAGGTACTCGATCATCTCCGCGTCGTCGATCGGGCGGCCGAGCAGGCTCCAGCCGACCACCGCGGCCAGGTGATAGTCGCCGATCGAGAGCGCGTCGGCGTCGCCGAAGGCGCGCTGCGCGGTCTCGGCAACCGTCCAGACACCGATGCCAGGGAGGCTGCGCAACCGTTGCGCGGCCTCGGCGGGCGGCAGGTCGGCGGTGCGCTCGATCGAGTCGGCAACCCTGGCGGCGCGCACGATCGTCTGCGCGCGCTGCGGCCCGACATTGGCCCGGTGGTACTTCCACGACGGGATGTGCCGCCAGGTCTCGGCGTCGGGCGCGACCATCAGACCGGCGGGTGCGGGGCCTGGTGCTTTGGTCCCGTACTCGCGCACCAGGCTCCGCCAGGACGCGAAGGATGCCTTCGTGTGCACCTTCTGTTCGAGGATCGCGGGCACCAGCGACTCGAACACCAGCCCGGTCCGCAGCATGCGCAGGCCCGGTACCACGCGATGCGCTTCGACCAGCTTGGGATGGGCGGGAGCGAAGTCGGCGAGGTCTTCCTCGAGGCAGAGCATCCGGTCCAGGCCTGCCAGGAATTCCTCGGCGCCGGGGCCCCAGGCCCTGGCGTGCGCTCCGTCGCGGCCGTCCTGGGTGAGCCGGTAGGTGACCACGCCGCTCGGCATCCGCGAGGCGTGCCAGTGCGCGCCGTCGGGGCCGATGTGGTGACACGGGTCGCCGCCGCCGCGCCGCAGCGGGATGACGGTCAGCCCGACGTCGAACGGTCTGGTCGACCGGACGGTCCTGGACAGCCCGGCCGTCGACAGGCCGGGGTCGAGGGTCTGATCGCGCACCTGACCATTGTGCGCGCCCGATCCGGCGGCCATGCGGATTCGTAATACTCGCCACTCGCACGGCGATCTAGCCCTTGTCGGCAAACAGTCGGCATCCCGCCGATGCAGGAGGTACCGGATGATCACGAACGCGCTGAACTGGCTGCTAGCCGCATGGGGAACCGGGTCCGCCGGCAGCTCTGGCTACCAGATTCCGCCGGGCACCCTGCCGCACGGCAGCTGAGCACAGTCCTCTGCGCAGGCCTCAGCGCAGTCGGCGAGCTTCGCCCTAGCTGAGCAGGGTCAGCCGCCGAGTAGGTACGACGCCAGCGGCACACCGCGCACGCCCGCCAGCTGGGCGGCCTGGGTTCGGCAGGAGAAGCCGTCCGCCAGGAACGTCGTCGCGGGCGGGGCCGCGCGCAGGGCCGGGAGCAGCGCGTTCTCGGCGACCGCCACCGAGACGTCGTAGTGGCCCTTCTGCATGCCGAAGTTGCCCGCCAGCCCGCAGCACCCGGCGAGCTCGTCGGCGGTGACGCCCATCGCGGCCAGGATCGCGCGTTCCGCGGCGAAGCCACCGACAGCGTGCTGGTGGCAGTGCGGCTGGACGACGACCGTCTCGCCGGTGCGTCGTGGCGGCTGCCAGCCGGGATGCTCGAGCAGGAATTCGGCGAGGGTACGCATGGCGGCGGCGACCTGTGGTGCGCGTGGGTCGTCGGGGAGTAGTTCGGGCAGGTCGGCGCGCAGTGTGGCGGTGCACGACGGTTCGAGGCCGACGACCAGGCCACCCGCCGCCACGTGGGCGGCCAGCGCGTCGAGGGTGGCGCGCAGGCGGGCGCGGGCGCCGTCGAGCTGCCCGGTGGTGATCCAGGTCAGTCCGCAGCAGACGCGATCCGCCGGGATACGGACGCGATAGCCGAGCTGTTCGAGCAGCAGTGTCGCGGCGACGGCGTTGTCCGGAGCGAACGTGTCGGTGAAGGTGTCGACCCACAGCATCACCTCGCCGGTGGTAGCGGCTGGCGGACCCGCCCCCACTGCCGCGTCGCCCGTCGCTGAGTGACCTGCAGCCGCCTCACCAATCGCTGCGTTGCCCACAGCCGCGTCACCTGCAGCTGCGTCGCCAGCAGTCGCGCCGCCTGCCGCCTTGTCATCCGCAGCCGTGGCGGCAGGCGTTGCGGCGGTACGCGTCTCGGTGTTCGGGGGCTGGTTCGGCATGAGGTGGCGGTGAGGGGTGCGCTGCAGGGCGATGGCGGCTGGATCGGTGCGGTTGTTGCCGCCGATGTCCTGCCAGATTCGGCGGAATGATGCCGTCGCGAGTACTGGAGCCTCGCGGCGCGGGTCGATCCCCGCCGCGCGCATCGCGGTGCGCCGGAGCAGCGGGCGGGCGGCCAGGGCGTTGGCGAGTCGCGGGAAGCGTTGTGCGGCGGTGAGCCAGCGGGGGAGTTGGCCGAGGACGTAGTGGTCGAGGGGGCGGGGGCGATGGTGGTAGCGGCGGTGGAGGACTTCGGATTTGTAGGTCGCCATGTCGACGCCTGCGGGGCAGTCCGATGCGCAGGCTTTGCAGGACAGGCACAGGTCAAGGGATTGCTCGACTGCCGGTGCGCGCCAGTCGAGTTCGCCGCGCACTACCTCTTGCAGCACTCGGGCGCGGCCGCGTGTGGTGTCCTTTTCGTCGGCGGTCGCCAGGTAGGACGGGCACATGAAGCCGCCGGAACCACGAGTGTCGGCGCGGCACTTGCCGATTCCTACACACCTGTGCACAGCTGTGGACAGGTCGCCGGAGTCGGCGGACAGGGCGAAGCCGCCTGCCGGGGCCAGCGGCCGGAGCCCGGCAACGCGCAGATCGGCGTCGACCGGATTCGGCGCGACCAGTACGCCCGGATTCAGCACGTCATCGGGGTCGAACAGGGCCTTGAAGCCGGCGAAGGCGGCGCGGGCGGCGGGGGAGTACATCACCGCGAGCAGTTCGGATCTGGCTCGGCCGTCGCCATGTTCGCCCGACAGCGAGCCACCGTGGCGCACAACCAGTTCGGCGGCCTCGAACAGGAAGGCGCGGAACTGTTGCGGCGCGTCGGCGATCGGAAAGTCGAGGCGGACGTGGATGCAGCCGTCACCGATGTGGCCGTAGAGCAGTCCGTCGACTCCGTATTCCCCGGTCAGCGCCGCGAATTCACGGAGGTACGTGCCGAGGCGATCAGGCGGGACGGCCGCGTCCTCCCAGCCGGGCCACGCCGGTTTCCCGTCCGGTGTCCGCCCTGCCAATCCGGCCCCGTCGGCGCGGATACGCCACAGTGCCGCAGTGGCAGCGGGATCGGTGACGATCCGGTAGTCGTCGGCGTCGGCTTCCCGGCACAACCGCTCGGCCGAGGCCAATGCTTCGGCGGCACTCGCACCAGCGGTTTCGACGAACAGCCAGCCACGGCCGCGCGGCAGCTCGGGCACCGTCCCGCGATGGGCGCGCACCCGGTCGACCAGCCCGGCATCGATACCCTCCACCGCGATGGGGGCGCACCCGGTCACCGCGGCGATATCGTCTGCCGCCGTGGCGATATCGGGATAGCCGAGCACGGTCAGCACGGTCGCGGCAGGCAACGGCGTCAGCTCGACCTCGGCCTCTAGCAGCAGCCCACAGGTGCCCTCGGTTCCCACGAACGCCTTCGCGAGCGACGAACCACGTTCCGGCAGTAGATGTTCCAGACCGTAACCGGAAGCCTGGCGGTCGAACCTGCCCAGTTCGGTGCGCAACACCGCGAGGTTGGCATTCGTGAAGCCGGAAAGGCCGGGGATCTCAGCGAGATTCGTGCCGAGCATGCGCTGCGTCGCGGTCCCGTCGATGACGCGCAGCGATCGCACGGTATCGGACGTGCGCCCCCATGCCAGCGCGTGCGGGCCGCAGGCGTTGTTGCCGATCATCCCACCCAGCGTGCAGCGGTCCTGGGTGGACGGATCGGGCCCGAACCGCAGGCCGTCGGGTCGCAGCCGTCGTTGCAGGTCCGAAAGCACGACGCCCGGCTGCACCAGCGCCGTGCGCGCCTCGGGATCGACCGCCAGGATGGCCCGCATATGCCTGCTGAAATCGAGCACGATGCCGGGGCCGACCGCATTGCCAGCCACCGAGGTGCCGCCGCCGCGCGCCGTCACCGCCAGCCCGTGCTCGCGGGCGAAGGTCACTGCCGCTGCGATGTCGGAATCGTGGCGGGGAAACACGACCATCGCGGGCCGGACCCGGTAGTTGGAGGCGTCCGAGGAGTACTCCGCGAGCCTGCGCGTCGAGGCGTCGACCGCGCAGCCGACCCGGCCACGCAGGGCATCGGCCAGCAGCTCCGCACTCCGGATCTCGTCCACCCGACCAGCCTATTCGGCGAGTCCCCGCCCGGTTTCGCTGTGCGCGGAACCGGCCGTCAGCGGAAAGTATTTGCGGTCAACCTTTGTTGAGGTTTTAGTGTCGGTGGGCAGGAGTTCGATGGGTGGGGAGCGAAGAGGAGTGTGGCAGTGAGTATCGAATCGGTGGCCTACAGCCAGATGTACCGGCGGATGAACGCGCCAGAGGAGGAACGGCCGTTCCGCCTGGCCACGGCCCGCCGCATCCTCCGCTTCGCCGACCCGCACCGGCGCCGGATCTCCGGGTTCCTGCTGCTCAGCGTGGTGGCCGCGGTCCTCGGCGTGGCGACGCCGGTGCTCGCCGGACGGGTCGTCAACGACATCGTCGGCGGTTCGGCGCCACGGACCGTCGTGCTGCTCGCCCTCGCCATCGCCGGGCTCGCGATCCTCGACGCCGGGCTGGGGGTGGTCATCCGCTGGCTGTCCGCCCGGATCGGTGAGGGACTGATCCTCGACCTGCGCACCGCCGTGTTCGACCACGTGCAGAAGATGCCGGTCGCGTTCTTCACCCGCACCAGGACCGGCGCCCTGGTGAGCCGGTTGAACAGCGATGTGATCGGCGCGCAGCGCGCGTTCAGCGATACGCTGTCGGGCGTCGTCACCAACCTGGTGACGCTGGCGCTGACCCTGGCCGTGATGCTCAGCATCTCCTGGCAGATCACCCTCCTCGCCCTCGTGCTGCTGCCCGTGTTCGTCATCCCGGCCCGGCGCGCGGGCAACCGGCTCGCCGCCATGCAGCGCGAAGCCGCCCAGCTCAATGCCGCCATGAGCACCCAGATGACCGAGCGTTTCTCCGCGCCCGGCGCCACGCTGGTCAAGCTGTTCGGCAGGCCGCGGCAGGAATCGTCCGAGTTCGCCATGCGCGCCACCCGGGTCCGTGACATCGGCGTGCGCACCGCCATGCTGCAGACCACCTTCGTCACCTCGCTCACGCTGGTCTCCGCACTCGCGCTCGCGCTGGTCTACGGTCTCGGCGGCTGGTACGCGCTACAGGGCAGTCTCGACGCCGGTTCGGTCGTCGCGCTGTCGCTGCTGCTGACCCGCCTCTACACCCCGCTCACCGCACTGGCCAGCGCGCGCCTGGAGATCATGTCCGCCCTGGTGAGCTTCGAGCGCGTCTTCGAGGTGCTCGACCTGAAGCCGCTGATCGAGGACGCGCCCGGCGCGGTCCCGGTGCCGGACGGCCCGGTGGCGGTGGAGCTGGACGCGGTCGACTTCGGTTACCCCTCGGCCGACAAGGTGTCGCTCGCCTCGCTCGAAGACGTCGCGACCCTGGACACCCGCGGTGGCGTCGAGGTGCTGCACGAGGTGACGCTGCGGGCCGAACCCGGTCAGCTGGTCGCCCTGGTCGGATCATCGGGCGCGGGCAAATCGACCATCGCCCAACTGGTTTCGCGGCTCTACGACGTCGATTCCGGCGCGGTCCGGCTCAACGGCGCCGATGTGCGCGAGCTGACCACCGAGTCGATCCAGCGCACGGTCGGCCTCGTCACCCAGGACGGGCACCTGTTCCACGACACGATCCGCGCGAATCTGCTGCTGGCACAACCGGAAGCGACCGAGGAGCAGCTGTGGGACGCGCTGCGCCGGGCCCGCCTCGGCGACCTCGTCGACTCGCTCGCCGACGGCCTCGACACCGTCGTCGGTGAACGCGGCTACCGGCTCTCCGGCGGCGAACGGCAACGCCTGACCATCGCGAGGCTGCTGCTGAAGCAGCCGCGCGTGGTGATCCTCGACGAAGCCACCGCCTCGCTGGACTCCACCTCGGAAGCCGCGGTGCAGGAAGCGCTCACCGAGGCGCTGCACGGCCGGACCGCCCTGGTGATCGCGCACCGGCTCTCGACGATCCGCGCCGCCGACCAGATCGTGGTGCTCGAGCAGGGCCGGATCGTGGAGCGCGGCACCCACGCCGACCTGCTCAATGCCGACGGTCGCTACGCCGAGCTCTACCGCACCCAGTTCGCCGACGAGCCGGTCCCGGTCAAGACCGC
Organism: Nocardia sp. NPDC055053; assembly: GCF_053608285.1. Taxonomy (NCBI): domain Bacteria; kingdom Bacillati; phylum Actinomycetota; class Actinomycetes; order Mycobacteriales; family Nocardiaceae; genus Nocardia; species Nocardia sp. NPDC055053. The sequence goes on along the minus strand of NZ_JBSGVD010000009.1, from coordinate 13,087 downwards.
GGTCTAGCTGACTGTTCCCCAACCGCTGTCACGGTAAGCAGTTGGGGAACAGTGCTGTCCGATCAGAACTCGCCCGCGACCCCGATGACGGTGCGACCGGAGTGACCACCGTCCTTGATCGACTGCAGCACGGCACCGACCTCGGTGATCGGGGCGAAGGACTCGATGGTCGAAAGATGTTGCGGGCGCAGCTCTTTGCCGAGGGCTGCCCACAGCGTCCGCCTCTTCTCGATCGGCAGGAAAACCGAGTCGATACCGAGCAGGCTCACGCCGCGCAGAATGAACGGGAGCACGGTGGTCGGCAGCTCGGAGCCGCCGGTGAGTCCGCTGGCCGCGACGGCGCCGCCGTAGCCGATGGAGCTCAGGACATGGGCGAGCGATGCGCCGCCGACGCTGTCGACGGCGGACGCCCAGACCGCCTTGTTCAGCGGGCGCGGCTTGGCGTCGGGGTCGAGCGGGAGCCTGCCGATGACCTCGTTGGCGCCGATCTCGGCGAGCAGATCGCCCGCGTCGGTCTTACCGGTCGAAGCGATGACCTCGAACCCGAGGCCGGAGAGAATGTCGATGGCGACGGTGCCGACCCCGCCGGTCGCGCCGGTGACCAGGACCGCGCCGTCATCAGGGGTCAGGCCGTGGTCGAGCAGCGCCTGCACGCTCATCGCCGCGGTGAAACCCGCGGTGCCGATCGTGGCAGCGTCGCGGGTGTCGAGGCCCTCCAGCCGCACCACCCATTCGGCGGGCACCCTGGCGTACTCGGCGAAGCCGCCGTTGCGGGAAACGCCGAGTTCGTAGCCGTGCGCGATCACCTGGTCGCCGGGGGCGAAGTCGTCGGACTCCGACGCGACCACCTCACCGGTGAGATCGATACCGGGCACGATCGGGTAATTGCGCACCACGCCACCGCGCGGGGTGATCGCGAGAAGATCTTTGTAGTTGGCACTCGAATAGTGGACTTTGATCGTCACCTCGCCGGTGCCGAGGAAATCGTCCCCGACCTGCTCACGCGCGAGCACGATCTGGCCGTCGGATTCACGGGCGACCATAGCGGAGTAATCCATGGCTCAGAGCATACGAGCCGAACCACCCCCACGGGCAGACCACAACTTCCTGGACAAGCGATCACCACGCTGTGGTGGCGGTGCTCTCTCGGCCGATGCCGCCACCACAGCGTGGTGATCAACTGTCCACGAGTCGGGCCGGGCTCGGGGGTGGTCGTCAGGGGTGCTCGGGTGGGAGGAGTTCGAGGCGGACGCCGAGGAGCCGGACGGGGCGGTCCAGGTCGAAGCGGTCGATGATGGCCAAGGCCGTGTCGACGATGGTGGTGATGTCTGCGGTCGGTTGCGGGAGTTTCTGCTGTTTGCTGCGGGTGTAGAAGGTCTTCGTGCGGACCGTGACCGAGACCCTGGTGCTGATCCGGGCGTGCTCGATCATCTCTTCGGCGACCTCGGTGGCCAGTCTCGCCACCTCGCGGTGGATCTCGTCCGGCTCGGTGAGGTCGTGTGGGAAGGTCTCGGACTTGCTGCGGCCCACCGGGATTCGCGGGGTGGTCGTGAGCTCGGTGTCGCCTTTGCCGTGGCCGAGGACCCACAGGTAGGGGCCGGTGTTGGGGCCGAATTCGGCGGCAAGGCGCTCGCGGTCGGCGGCCATCAGGTCGGCGACGGTGGCGATGTCGATGACGGCGAGGCGATGCGCGATCTTGGCGCCGACGCCCCACAGCGCGTCGGTGGGGCGGTGGCCCATCAGCTCGGTCCAGTTGGCCGCGGTGAGCTCGAAGACGCCGGCCGCGGCGCCGGGGTCGTGTTCGGGTTCGGCGGAGGACTTGCCCGCCGACTTGGCGAAACCGGTCGCCAGTTTCGCGGTGAGTTTGTTGTCGCCGATGCCGACCGAGCAGGTCAGTCCGAGTTCGATGACGGCGCTGCGGATTTCGGCGGCCAGCGGCCATGGATCGCCGTCGGTGGCGACGAACGCCTCGTCCATGCCCCACACCTCGACCGCGCCTGCCACCCGGCCGAGAGTCGCCATGATCTCGTCGGAGGCTTCCTCGTAGGCGGCCATGTCCACCGGCAGGAACACACCGTCGGGGCACTTGCGCTGCGCCATCTTCAACGGCATGCCCGCGCGCACGCCGTAGGCCCTGGCCGGGTAGGACGCGCAGGTGACGACCTTGCGCGGCTGGTCGGGATCGCCGGTACCGCCGACGATGACCGGCTGTCCGCGCAGCTCAGGGCGACGCCGGAATTCCACCGCCGCCTGGAACTGGTCGAGATCGACATGCAGCAGCCACTGGGGCACGAATGAAGTATTACCGCACGGTACCGACAAACCGCCGCAACCTGGCGCTGACGGGTGCGGCACTGGAGTACTCGCCGCACCGGCCGGATGGCAATATCCGTAGCGCGCCAACCGATGTCACGACAGAGCTCGAAGAACGGAACACCCGATGCCGACCGAAGCCACCACCCTCGACCTCGACCTGGCCCGCCAGGTACTAGCCGCGCAGCCGTTCGCGCGCCTCGTCGGGACCGAACTGACCGAATTCGGGGACGGTGCGGCCACACTGGTCATCGAGATCCAGCCCGAACACGGCCAGCAGTTCGGTTTCGTGCACGGTGGGGTGCTCGCCTACGCGGCGGACAACGCGCTGACCTTCGCCGCGGGCACCGTCCTCGGCCCCAACGTCCTGACCGGCGGCTTCACCATCACCTACCTGCGGCCCGCCATGGGCGAGCGGCTGCGCATCCACGCCACCGTCCTCGGCGCCACCCGCCGCCAGGCGGTCACCCACTGCGATGTCTACGCCGAGACCGAGGGCGAGGAGCCGATCCTGTGCGCGGTCGCGCAGGGGACGACCCGGCGCGTGGAGAAGGACCTCGCCCCGTCCGCCGCGGCCGACGCCGACGAAGATCCGGAGTTCGACGACGACGCCGACTTCGACGACGAGTTCGGGGAGGAGCAGGACGGCTTCGAGACCGATCAGCTGCCGGTCATCGTCGTCGGTGCGGATGAGGCGCCGCAGTTGCCGCCCACGGTGAGCCGGTAGGCAACCGGCGTAATCGTGCGAGACGCGAAATGCACGATTACGCCAGTGCCGTCAGGCCGTGTACGCCAGCTTGTCGGCCGCAGGCTCGGCGATCGGTTCGATCGCGTAAGCCAGGATCTCGGCCACGTCGGCGACGGGGCGGACGTCCAGGGCGGCCAGCACTTCCGCCGGGACCTCGTCGAGGTCCGGTTCGTTGCGGGCCGGGATGAAGACCGTCTTCAGGCCGGCTCGCTGGGCGGCGAGCAGCTTCTGCTTCACGCCGCCGATCGGCAGGACCCGGCCGTTCAGCGTGACCTCGCCGGTCATGCCGACATCACCGCGCACCTGACGATCCAGGGCCAGCGACACCAGGGCGGTCACCATGGTGACGCCCGCCGACGGTCCGTCCTTGGGCACCGCACCCGCCGGGAAGTGGATGTGGATATTGCGGTCGAGGACCTTCGGCTCGATGCCGATCTCCTCCAGGTGCGAGCGCACGTAGGTGAGGGCGATCTGCGCCGACTCCTTCATGACGTCGCCGAGCTGGCCGGTGAGGGTGAGCGAACGCTCGCCCTCGGCGGCATTGGCCTCGATGTAGAGGACATCGCCGCCGGCGCCGGTGACCGCGAGGCCGGTCGCCACGCCGGGGACCGCGGTGCGTTCCACCGAGTCCGGGGTGAAGCGGGGACGGCCGAGGTAGTCGGTCAGGTTGTCGATGTCGACCACGAGACTCGTCAGCTGACCGGCAGGCTGTGGGCCGGACTCGATATCGATGACGTTGTCGTAGCCGAGCTCCGGGTCATAACCGAGCACGGCGCCCTCGCCGAGCGAGCCGTTGTCGACCAGCGTCGTCTTCCCGTCCGGGCGACCGGCGTCGCCGGCGACCAGACGAGTCGCCGCCTTGCGCAAGGCTTTCGCCACGAGTCGCTCCATCTGGCGCACACCGGCTTCCCTGGTGTAGTTCGCCGCGATCTCGCGCAGGGCCGCGTCGGTGATCGAGACCTCCTGCGCGGTCAGCGCGTTGCGTTCCAGCTGCCGTGGCACCAGGAAGTCGCGGGCGATGGCCACCTTGTCGGCCTCGGTGTAGCCGTCGACGGTGATGAGTTCCATCCGGTCCAGCAGCGGGCCGGGGATGGTGTCCATGACATTGGCCGTCGCGATGAACAGCACGTTCGACAGGTCCAGATCCAGATCCAGGTAGTGGTCGCGGAAGGTGTGGTTCTGCGCGGGGTCGAGGACCTCGAGCAGCGCCGCCGCCGGATCACCGCGGAAGTCGGAGCCGACCTTGTCGATCTCGTCGAGCAGGACAACGGGATTCATCGAACCCGCCTCCTTCACCGCGCGCACGATCCGGCCCGGCAGCGCGCCGACGTAGGTGCGGCGGTGGCCCCGGATCTCGGCCTCGTCGCGCACGCCGCCGAGGGCGACGCGAACGAACTTGCGGCCCAGCGCCTTCGCGACGGACTCACCCAGCGAGGTCTTACCGACACCGGGCGGGCCGACCAGCACGAGCACCGCGCCGGAGCCACGTCCACCGACGACCTCGAGCCCACGCGAGGCCCTTCGCGCACGCACCGCCAGGTACTCGACCATGCGGTCCTTCACCTCGTCCAGCCCGTGGTGATCGGCGTCGAGCACGGCGCGCGCGGCCGAGACATCGGTGCTGTCTTCGGTTTTCACCGTCCACGGCAGGTCGAGCACGGTGTCGAGCCAGGTGCGGATCCAGCCCGATTCCGGGCTCTGATCGCTGGCCCGCTCCAGCCTGCCGACCTCGCGCAGCGCCTCGGCGCGCACGTGCTCCGGCAGGTCGGCGTTCTCCACGCGGGTGCGGTAGTCGTCGGCGCCGTCGGGTTCGTCCTCGCCGAGTTCCTTGCGGATGGCGTTGAGCTGCTGGCGCAGCAGGAATTCGCGCTGGCTCTTCTCCATGCCTTCGCGGACGTCCTCGGAGATCTTGTCGGTGACCTCGACCTCCGCGATGTGGTCCTTGATCCACTCGATCTGCTTGGTCAGGCGGACGGCGACGTCCGGGGTCTCCAGCAGTTCGCGCTTCTGTTCGTCGGACAGGTACGGCGCGTAGCCCGCGGTGTCGGCGATGGCGTCCGGCTTGTCGAGCTGGTTGACGATGTCGATGATCTGCCATGCCTCCCGGCGCTGCAGCACCGCGACGACCAGCTTCTTGTACTCGGCGGCGAGTTCGGTGGTCCGCGCGTCCGGCGCGACCTCATCGACCGGTTCGGCCTCCACCCACAGGGCGGCGCCTGGCCCGGTCACGCCGTGCCCGATCCGCGCCCTGCGCTCGGCCTTGAGCACGGCGGCGGGAGCGCCACCGCGCATCCGCCCGACCTGCTCGATCGAGGAGATGACGCCGTAGGAGGCGTACCCCTCGTCGAGCCGGGGCGCGACGAGCACGGCGCCGGTCTTCCCGGCCTGCGCGGCGTCGATGGCGGCCTGCGCGGATTCGTCCAATTCGATGGGCACGACCATGCCCGGCAGCACGATCGGATCGGTGAGGAACAGCACCGGCAGGTTCTGAGCTGTAGTCATGTCGACCCTTCCAAAGTTGAGCTTTGCTGACTCAACCCAAGGCCCTACCTGTTTGTTCCTGCCGGTGCCGTCGTTCACTGACGGCGAACGCAACACGGCCTCCCCGGAAGTGATCCGGGGAGGCCGTGTTGTGCAGGGGAACCGAGCTAGAGATTCGTGGAGCGGAGTTGTTCGGTGGGCGGGTCGTAGGTGCGACGCGCGGTGGAGCCGCCCGCGCTCATGACGCCGAGGACGGCGCCCGCGATGAGCAGGATCGCGGCGAGGATGCCCAGGATGATCGGCAGGGTCTTGCCGAACAGGTCGAGCTTGTCGAGGCTCTCCTGGGTGACGGCCATCTGCGCGTCGATGGTCTCCTCGTCGAACACGAGGTGCGACTTCAGGGCGGTGACATCGACCTGGTTGGCGCTGCGGCCGTAGTACAGGTGGATGGACTCGCCGCCCTTGAGGACCGCGCCGGTCCGCGGCTCGACCCACAGGTCACGGGTGTTGGTGTAGAAGCGGGTCATCGTGACCGGCGCGTCGCCCTCGAGGCCCCACTTGGCGGCGGGGAGGGTGAGCTTGTTGGTCGCGGCGGGGACCACGTCGTTCATGTTCGTCACCGGGATGGTCTGCCGGAAGTGGTAGACCGGCACGCCGTTGATCTCGGACTCCTCGACGAAGTCGATGGGCCGGGTCGAGCGGGCGTTGGTGTCGAAGTAGGGGTACGACTTCTTCTCGGTGCCGATCGGGAAGCGGTACTGCAGACCCTGACGGGTCAGGGCGTCGGCCACCGAGGCGCCCGACTTGTCGACGGTGACCGCGAGCGAACCGTTGGGCGAAGCGTCGACGGGCTGACCCGTCACGCGGTCGATGGTGACCCGGTCGATCGAGGCGGTCAGGATGCCGGTGTCGCCGTCACGGTCGTCGCGACGCAGGGTCTGGCCCGCCTGGACCGTCATCTCGTCGGAGCCCGACGGCTCCTCGACGGTCAGGAAGCGCTGCGAGACGACGGGGACGTTCTTGTCGACCTTGGCCGAGCCCTCCGGCGAGGTCAGCGACTTCGCGTCCAGGACAAGACTTTCCTCGCCCGGCACATTCTTGGCAATCGTGGTGATCCGCAGATCCAGCGGGGTCTTGGCGACCTTGCCGACGGTGTAGGTGGGAATCATGACGGCGGCCGCGAGCAGCAGCGCGCCGAGTCCGACGAGAATGCAGGCGATCATCCTGCGCCCGCTGTTCATCGGCTTCCGTACTGCACGTTGCCGAGCACCGAGGAGCCCGGGTCAGCGGTGGTCTCGGGTGCTGGGATCGAATTCTGTTGCGCGCCTGCGGTGATGCCGAGCACGGCAATCACCCCGAGGATCGCGCCGGCCAGACCGCTGATCAGGCCGGGGACGGCAAACTTCATAGATCGAAACTCCAATATCCGGCGTCGGCTCAAGCGACGGAGAAGAACCCGATGGTCGGGGCGAACGAGCAGGTCCGGTCACCGTCGGCGGTGGTCGTGGTGAGCGAACCGGTGATCACCGCGGCGACCCGGCCCGAACCGGTGTCGGCGATGGCGGACAGGGTGGCCGGTCCGTCCGGGTTGATTCCGGCCGCGGTGGTGAGCGGCTGGTTGCCGGTGCGCCGGTTGTCCAGGTTGACCCACTGCACCGTCATCGGCGGGTTCTGCGCGACGGTGGGCGTTTTGGTACCCAGCGCGGTGAAGACGAAACCGGTCTGGCCCGCGGCGGGCCCCGGCGGCGGCAGCTCGGCCGGGCCGGGTACGGCCAGCGCGGTGCCGACGGAATCGGAGGTCGGGCCGATGCAGCCCTTGCCGATGGTCGGGTAGAGGAACTGCGCGATCCGTGGACCGTCGGACGGCGGGAGCTCGGGGCCGCCACCGCCGCTGCCGTCGAGGAAGGTGATGACCTTCTCGAGCGTCGCCTTGACCTGCGCGGGGATGCCCGGAGTGGCGAGCAGCACGCGCGCCTGGGCCAAGATCGCGGCCTGCGCACCGTCGGCGATGGGGGCGGGAGCGGAGATGGCGCTTACGATCGACGGTGCCAGCGCGGCCAGCGTCTCGGAGGGAACGTTCTCCGCGATCGCCGGGACGCTCGGCTGAGCCGCAGGCCGCGGGGCAGCCATGGTCGATGCCGGTGCGGCGAGTGAGGCACTCACCGCTAGTACGAGAGCGGACAATGCGGTCCGCGAGCCTCGGGTGCGCAGCACTGGTCAGCCGTCCTTCTTTGTGGGGATTGGTTGGAGCAGTCCGGAAAGGTATATGTGATCCCGGGTTTCAGATACATTGGAGAGGTGACTACAGCGGACAGGCGGTATGGGGGTCGTACAGTCGTCGCGCGTAAAGCCGAACGGCGCCAGCGGTTCCTGGAAGCAGCGACGCGAATCTTCGCCGAACGCGGGTACGTCACGTGCTCGCTCGCCGAGGTGTGCGCGGCGGCCGGGCTGTCCAAGCGGCAGTTCTACGAGGAGTTCGAGACCCGCGAGGACGTGCTCATCGCGGCCTACGACCGCATCCAGGACGATGCGGCGGCCGCGGTCGCCACGGCGGTGGTCGACCACGCCGACCCGGAGTCCGCGCTGCGCGCCGGCCTGGCCGCCTACCTGGAATCGCTCAGCTCCGACCCGTACCGCGCGCAGCTGGCGCTGATCGAGGTGATCGGGGTCAGCGACCGGATGGAGAACCATCGCCGGGAGCGGCGCCACGCCTGGTCGGCGCTGATCCAGACCGCGCTGGCCGTGAAGGGCGTCCGGCTGCGCGGCGACGCACAGCTCGCTACGGGACTGCTCACCGGCGCGGTCAACGGAGTCGCGCACGAATGGCTGCTGCTCGACGCGCGCCCGCCGGTCGGCGAGCTGGTCGACCTGCTGACCGCCGCAGCGCTCGCGCTGGTCGATCAGTACTGATTTCCGCGCAACCGCCGGGAGGGTGGCAACTTCACGCACTTGCCGCTTGCTCAACACACTCCCTCTCCGGACATTGTGAGACCGGACGGCTTCACAGTGTGGGACGAGAGTCTGGCATAGTAGTGACCCAGATCGCAACGGCTGAAACTTTGCGATCGGCATCACCTGGGGGGATGTGCTGGTCACGGGTCCAAACAAGCTCGTGGTGGTAGTGAACCACCACCGGCCTCGCGGGGTGTCCGGTTCGCCGTTTCACACCCTGCGGTACGTGGTCGGCAATCGACCGGCAACCGGCGATCAGGACTTCCGCAGGACGCCCGCGATGGTGCCGCCGAATGCGCCCGGCGTGCTGTAGGCGATGCTGCCGTCCGGTCGCAGAGTGACCGTCGATGTCGCGCCCTCGTCGAGGCAGCCGCCCGCGCTGTCGCCGGTCAGCTTCGCCAGGAAGACGAGGCGGTCGGTGGTGGCCTCGACCAGGGTCTCCGACCGCTCACAGCGCTCACCGGAGATCATGCCGGTGTTCGACGCGGTGGCCACCTGCTGCCCGACCTCGCCGTCCCCGATGGTCAGCTCGATCGCGAAGCGCACCGGACCGTCCGACGCCTGCCCCTGCCAGCTGCCGACGAAGGCGCTGGGGACCGTGGTGGCCGGGGCGCCGGGGGCGGTCGGCGCGTCCGTGTCCGCGGCGGCCGTCGTCGAGATGGTCACGCCGCCCGCATCGGGCTGGCCGCGCAGCTGGACGCCGATCAGGAACGCACCCGCCGCCACCGCGATCGCGACAGTGACCGCCGCGGCCACGAGGAGGTTGCGGGTGCGGGAGTTCGTCGGCGGGATCGGATGCTGTCCCGAGACGGCATCCGGCTGGGGCCTCGCCATGTGCCAGCCTGTCGGCGTCATGGTGGGGTCGCCGGCTCCGCCGACCGGCGGACGGACAGTCGCATACGGCGCGGGGGTGTACCCGCCGACGTTCGCCGCCGTCAGGGGAGCGCCAGGTCGCGGCGTATGGCCGCCGGTCGCCGCAGGCAGGGCAACCCCGGGGGACGCCGTATGCCCGCCGGACGCCGCTGACGGGACAGCGCCGGGGAACGCCGTATGCCCGCCGGTCGCCGCAGGCAGGACAGCGCCGGTGCCAGCCGGGTTCGACGTCGAGGTATCCGGCGTGCCGAGGCCGGGTGGGAAATCGGCCGGGCCGGAATCCAGGTCGAGCAGGCGCACCGCTCGCATGCTGACCTCCTCGAGCACCGCGGGCGGCAGCCACCCGGATCGCTCGGGTATGCCGATTCCGGCGAGCTCGGCCAGGACTTCCCGCGGTGTCGGCCTGGCGGCGGCGTCCTTGGCGACGCAGGCCGCGACCAGCGGGCGCAGCGACGGCGGCAGGCCCTCCAGGCGCGGCTCCTCGTAGACGATCCGCCACAGCATCTGCACGATCTCGGCGGTGCCGAACGGGCCGTGCCCGGAGGCGGCGAAGGTCAGCACACCGCCGAGCGCGAATACATCGCAGGCGGGGCCGAGCGGTTCGCCGGTGACCTGCTCCGGACACATGAAACCCGGTGAGCCGATGACCTTTCCGGTGGTGGTGAGCGCGGTGTCCTCGACCGCTCGCGCGATGCCGAAGTCGACCACCTTGGGTCCGTCGACGGCCAGCAGCACATTCGACGGCTTCAGATCGCGATGCACAACGCCCGCACCGTGAATCGCGACGAGCGCTTCGGCCAACCCGTGGCCGAGGGCGAGCAGCGACGGTTCGGCGAAGGGCCCGTATCGGGCCACCGCGTCCGAGAGCGCAAGTCCGGCAACGTAACCGGTGGCCAGCCAGGGCGGATCGGCGTCGACGTCGGCGTCGAGCACCGGCGCGGTGAACGCCCCACCGACCCGTCGCGCCGCGGCCACCTCCCGGCGGAACCTGACCCGGAATTCGGCGTCGCCCAGCAGATCCGGCCGGATCACCTTCACCGCGACGGTGCGCCCGCCCGCGTTGCGGCCCAGATACACCTTGCCCATGCCACCGGCGCCGAGGACGCCGAGCAACCGGTACGCCCCGATCTGGCGTGGATCATCGCTGCCGAGGGGTTGCATCGCGTGGGGGTCCTTCGAAAATCGGCTGAGCCTGCCCGGTCACTCTAACCGCAAAATCCGGCGCCGAACTGGGCTCGTGACCAGCCGCCGCCTGGGCAAACGGGGTCCCGAGGCCGTACCCCGTCGCGACGGGTCAGAATGTGATTTCGTTATCCTCACGTTCTTCACGTTCTTCGCGCGTCAGCACTAGGGGGCTCCTCGATGACCACACTGGCCTCCGGACTCTTCATCGATTGGGAAGAGCTGACAGGGCAGTCGAAATTCGTGGTCGAGCTGGTAAGTTTCCCGATCTTCTGCGCGGTGGCGGGCTGGCTCACCAACTGGACCGGCGTGCTCATGCTGTTCTGGCCGCTGCATTTCAAGGGCTTCCGGGTACCGATGCTGCACGTCCTCTACCCGTATCTGCCGCGCCGGGTCCAGGTGCTGCCGACCTTCTCCGGCGACGGGCGCAGGCTCGGCTTCCAGGGCTTCATCCCCGCCCGCGCCGAGAAGATGGCGAGTATCTGCGTCGACAAGGCGCTGATGCGCATCGGCAGCCCGCGCGATTTCATCCATGAACTCGATCTGGACGGTATCGGCGATTATCTCGCCGAACGGGCCCGCGACCAGGTGCAACCCATCGTCGACGAGATCATGTACCGGGAGAATCCCGATCTGTGGCGCTCGCTGCCGCGGCCGGTGAAGCAGGCCGTCTACCAGCGGGTCGACCGGCAGCTGCCCGCGCTGGGCCGGCGCGCGTTCGCGAGCCTGGGCGACAACATCGACCAGCTGCTCGACGTCAAGAACTTCGTGATCAGGTACCTGGAGAAGAACCCGACCATTCTCAAGGACCTCACCACCACCATCGCCGCGCCGGAACTGAAGTTCATGGCGCGGATCGGCCTGCTCGGCGCGCCGTTCGGCCTGGTGCTGGCGCTGTACCTGCACGTGCACTCGCAGATCCCGTACTGGGGGCTGGTGCCCGCGTGGGTGATCGTGCTGCTGGCCTCGGCCGCGATCGGCGTCATCGTGAACGTCATCGCGATCAAGATGGTGTTCGAGCCGGGCGACCCGCAGCCGCGCTACAAGTACCTGTGGCGCCAGGCCCTGCTGGCCAAGCGGCAGCCGCAGGCGGCGACCGACCTCGCGCACATTCTGGCCTACCAGGTGCTGACCGTGGAGAACCTGTCCAATGAGCTGCTCCAGGGGCCGAACGGCGACAAGACCAAGCAGTTGATCGAGCGGGTCGTCGCCGAGGAGATCCAGCACCAGCTCGGCCCGACCGCGTTCATGGTGCGCGCGGCGATCGGGCGGAAAGGGTACGACAATCTCGCCATCTCCGGCGCCGGCGCGGGCATGAGCCTCGCGCCGGAGATGGTCGACGACGAGAAGTTCGTGCTGGAGCAGGCGAAGAAGATCGACGAGTTCGCCGATCGCAAGCTGCAGAAACTCACGCCGGGCGAGTTCATGGAGATGTTCTACGCCGCGGTGGAGCAGGACGCGTGGCTGCTCTACGTGCACGGTGGTGTGCTCGGTGTCGTAGTCGGCGCGATCCACCTGCTCACCTTCGGCTGGTAGCGGCAAATAACAAGCACGCGTGCTTGCATTTTTCTCGGGCCGCTGAGATTCTTGGTGACGAGGCGCACCCGTACCGGGCCGCGCCATGATCGGCAAGGGAACAGATGGCTGACCTCGCAGCGCTCCTCGACGACTTCGCCGCCGAATGCGCGGATCTGGAAAACCTGGTCGCACCGCTGACCCCCGAACAGTGGCAGACGCCGACCCCGTCGCCCGGCTGGCACATCACCACCCAGATCGCCCACCTGACCTGGACCGACGAGGTGTCCAAGCTCGCCGCCACCGACGGCGAGACCTTCACGAAGCTGCTGACCGAGGCCGCGCCGAAGATGTTCACCTTCGTCGACGAGGCCGCCGAGGAAGTGGCGCAGACCCCGCCCGCCGAGCTGCTCGTGCGCTGGCGCGCGGGCCGCGCCGAGCTGCTCGCCGCGCTGGCCGCCGTGCCCGCGGGCACCAAGCTGCCCTGGTTCGGCCCGCCGATGAGCCCGGCGTCGATGATCTCGGCCCGCATCATGGAGACCTGGGCGCACGGGCAGGACGTCGCCGACGCGCTCGGCGTCGACCGCACGCCCACCGCCCGGCTGCGCACTGTCGCCCACATCAGCGTCCGTACCAGGAACTTCGCCTACACCGTCCACGGTGAATCCGGGCCGGCCGAGGAATTCCGGGTGGAACTGACCGCACCCGACGGCACCCTGTGGACCTGGGGCCCCGAGGACGCGAAGCAGCGCGTCACCGGTCCGGCCGTCGACTTCTGCCTGGTAGCCACCCAGCGCCGCCATCGCGACGACACCGCCCTGCTCACCGAGGGCCCGGACGCCGAACACTGGCTCGGCATCGCACAGGCCTTCGCGGGCCCGCCCGGAAAGGGCCGAGAAGCGGGCCAGTTCGCCTGAAAACCGAGCAACAACGCCCCGACCCCGAGGAGGGGCCGCCGCGCAACGGCGGTTCGCGGCCGTCCCGCCGGTCAGGTGCCGTTGCGTAGGCGACGAAGGAGCAAGC
>NZ_JBSGVD010000008.1:0-250634 GCF_053608285.1 Nocardia sp. NPDC055053 | reverse complement strand
GCTCGAGGTCGCGGCCCCTTGTGTCCCGCCGGTCAGGCACCGTTGCTTGCTCCTTCGTCGCGTACGCAACGGCGCCTGACCGGCGGGACGGCCGCCGACGGCCGACTGCGTCGGCCTGCCCCTCCTCGGGGTCGGGGCGTGCGTGGCCGGGAGCGGCGGAAGCCGCGTTTGTGCTCAGGTGCGGCTAGCGGGCCAGCCACTGTTCGGTGAAGGCTGCCTCGTTGTTGAGCAGTTCGAGCAGGTGCTCGGAGATCGCGGCCTCGATCTTGCCGCCGAACAGCGGGATCTTCACCTCGATGGTGCCGGTGACGGTGGCGGTCGAGCCGGTGCCGTCGGCGGTGAGGGTGACGGTGGCGTTCACCTTGGCCGGTGCGCCGTCGACGTGGGCCTCGACGGTGCCGGAGGTGCCGCTGTAGGTCTCGGTGCGGGGAATCACCAGGTCACCGGGGCGGACCGCGGTGATGGCCGGCGGGAGCTGGTCGGCGGGGATGGACTGGACCAGCTGGGCCCTGACCGTGGTGCCGTCGCTGGAGAAGGAATCGAGCCGGGCGCCGGGGCCGCCGACCTCTTCGAGACGAGCCTTCCAGTACTGCTCGTCGGAGAACGCCGCGCGCACGGCCTCGACCGAATAGGTGTAGCGAGCCGTGAACGCCAGAGGTGTAGCCATGCGCGACACGCTACCGGGTGTCCATCGGTGCTCGCCCTGCTAGGGCGCGGGATCGGCGACTCACCGGTGCCGGTGCGTGGGGGAATGGACCTGCGGCCGCGATGTGGTCCATGATCGGCATGTGAACGCGGCGATCAACAAGGAATCCACCGGAAGCGCGGCGCGGGTGCGTGACCTCCTCGCCGATACCGGCGCGGTGGTGCGCGAATCGGTGCAGCTGTCCGAACTGACGACCTTGCGGGTCGGTGGGCCCGCGCTGGTCGCCGAATGCGGTACGACCGACGCGCTGATCGCCGCGGTACGGACGCTGGACGCGGCCGGTGTCCGGGTGCTGCTGCTCGCCGGTGGATCGAACCTGCTCATCGACGACGCGGGCTTCGACGGTGTCGTGGTCCGGGTGGCGAACACCGGAGTGCGGATCGGTGCCGACAGCGTCGTCGCCGAGGCGGGGGCCAACTGGGACGAGGTCGTCGCGGCGACCGTCGCGGCCGGACTGGGTGGGCTGGAGTGCCTGTCCGGTATCCCCGGCTCGGCCGGTGCGACGCCGGTGCAGAACGTCGGCGCGTACGGCGTCGAGGTGGCTACGCTGCTGCGGCAGGTGCGGCTGCTCGACCGCGAGACCGGCGAGGTGCGCTGGGTCGAACCGGCCGCGCTCGGCTTCGGATACCGGACCAGCGTGCTCAAGCACAGCGACGACGCGGTGGTGCTCGCGGTCGAGTTCGCGCTCGATCCGTCGGGCAGGAGCGCGCCGCTGCGCTACGGCGAGCTGGCCAAGGCGTTCGGCGCGGGCGACGGCGAGACCCGCCCGGCCGCCGACGTCCGCGCGGAAGTGCTGCGGCTGCGGGCGGGCAAGGGCATGGTCCTCGATCCGGCCGATCACGACACCTGGAGCGCGGGCTCGTTCTTCACCAACCCGGTCGTCGGCGCGGATCGGCTGCCGCAGGTGCTGGCGGCGATCACCGCGCACCTCGGCGACGTGCCGGTGCCGACCTACCCCGCGCCCGACGGCACGAAGCTCTCGGCGGGCTGGCTGATCGAGCGGGCCGGGTTCGCGAAGGGTTTCCCTGGCGAGCAGGCTGCGGCGCGGTTGTCGACCAAGCACACGCTCGCGCTGACCAACCGCGGCACCGCGCGCGCGGCCGACATCGTCGAGCTGGCCCGCACGGTGCGCGCGGGCGTCCAGGAACGTTTCGGGGTGACGCTGGAACCGGAGCCGGTGCCGGTCGGCCTCACCCTGTGAGCCGGGCAGGTCGGTAGCTCGGCGTACATTCGATTCCGTGAGCAAACCTTCGGTAACCGCCTCGTTGCGTGCGCACGGGACGGCAGTTCAGCGTGTGCGCGGAACAAGGGCCGCCGATGGCCGTGGCATGGGCGTTCGACGTGGTCGGTCGCTGGTTGCGGTGATCTTGCTGGCCGTGCTCGTCGTGCTGACCGGATGCGCGATCGACCGCCCCGGCGGGGACGCGGCGACCGCGGGACCGGTCGCGCGGGTCGCCGCCACGCCATCGGCCGGAGCGACCGACGTCGACCCCGTCGCGCCCGTATCGGTCACCGTCGCCGACGGCCGGATCGACCAGATCGCGCTCACCAATGCCAGCGGCAAGCAGGTCGAAGGCAGGCTCAGCCCCGATCGCGCGACGTACCAGATCACCGAGCCGCTCGGCTACAACGCCACCTACACCTGGACCGGCACCGCGATCGGCACCGACGGCAAGCCGGTCCCGATCGACGGCACTTTCACCACCGTCAGCCCCACCTCGACGATCCCGGCCACGATCAATATCGGCGACGGCCAGGAAGTCGGCATCGCCGCCCCGATCGTCCTGAAGTTCACCGGCCCGGTGACGAACAAGGCGGCCGTGGAGAAGGCGCTCACCGTCACCACCGATCCCGGCACCGAGGGCTCGTGGGCGTGGCTGCCCGACGACGGCGGTTCCCGGGTGCACTGGCGTCCTAAGGGGTATTGGACCTCCGGCACCACCGTGCACGTGGCGGCCAAGCTCTACGGCGTCGACTTCGGCGGCGGCGCCTACGGCGACGCCGACCTCACCTCCGACTTCACCGTCGGCCGCAGCCAGATCGTGATCGCCAACGCCCCGAGCCACCGCATGCAGGTGGTCCGCGACGGCGTCACCGTCTTCGACTTCGCCGTCTCCTACGGCGAGGGCAACGAGCCGCGCAATGTCACCCGCTCGGGCACCCACGTGGTCACCGAGAAGTACGAGGACTTCATGATGTCGAATCCGCCGTACTACACCAATGTTCGCGAGCGCTGGGCCGTGCGGATCTCCAACAACGGCGAGTTCATCCACGCCAACCCCGAATCCCTGTCCGCCCAGGGTTCGTCCAACGTCACCAACGGCTGCATCAACCTCTCGCCCGCGGACGCCCAGGCCTACTTCCCGACCGCCCTGTACGGCGACCCGGTCGAGGTCACCGGCACCTCCATCGAGCTCTCCCAGGCCGACGGCGACATCTACGACTGGGCCATCGACTGGCCGACCTGGCAGTCCATGTCGGCGTTGTCCGCGGATTCCGCGCCGGGTGGATCGGCGGCCGGTCCGCGCTAGAGCTGGTGGACCGAGCTACGCGCACAAGCCATCGTCCGGATACCGGCGCACCCCGCACGCTGCACGCGTGTGGGGTGCGCGGTTTCGCGGCGATGCTCGTCAGACCAGGGCCGGGGTTCGGCTTGGCCAGCGGGGGTGGTTTCGGTCGATGACGTAGGAGTGGGTGTGCTGGTAATGGCGTGGGCCTACCTGGATCGCATCGGTGAGGATCGCCGGGTCGACGGTGCCGATCTCGTGGATGTGGGTGATCTCGGTGGGATCCTGGCGTGGCCACAGGCGGACCGCCGTGGCGACGCCGAGGGCGGCGATGACGGCCAGAGTGATCCAGGTGGTGGTGAAGCCCGCGGTGGTGGCCAGCCAGCCCGTGATCGGGTAGGTGATCAGCCAGGCCAGGTGTGAGAGCGAGAACTGGGCGGCGAAGAGGGCGGGGCGGTCCTCGGCGCGGGCCGAGCGGCGCAGGACGCGGCCGGTGGGGGTGAGGACCAGGCCGGTGCCCGCGCCGATGACGGCCCAGGTGGCCAGGGCGGCGGCCCAGCTCCAGTCCCCGATGCTCGCGGTCGACAGGGTGATCGCGGCGGCCAGGCCGGTGACGAGGACGGCCGCGCCGGTGAGCATCACCGGACGTTCGCCGCGCCGGTCCAGGATCTTGGGCAGCGTCAGGGCGACGAGCATCGTGCCGAAGCCATTGGCAGCCAGCAGCAGCGCGACGCCGGACTGGTCGCCGCCGAGCACGTCGCGGGCGTAGTTCACGGTGTTGACCATGACCACCGAGCCCGCCGCCGCGACCACCAGGTTCAGCCCGAGCAGTCCGCGTAGCCGCGGGGTGGCCGCGAACAGGCGCAGCCCGGCGGCGAGGCGCTGGCCGATCGCGCCGTCGCCCACCACCGCGTCGGGGATGCTCGCGGCCATGACCAGGGCGATCGAGATCAGGAAGCCGATACCGGTGCCGACGAACAGCCAGTGGAAGCTGATCACGCTGAGCGCCAGCGCGGCCAGCATCGGGCTGAGCAGGGTTTCCATGGTCGCGGCCAGCTGGGCGGCCGAGAGTGCCTTCGTGTAATTGCGCTCGTCGGGCAGGATGTCGGGCAGGACGGCCTGGTAGGTGGGGGTGTAGGCGGCCGAGGCGATCTGGAGCAGGGTGATCAGCACGTAGATCTGCCAGATCTGGTCGACGAACGGCAGGGCGAGCACGATCGCGCCGCGAATGCCGTTGAGCGCCATCAGGAATTGCCTGCGGGGGAGTCGGCCCGCGTACGCGCCCGCGATCGGCGCCACGATGACGTAGGCGATCATCTTCAACGTCAGCGCGGTGCCGAGCACGATCGCGGCGTTCCCGCCCGCCAGCTCGTAGGCGAGCAGGCCGAGGGCGACGGTGGTGAGACCGGTGCCGAACAGGGCGGCGACCTGCGCGGTGAACAGCAGGCGATAGTCCCGGTTGGCGAACAGTGAGGTGGTCATGATGGTCGACCCTCCTGGGTAATGCATGGTCTCTTATCTGCGTATAGATGCAACTATATACCCTTGGGGGGTATTCCGGTCAAGGGGTGAATCGCTTCCGCTTGACCTGAAGGAAGGTTGAGGTAGCACCGTTGTGCGCAGCGGCGGCCGAGTGGCCGCCACCGAGCTGGAGGAACTTATGAGCGCCACGGTTGAGCACGCCAGGACCGCGATCCGCCCGCTGCGGATGGCCGTCGTCATCGGCAGCACCAGGCAGGGGCGCTTCGGCCCGACCGTCGCCGACTGGTTCGTCCGGCAGGCGCGGCTGCGCGACACCATGGAGGTCGACGTCGTCGACGCGGGCCAGGTCGAACTGCCGCCGAGCTTCGGCGCCGCCACCGAGCACCCGTCCGTGGCCGAGGCCACCGCGAAACTCTCCCACGCGGACGCCTTCGTCGTGGTGACACCGGAGTACAACCACAGCTACCCCGGAACCCTGAAGAACCTGATCGACACCCACCACACCGAGTGGCAGGCCAAACCGGTCGGCTTCGTCTCCTACGGCGGCATCTCCGGCGGCCTGCGCGCCGTGGAACATCTGCGCCCGGTGTTCGCCGAACTGCACGCGGTCACGGTGCGCGACTCGGTCGCCTTCCCCAACCCGTGGGGCCGGTTCGACGACGCAGGCGACCTGATCGACGTGGCGGGCGCCGACACCGCCGCCGCGGCTCTGCTCGACCAGCTGACCTGGTGGGGCCAGGCCCTGCGCACCGCCCGCGCCGTCCGCCCGTACGGGAAGTGACCGCCGTGCTCACCACAACGACGACAGCCCCAACCCGTAACCCGATGCGCATCGCGCTGGTGCTGGTGGTCGGCATGATCATGGCGACCCTCGATCAGACGATCGTGAACGTCGCCATCAACAAACTCTCCGCCGAGTTCGACGCGGGACTGAGCACGATCCAGTGGGTGGCCACCGGTTACTCGCTGGCGCTGGGCGCCGTGGTCCCGACCTCGGCCTGGCTGGTCGGCCGCTTCGGCGCCAAACGGCTGTATCTGACGGCGGTCACGGCCTTCGTCTTCGGCTCGGTCCTGGCGGGCCTGGCCTGGAACATCGAGTCGCTCATCGCCTTCCGGGTGGTGCAGGGCGCGAGCGGTGGCCTGCTGATGCCGGTCGCCATGACCATCCTGCTGCGCGCGGCGGGCCCGGAGCGGCTGGGCCGGTTGATGAGCACCCTGGGCTTGGCGATCCTGGTCGGTCCGCTGCTGGGACCGGTGATCGGTGGCTATCTCATCGACGAGGTGTCGTGGCGGTGGATGTTCTTCCTGAACCTGCCGCTGGGCGCGCTGGTCCTGGTGCTGGCCGCCCGGGTGGTGCCCGATGACGTGCCCGAGCCGCCGCGTCCGCTCGATGTCGTCGGCCTGCTGCTCATGTCGCCCGGTCTCGCGCTGGTGATCTACGGCGTGACGGCGGCGGGGGAGAGTGCCGGCTTCGCGACACCGTCGGTGCTGGTGCCGCTGCTGGCTGGCGCCGGGCTGATCGTCGCCTTCGTGCTGCGGTCGCTGAGCGTCCCGGTTCCGCTGCTGGATCTACGCGTGCTCGGCAATCGCACGACCGGCATCTCCGCCGCGCTGCTTGCCCTGTTCGCGAGCGGCTACTTCGGCTCGATGCTGTTGCTGCCGTTGTACTTCCAGGTGGTGCGCGGTGAATCCGCCCTGGTGGCAGGCGCTCTCGGCATTCCGTTCGCGCTGGCGTCGGGCGCGACAATGCAGGTGGCCGGCCGGTTGATCGACCGGATTCCGCCCGGCCGCTATCTGCCGGTGTCGATCACGGTGGCGCTCACCGGTTTCGCGCTGTTCGTGCTTCAGCTCGACGCGGACGCGCCGTACTGGGCGCTCGGCGCGACCATGCTGCTGATGGGCGCGGGTGGCGGCGGCACGATGATGCCGGTGATCACCACCGCGACGAGGCCGCTGAACCGGGCGCAGCAGCCTGCCGGGTCGACGGTGCTGAACATGATCAGCACCACGGCGATGGCGATCGGCACCGCGGTGGCCTCGGTGACGCTGGGCGCACTGCTCCCGGTGACCGGCGGGCTCCAGGCCCTGCACGCCATGGACCCGGCGCAGCGCGCGGACCTGGCCCCGGCGCTGGCCGAGGCCTTCCAGCACACCTACTGGATCGCCCCGGTCATGATCGCGCTGGCGATGATTCCCGCGCTGATGCTGCCGCGGCGGCAAACCGCTGCGGTGTGAGTACTGGTCAGGCCGACTCGCTGGCGCGTTCCTTGCTCAGCGAGTCGGCCTGCTCGGTGCTCAGCCCCTGCTGCTTGGCCAGCAGGTCGCGGATCTCGATGAGCAGCTCGGTCTCGGTGGGCTCGGCGGCCTTGGTGGTGCCGAACTTGTTCTTCAGCGACTTCATCGGCAGCATCAGCACGAAGTACAGGACCGCGGCGACCATGAAGAAGTCGATGAACGCGGTGATGATCGGGCCGAGCGCGATGAAGGTCGCCGGCTTGCTCGCGATCAGCTGGACGCCCAGACCCAGCTCGTTGGTCGAGCCGAACACCGCGAGCAGCGGGTTGACGAGCCCCTTGGTGAACGAGGTGACCACGGCGGTGAACGCGGTGCCCATGACCACCGCGACCGCGAGGTCGATGACGTTCCCGCGCATCAGGAAGTCTTTGAACCCGTCGAACACGGACTTGATACTGCGCATCGGTGAAGCACTCCTAGGACTGGCTATCGGCAAACGTGGTGATGTTATCGGCCGTGCCAGCGGGTAGCGAATTCACAGCTATGTCATGGTCGGCCCTGCGCAGTATCGGTGCCCGAGGCGTGCTCCGCCACTCGGACAGCGCGGGACCCCGGATTCGGTTGCCCGGTCCGGGGATTGAACGCCGCAGGTCAGGAGCGTCGCGCGAAGCTGCCTGGCCCTGCCTGGTCACGGGGCTTGACGACGATCGTGTCGAGGTTCACGTGCGGCGGCCGGTTGGCGACGAAGCCGACGATCTCGGCGATGTCCTGGGCGTAGAGCGGGTCGATGCCCTCGTAGACCTTGGCGGCGCGTTCGGTGTCGCCGTCGAAGCGGACCAGCGAGAACTCGGTCTCCACCGCGCCAGGCGCGATCTCGGTCAGGCGGACCGGCTGACCGAGCAGCTCGTCGCGCAGGGTGCGGTGCAGCACGGCCTGGGCGTGCTTGGCGGAGGTGTAGCCCGAGCCGTTCGGGTAGGCGTGGAAGGCGGCGATCGAGGTGATGGTGACGATCAGGCCGTCGCCGGAGGCGATCAGCTTCGGCAGCAACGCCTTGGTCAGGCGCAGGGTGCCGAGGACGTTGGTCTCCCACATCCAGCGCCAGTCGTCGAGGTCGGCCTCGGCGACCGAGGCCAGGCCCTTGGCGCCGCCCGCGTTGTTGACCAGCACGTCGACCCGGTCGATCGCGTCGGTGAAAGCGCGCACCGACTCCTCGGCGGTGACGTCGAGTTCGACGGCGGTGCCGCCGATCTCCTCGGCCAGCCGCCGCACCCGGTCGAACCGCCGGGCGCCCACGTAGACGTGGTACCCCTGCTTCGCGAGTTCCCGGGCGGTGGCCTCACCGATTCCCGAGCTGGCTCCGGTGACGACGGCGGTGCGAGTGCTCATGGGTAGTGATCCTATTCGCCGCGGATTCGCTGTCGCCATGGCTCGGATCACCGTGATGTGGACCGGCGTTAGCCTGTCGGCATGGCTATTCGCGATGCTGTCAGTGCCGATGGAACCAGGATCGTCTACCGGGTGAGCGGCCCGGAGACCGGAAGGCCCCTGGTGCTGCTGCACGGCTGGGCGGGCAATCTGCGTTGCTGGGGTGCGGCGGCCGACGATCTGGCACAGCGGTATCGCGTGCTCGCCGTCGACCTGCGCGGGCACGGCTACTCCGACGATCCCGGCGCCGGCTACGACGATCCGAAGGCGTGGGGCGCCGATGTCGCCGCGGTGCTGGCGGCCGAGGGCATCGAGTCGGGGGCGGTGCTGCTCGGCTGGTCCTACGGCGGCATCGTGGCCACCGACTATCTGGCCACGCACGGTAGCTCGGCCGTCGCGGCCGCCATCTACTGCGGCGCGCCAGCCAATATCGGCCCGAACGTGCCGGGTGCGGCGCCCGGCCCGGCCATGGAGAAGGCGATTCCCGGCGTCTTCGACGAGGCCGCCGGTCGGGCGGTGCGCGGATTCTCCGTGTTCGGCAATGCCAACACCGGTCCCGGCGAGGACAAGGGTGTCGATGCTCAGCGCCTGTTCGGCACGAGCCTGGCCACCACGCCGTCGGTGCGCAAGGCGCTGTTCTACCGGACCATCGACAACACCGAGACCCTGCGCGCGCTCGACATCCCGGTCCTGGTGCTGCACGGCACCGAGGATCCGGTCGTGCCCGCCGCCAATGGCCGGTACATCGCCGACAATGCCCCTGACGCCCGCATTTCGCTGTGGGAGGGCGCGCAGCACGGGCTGTTCATCGAGGATCGGCCGCGCTTCTTCGCCGAGGTCAGCGCGTTCATCGACGCGCTGGGCTGAAGTTTCACCCCTCGGTTTCTGTGAATCATCGATGTTTCAGAAACCGGGGTGGGTTCGCGGCGTGATGCCTACCCTCTATCGCACGGTCTTTCTTCCGGCCGGGCATGGAGGTGGCGCATGGGCGTCGTGGCGCGGTGTTGGCTTCTTCTGGCGGCGTGCCTCGTCGGTGCGCAAGCGGTGGCGGGCGCGGCGCCGCCCGACCCGCGCGACACCGCCCGGCTGGTCTCGGTGACGCCGGGGCAGGGGCGGGTCGTCGACCTGGTCGTGCATTCGGCGGCGATGGGCCGATCGGTGCACGTCGCGGTCCTGCCCGCGGCCGATCGCGCGGCGGCCGCGCCGGTCCTCTACCTGCTCAACGGTGTCGACGGCGGCAGCACGACCGGCGACTGGCGCGACGGCGGAAACTGGCTGACCCGCACCGACGCCGCGCGGTTCTTCGCGGACAAACAGGTCACCGTGGTGATGCCGATCGGCGGCGCGGGCAGCTACTACGCGGACTGGCGCGCCGACGACCCGGTCCTCGGCCGCCAGCGCTGGACAACCTTCCTCACCCGCGAACTGCCCCGCCTGATCGACACCGAATTCCACGGCACCGGCGCCAACGCCGTCGCGGGCGTCTCCATGGCCGGCACCGCCGCCTTCCAGCTCGCGCTCGCCGCGCCGCAGCTCTACCGCGCCGTCGGCAGCTACAGCGGCTGCGCCGCGACCAGCGGTCCCCAGGGTCATGCCATCGTCAACACGGTCGTCTCCGGCCAGAACGGCGACCCTGTGAACATGTGGGGACAACCCGGCGACCCGCTCTGGGCCGCCAACGACCCCTTCCTGCACGCCGACCGCCTCCGCGGCCTGGCCATCTACGTGGCCTCCGGCACCGGCCTGCCCGGCCCGCTGGACACCATCGAAGGCCCCGGCATCGGCGGCGATACCGCGAAACTGCTCGACCAGCTCCTCGTCGGTGGCGCGCTCGACGCCGTCACCGGACTGTGCACCAGGCAACTGGCCGTCCGCCTCGGCGAATTGGGCATCCCGGCCACCGTCGACCTGCGCCCGGACGGAACCCATTCCTGGGGCTACTGGAACGACGACCTGCACCGCTCGTGGCCGCTGTTCGCCGAGGCGTTGCGGTGAGCTGACAGCGGGCGCGATCCGGTCGCCGGACGGCGTGCGGGAGTGTGACGGCGGCGACAATACGCGGCGACCGGTCGGATTAATTGTGATCTTCGGGCGTGGCTCGAGCGCTGTTGGACCGCATTATCCGCGGGCTATTTCAGCGAGGAATCGAGGGCGATTCCGACCGTTTGGTGTTCGCTATGAGCACGCGACGACGGGTAATCCGAGGATAGCTGAGGTAGGCATTCGCGCAGGTAAAGCCCCCTTCCTCTGCCGCCATGACCAGCTGATCTGCTCGTCGCGAACGCCGATGTGATACGACTGTGATTGTGATCTAGAACTACGAAGTTTGTTCACACAGGACGGTGGAAAATCTTCTGGTAATCGTCACAATGTTTTCGCGAATCCGTGTGTAGCGTTCGGGAATGCCGTTTGATCGCGGCAGAAGGGTTCGGCGTCGAGATCGGAGTTCGATGATGTTTGGTCGGGCAGTGGGCGCTCGGATCGTTGTGGTTGTGCTCGCCGTGCTGGCCGGCGTCGGGATGGCGTCGCCCGCGGTCGGGGCCGAACAGGCGCGGATCGAGGATCAGCGGACGGAGCCCGATCGCACGATCGATGTCGGGGTGTACTCGCCGTCGATGGACACCGTCACCCGGGTGCGCGTGCTGCGTGCCGCCGACCCGGAAAAGCCGGCGCCGACGCTGTATCTGCTCAACGGAGTCGGTGGCGGCAGCGACGGCAACTGGCTCGATCGCACCGATGTGGTCGAGTTCTTCCGGGACAAGCAGGTCAATGTGGTGATCCCTTTCGGCGGGGCAGGCAGCTACTTCGCCGACTGGCGGGCCGACGATCCCGTGCTCGGCAAGCCGCGCTGGACCACCTTCCTCACCAAGGAACTGCCGCCGGTGATCGACGCCGCGTTCGGCGGCACCGGCGCCAACGCCATCGCGGGACTGTCGATGGCGGGGACCTCGGTGTTCCAGCTCGCGCTCGCCGCACCGGGGCTGTACCGGGCGATCGGGTCCTACAGCGGCTGCGTGCGCACCAGCGACGCCAGGGGACAGGCGATCGTGCGCACGGTGGTCGGCAGCCGGCTCGGCAACGCCGCCAATATGTGGGGCCCGCCCACCGATCCCGAGTGGTCGGCCAACGACCCCTATCTGCACGCGGAGGCGTTGCGCGGCACCGACGTCTACATCTCCTCCGGCACCGGGATCCCCGGTCCGTACGACACGATCGCCGCCCAGGCCGACCCGCTCCAGCTGATCTTCGGTGCCACGCTGGAAGCCGTCACCAACCTGTGCACCCAGCAGCTGCGCGACCGGCTCCAGTCGCTCGGCATCCCCGCGACCGTGGATCTGCGGCCCAACGGCACCCACACGTGGGGCTACTGGGAGCAGGACCTGCACAAGTCGTGGCCGGTCTTCGAGGCGGCGCTGGCGCGGCGAACGTGACGGCGAAAAACCGCTCGCGGCGGCGGCGCAGATCGGGCAGTCTCGGTATCGGCCACCGCGTGAACTCACTCACGAATATCCTGTGACGACCGTCACCGATCCCGGTAGGGATATCGGTGGCGGCGTCGCGGCGTGCACACTGGAGGGTGTGAGTCAGCGTCGTCCGGATCTCTTGCCCCACCGCATCGCGGTGCTGTCGGTGCATACGTCACCGCTGGCGCAGCCCGGAACCGGCGATGCGGGCGGCATGAACGTCTACGTGCTGCAGACCGCGCTCGAGCTCGCCAAACGCGGCACCGAGGTGGAGATCTTCACCCGGGCTACGTCGTCGGATCTGCCGCCGGTGGCGGAGGCTGGGCCGGGTGTGCTGGTCCGCCACGTCGTCGCCGGACCGTTCGAGGGTCTGGACAAGAACGAACTGCCCACCCAGCTGTGTCCGTTCACCGCCGAGGTGCTGCGCCAGGAGGCGCGCCACCTGCCCGGCCACTATGACCTCGTGCACTCGCACTACTGGCTCTCCGGCCAGGTCGGCTGGCTGGCCCGCGACCGCTGGCGAGTGCCGCTGGTGCACACCGCGCACACGCTGGCCGCGGTGAAGAACGCCGCGCTCGCCGAGGGCGACGCTCCCGAACCCGAGACCAGGGTGATCGGGGAGAAGCAGGTGATCGCCGAGGCGGATCGGCTCGTCGGCAACACCGGGGACGAAGCCCGTCAGCTCGTCGACCTGTACGGCGCCTCGCTCGATCGCATCGATGTGGTGCCGCCCGGCGCCGACCTGTCGCGCTACCGTCCCGGCGACAAGCTCGCGGCCCGCGCCGAACTCGGCCTCCGCCCCGACGAGCAGGTCGTCGCCTTCGTCGGGCGCATCCAGCCGCTCAAGGCGCCCGACGTGCTGGTGCGCGCCGCCGCGGAGCTGATCCACCGCGATCCCAGCCGCAAGCTGCGGGTGCTGATCGTCGGCGGACCGTCCGGCAGCGGCCTGGCCAGGCCCGACGCGCTCATCGAGCTGGCCGCGGGCCTCGGCATCACCGAGCAGGTCACCTTCCTGCCGCCGCAGCCCGCCGACCGGCTCGTCCAGGTGTATCGCGCGGCCGACGTCGTCGCCGTGCCCAGCTACAACGAATCCTTCGGACTGGTCGCCATCGAGGCGCAGGCCAGCGGCACCCCGGTGCTCGCCGCCGACGTGGGCGGACTTGGCACCGCCGTCCGGCACGGCGAATCCGGTCTGCTGGTTCCGGGACACCGCACCCCCGACTGGGCCGACGCCCTCGCCGCCCTGCTCGACGACCCCGACCGGCTGGCACGGATGAGCGCCACCGCCGTCGACCACGCGAGCCGGTTCTCCTGGGCGCACACCGCCGACGGCCTGCTCGACAGTTACGCTGCCGCGATGGCCGGATTCCGCGCCGAACGCGGCCCGATCGCCCTGCACGCGGGCGAGACCAGCCAGGCCAGATCGCGGGCGCTGTGGCGGCGCCGGACGGGAGTACGCAGGTGAGCGCCGTATCGCAGGTGATCGACGAGACACTGCGCGATCGCGAGATCGAATACACCCGCCACAGCGACGACACCTTCATCGTCGTGCTGCCCGGCGAACGCAAGCTCAAGACCACGGTGATGCTGACCGTCGGCAAGCACGGCGTTCGCATCGAATCGTTCGTCTGCCGCAAGCCCGACGAGAACTTCGAAGGCGTCTACAAATACCTGCTGCGCCGCAACCGCCGCCTCTTCGGCGTCTCCTACACCCTCGACAACGTCGGCGACATCTACCTCGTCGGCCGCATGTCCGCCGAGTCGGTCACCCCCGACGAACTCGACCGTGTCTTCGGCCAGATCCTCGAAGCCGTCGACACCGACTTCAACATGCTGCTCGAACTCGGCTTCGCCGAATCCATTCGCAAGGAATGGAAATGGCGCGTCGCCCGCGGCGAATCCCTCAAGAACCTCCGCGCCTTCGAACACCTCATCGACGAGTCCGACCAGGTCTGAACCGGTGCTGGGCGAGGGGTCGCCCAGCACCGTGTCATCTCAGCAGTTCGTCGGGACCGGTTCGTTGCGGAAGCGGGACTCGACGTAGTTCCAGGCGTCGACGAAGCCCGCGGCGGCCGCCGTCATGTGCTCGGAGATCTCGATCGTGGCGAGCTGGATCGGCGCACCCTGCGAGCAGAAGTGGGCGACCGACTCGGCCACCGGGCCGTACGGGGTGAGGGTGTCGTACTTGCCCTGCCAGATGTAGGTGGGCGCGGTGGGCGCCCCCGTGAAGTGGACGAGGCTGTTCTCCCGCAGGACGCCGCGGGCGACCTGGCTGGACATCAGATCCTTGGAGGCGGCCATCTGCTCGGCGTTGCGGAAGATACCGTGGAAGAGCAGGAAGCGGCGGCACGCGTCCTTGGTGAACTCACGGAACCACAGGCCTTGCTCGTTGAGCGAATCCGAGACCGGCACCTGCTCCGGGTACTCGCGCTCGATGCCCATGGCGGCCGCGAAGGCCAGGCCGAAGCCGGGGTGCGGCGCGAAACCGAGGGCGTCGGCCATCAATTCGAGGTCGGCGGGGATACCACCGGCGACCACCGCGGCGAGCTTCATCTCCGGCGCGTAGGTCGGCTGCAGCGCACCGGCCCAGGCGGTCGCCATGCCGCCACCGGAGTACCCGGCCAGCGCGACGGGCGAAGTGCCGAGGCCGAGCTCGGCGACCTTCTGAACGGCCCGAACGCTGTCCAGGGTGACCATGCCGCTCATCTTCGCCGCACCGTAGGCGACGGTGGGGCCGAGGTAGTCGGGCACCGAGACCGCCCAGCCGCGCCCGATCGGCAGCATCGCGCCCGGCGCGTCCTGCAGCTCGCCGTTGAACAGCGACTGCGACGGGTTGCAGCGCGTACCGATCGAGTTGATGAGCGCCTGGTAGGACACCAGCGGCGGGTTCTTCACGCCGATCGGCATCAGCACGGTGGTGACGCCCATGATCGCGTTGCCCGCGGAGTTGGTGGAGCGGAAGGCGACTTGCCAGCCCTCGGTACCGGGGTAGAGCATGGTGTCGATACGCCGGGTGCGCACGACATCGCCCGGCGCGAGCGCACCGATGTCACTCGGTGCTGTGAAGAACGGATCCGGATCCGGGGTCGGATACAACGGGTTCGCACCCGCCGGCGCGGCGAGGAAGCCCACACACAGCAGACTCAACACCAGTACAACGATTTTCGACACAGCTATCCTTCATCAGAGTAGTGCTGCCCAACTGACTAGACCCGACCCGCGTTGAAGTATCTAACGAATCGGGTCGACATGTACCGACCAGTAGTCAAAGTGTCGCGTGCCACATGCTGTGATCTTTCACATCGACCGGCCGGGAAGCGCCTCGTCGTGCGGCGACGGCGATGTGGATACACACCAGGGGGACAGGAAAGCGATGACGGCACTGGCACTCGACATCGGAGCGACCAAATTCGCTGCGGGACTGGTCGATCCGGACTATGCGCTGCGCGAGGTGCGCCGGGCAGCTACCGACGCCGACGATCCGTGGGCGGTCTGCCGTGAACTCCTGCTCGCTGTGGCGGGCGACATACCGGTGACCGCGGTCGGCATCGGCTCGGCAGGCCCGGTCGACGTGCCCGCCGGGGTGACCAGGCCGCTGAACCTGCCGCGGTGGCGCGACGGCTTCGCGATCGTCGCGCACGTGCGGGCGCTGTTCCCCGGGGCTGCGGTGCGGTTCGCGATCGACGGCGCGTGCCTGGTGCTGGCCGAACATCGCGTCGGCGGGCTGCGCGGGGTGGACAACGGGCTGGCGCTGACGGTGTCGTCCGGGGTCGGCGGCGGGATCGTCGCCGACGGGCGAGTGCTGACCGGGCGCACCGGCAATGGCGGGCACATCGGGCACATCGTCGTGCCGGGTGACCAGACGCCGTGCAGTTGCGGGGGCTTCGGGTGTGTCGAGGCCGTCGCCGGTGGGATGTCATCGGTGCGCTGGGCGCGCGAGCGGGGCTGGACCGGCGAGACCGGCGCCGAGCTCGCCGCGGCGGCGCACCAGGGCGACCCGGTGGCGACCGCCGCCATGGCGCGCGCGGGAACCGCACTCGGACAGGCGATCTCCTCCGCCGCAGCCCTGCTCGATGTGGACCGCGTGGTGATCAGCGGCGGCTTCGCGCACTCGGGCGCACCGCTGTGGGAGCCGTTGCGGGCCGCCGTCGCCCGGCACGCGCGGCTGGAATTCCTGCGCGAGCTCACGGTGGAGCTGTCGACCCTGGCCGACGGCGCGACCCTCGTCGGCGCGGGAGTACTCGCGGTGGAGGCGACGCTCTGACGGAGTGCGCGAAGCCGGGTTCGACGAGGTGGCGTGGGTCTGATCCAGGCCCTGATGCCAGAATGGCCCCATGACCTACACCCTCGTGCTACTGCGCCACGGCGAGAGCGAATGGAATGCCCTCAACTTGTTCACCGGCTGGGTGGATGTGCACCTGACCGACAAGGGCATCGCCGAGGGCAAGCGGGCAGGCGAGCTGCTCGCCGAGCACGACGTTCTGCCCGACATCGTCTACACCTCGCTGCTGCGTCGCGCGATCAGCACCGCCAACAACGCGCTCGACGCCGCCGACCGGCTGTGGATCCCGGTCATCCGCGACTGGCGCCTCAACGAGCGCCACTACGGCGACCTGCAGGGCAAGAACAAGGAGCAGGTCCGCGAGCAGTACGGCCAGGACCAGTTCATGCTGTGGCGTCGCAGCTACGACACCCCGCCGCCGCCGATCGCCGACGACAACGAGTACAGCCAGGAAGGCGACCCGCGCTACGCGGGCATCGAGGTCCCCAAGACCGAATGCCTCAAGGACGTCGTCGCCCGCATGATCCCGTACTGGGAGAACACCATCTCCCAGGAGCTGCGCACCGGCAAGACCGTCCTGGTCGCCGCCCACGGCAACTCCCTGCGCGCGCTGGTCAAGCACCTCGACAACATCTCCGACGAGGACATCTCCAGCCTCAACATCCCCACCGGCATCCCGCTGCGCTACGAACTCGACGAGAACCTGCGCCCGGTCAAGCCGGCCGAGTACCTGGACCCGGAGGCCGCGGCCGCCGGCGCGGCCGCTGTCGCCAGCCAGGGCGGCAAGTAGTCGTTCGTTCGAATCGGCCCCACGCTGTGCACCGAGGTGGGGCTGATTCGGATCTACTCGTAGTGACCTCGGCACGCGACGACCGTCACGGCGGTATCGTCGGCGCGATAGACGATCCGATGCTCGTGGTCGATCCTGCGTGACCACCACCCGGTCAGGTTCTGCCGCAGGGGTTCGGACCACCCAGTGTCGGTGAAGGTGAGTTTCCTGCTCACTTCTCGTCCGAGGCTTCGTCGGTGTCTATCAGCTCACGAGCTGTCACCGCACCGGCCTCTGCCTGCGCGATCCCTCGCGCCAGCCATGCGGCATTGGCAGGGTTGGAGAGCAGATAAGCCGTCTCTTTCATGGCCTCCCACTCGCGCAGCGAGATCACCACTGCGGGCTCCTTGTTACCGCTGCGGGTGATGATCACCTCGTCGTTGTCCTCGGTAGCCGCGTCGAGGACGGCCGCAAAGTTGGCCCTGGCTTCGGTGGCATGCATAGCGCGCATGAATCAAGTGTGCGTGATTCTGTACAGATCCTTCCCCTCTTGGTCACGCGATGTCTCGCCTACGAAGCCGCGTCCAGCTCAGCGAACGCCGAGCGCGCTTGCGCGGCATCCTCGTCTGAAATCGGCCCCAACTCCCGGTCCCAGGATTCGAGCAGATCACGCAACGCAGCGCGCCGAGACCGCCGATCGACGTTGATCATGCGTTTATCCTCCCTGCGATGTCACACCTGCGGCGGCTGCGTCGTCACCTCGATAGACGCCGCGAACAGCGCGGCTGCCGAAGGAGGCTCGCCATGAACACCGCCTATGTCATCGTCACCGTCATCGCCGCACTCTGGGTCGGCTTCTCGGCCTTCTCGCTGCTGCGCCGCGCGGCGTTCGTGGTGGACCCGCTGGTGGAATACGGTGTGCCGCAGACCTGGTGGACGCCGCTGGGCCTCGCCAAGGCGGCCGGTTCGATCGGCCTGATCGTCGGTCTGTGGATTCCCGCCATCGGCATCGCGGCCGCCATCGGCCTGATCCTGTACTTCGCGGGTGCGGTGGTGACCGTTCTGCGGGCGCGTTCGTACAAGACTGTCGCCTTCCCGCTGATGTACCTGCTGCCGGTCGCGGTCGCACTCGGCCTCGGCGCTGCTGCCTAGGGCCACCGCCGGATGGTCGTGAGTCCGCGGCTCCCGCCGCAGACTTTGAGGTCGACGACTGCCCCCCGGCCTCCTCGAAGCCGCGCTGGCACCTGAACTCTCTGAGCTGACGTTCGATACGTCCGGAGGTGGTCGCTGATGCCGACCCGCACCGAACTCGACAAGTGGGACATCAGCAAACTGCGCGTGTGGGCAGGTGAAATCCGTGGTGACAGTGTCTATTACGAGGCGCAGCTTCATCGCATGAACACGCACTTCGCCGATATCCAATGGTCTGGGAAAGCCAAGGATGCCGCCGGAGACCGATGCGGGGGCATCGCGGCTCGAGAGCGAACGCAGTACTGTGCGCGCCAAAGTTGACGATGCCGAATGGGCGTGCGCGAGGACCCAGTGACCGGCGCGTCGGTCGACACGGCGATCGACGCGGCGAAGAATGAGTACGACAAGTGGAATCAACTCGCGGATACACAAATGAACTTGGATGACTACGCTGCTAGCGAGAGGCGCTTTAATGAGGCAGAGTCATTCATTTTCGATGAGATGAAGACGAATGTAAGTTCTGTTGATGTTGCCCGTATGGCCGAACTCAATGATGCTGCGTGGTGGGACTTCGCGTCTCACCCAGGCGCAACTTCATGAGGGAATTGAACAGGCGATGCGAGAAATGGATCAAGCGATGGGTGATGGCGGGGGAGTTACCCAGATCAGGGTAACTCAATGATCCTTATCTGGCAGGACCGCTCGGAGGTAGCGGGTGGTGGATAGGGTTTGCTTGATCGGTTCCTTCGGGCTTCTATGGTTCATGATGTTCTGGTTGCATGATCCCGGTCAGTCTCCCCGGATTCCGATGTGCCCGCCGGGAAATATTCCGCCATGGTGGCCGACTTGGTCGCCGGTTTAATCCTCCTAGGTTCGGTGCCAATCTGAGCTGTCGGTGGAGGCCGGGGAGGCCTCGAGTTGCAGTGTCTCGCTGGTCGCACCGCAGGTCGCGACGGCCTCGGCCGCTGGGGTGAGGCGGGCAGTGTTTGGCGCTAGACTGCCTGGAGACATCGACTGGGAGGGGCCTCGGTGAGCGTGGGTGGGGATGCTGCGGCGCAGCTGTGGAATGCGGCGTCGTCGGGGCAGTTGACGATGGAGCCGGATGCTGCTCGGGAAGTGGCTCAGGCGTATCTGCGGTTCGCGGTGATGTGTGATGAGTGGGTCGATGAGGCTAGGCATTTGACGACCATCAGCGGGTTCGGGTCGCTGGATTCCGCACTACAGTTGCAGCGGGGTTTTGCCAGCAAGGCGGATTCAGCAAGGCAAGTTCTGGAGCAGATGGCATCGGCGGCACGATCTATGGCAGACGGATACCTGCAGGCTGCGGGGATCCTCGGCGAGGCGGACGAGCTCAGCGCTGCCGCATTTAGCGCGATCGCGCGGTAGGAGCGAAATGAGATCAAGAACAGTCGCGTGGTGTGTCCTGCTGGCTTCGACTGTGACAGCCTGTGGGGCATCAACGGTTCCCGGTGCTCCGACCTCGTCGGGAGCGGGGGCGCTGACCGAATCGGCGACGACCCAGGCGGCGCGTCCGACGCTGACGGACTCGAAGCTGCAACCGCCGTCTCAAGACAACAAGCACACGCAATCGACCGGTCGTCCGAAGGTGGTCTTCGATCCATGTACGTGGATCGGCGCGGCCGACATCGAGTCGGTGGGCTTTCAGTCCGCGTCGCGCAAGCGGGGGCCGGACCTGGTCGCGGAGTACACGTTTTTGACCTGCACTTTCCGCAATCCGGACAACACCATGTCGCTGGGGCTGGACTCGGGAAACATCACCTGGGATGAGAACCTGAAGAAGAACGGCAGCTGGCTGGAGCCGGCGACGGTGAACGGTCGCAGAGCTGGGTTCGGCAAGGGCGAGCCTGGGAGCGACAACGAGTGCCATGTGCAGATGGAGACGAAGGTCGGCGTTGTACTGCTGTGGACCGGCATCCTGAGCTCGGGCCTACGCCAGAACCTCGACCCCTGCGCCAACATCATGGAAATCGCCTCGGTAGTAGAGAAATCCATCGGTAAGGAGAACTGACCATGGCGGACGGGGGAGGAACGCAGGTTCCGCTGACGGACATTCTTTCGACGACATTCGGACTACCGCCGCTCGAGCCGACGGCCAACGGGCGGCAGCAGCAGACGGGGGCTGAGCGGCAACAGGAGTCACTCAGCCACGGGGGGACCGATCCGAAGTACATCGCTAATTTCGAAGTCTTCGAAGGACTTTCGCACCAGGACATCTACAACGCGGTGCAGCAGATGCAGCCCGGGGTGATGCAGCAGTTCGGTGACGAGTGGGTCGAGATGTTCACGGAGCTCTCCGGTGCGGTGACCGGGCTGATGCTGCAGACGGCGCGGGCGATATCGAGTCTGCAGGGTGAGTTCGCGTCGGCGGGAGAAGCCGCGGGGCGGCGGTTCGTCACCGAGGCGACGGATGTGTACACGGTGCTGTCCGCCGTCGGGCATCGGGTGAAGGCCGCGGCTTATGGCGCCGAGGCGGTGAAAGTGGCTGTGCCTGCGCCGGTCAACTCGACCGAGGCGATCAATGTCGGTACTTCGGTGCCGGCGAACCTGGCGGAACTGGTGGTTCCCGGCGATGCGGCAACTGTCGCGCGGGAGAAGGAAGACCGCCGTCTCCAGGCTGTCGCGGCGATGAACATGACCTACAAGCCGACCTATGGCCCCGCCGGTGAGAATGTGCCGACTTTCGTGGCGCCAACCCAGCCGGGTACCGGCGGCGACACCGGCACCGGCACGGGCGGCGGTGGCTCGAACAACGGCGGCACCACCGGCGGTGGTACCGGAAACAACGCAGACGAGGGGACTTCCGGCGACCCAGGCGCCACCACCGAGGACACCGCGCAGCCGGAATCGACCGACGGCGACGACGACACCTCATCGGAGGGTACGGATACCGGGGACAGCAACGGCGACGACGACACCCAGGCGCAGAACAGCGCCGACCCGACGAGCACCAATCCCGCCGCAACGGCACCGGCCGCGGCAACGCCGGGCACCGGCATCAACCCGTCCGGTGGATCGCCCGGGAGTGGGTCGCCGGGTGGTGGGGCAGGCTCGGGTGGCGGTGCCACTCTCGGTCCGGGCGGTACCGTCCCGGGCCGTTCGCCCGTCGGCGCGGGTCAAAACCTCGCCGCCGCCGGCCTTTCCGGTGCGGCGGGTGCGGCCTCTGCGCGTGGCATGGGTTCGCCGGGCATGATGGGCGCGCCGGGCGCGCGCGGCGGTAAAGGCGACGACGATGACGAACATCAGGCGCCCGACTACCTCCGCGGAGTTCAGCCCGAGCTGCTCGGGCCGGAACAGCCCACGGTGCCCGGAGCTATCGGGTCCGACGCACCAGCGACCCGACTCGCGGAGGACCAGGGCGGCGCGGGGGCATCGTGAGCTGGACCTTCACCGCTGACGAATTCGCCTACGTCTGGCAGGCGGAAACCGGTGACGACCGGTACCCCTTCCCACTCACCGTGTATTCGGCCGCCGACACCGAAGACCAGTACGCGGCACTCGCCAAGACCGCGGCGCAGCGCTGGCCCACCGGCGCCGACCCGGACCTGACCGCGGTGCTGCGGCACGCGGCCAGACCCGACACCGCGCTGGCGGTCTTCGACGACGCCGGACCCCGGCTGCGCGCCTACGGCGCCCGGTCGGGGGAGCGCGGTGTCGTGATCCGGCAGTACGACGATCACAGCGTCGAAGTGTTCTCCGGCAGTGCCGGGATGGTGTCCCGCGCCTTCGCCTCCTTCCTCGGCGAGCTGCAGGCGGGTGAGGCGGGCCATCTCGTCGAGGACATCGACCGGCTGGCCGCGCACTTCGAATCCTGGCAGCGCCCACCCGATTCCATCGCCGCCCGCATGCACCGCCTCACCGAAACCCGCCGCACGGCCTCCGGACACATCGAGGCCAGAGTGGGGTTGCACGCCGAACGCCCAACGCCCGCACGTCATCTGACCTGGCTCGACGTGGCCGACGACGGCCGCTATCTCTCCTACCGGCGATACCAGGATCTGCACATCGAACCCGCGAGCAAGCAACGCCTGATCGACGCGATCGAAGCCATCGCGACAGCTGGTGCACACGAGGATTGAGTTCGGCTCCGTCCTGAACTACTCCAATGTTGTGCGTGATGCCTTGCCGCACCTGGCCGCTGGCCCGTCCCCGTCATCACGATGCCTTCTGGGGCCGGCGTGAAGGGAGGTTTGTCCGATTCGAACAAACTTTCGAAGATTGATAGCCTTCCTGCATGGTCAGCTCGTCGCATGAGGCGATGCACGGGATCTTTACCCATGATCCAGTCGCGTTCGCTCGCGCCTTCCACGTTCTCGATCTCCCTTTTCCCGATCCCATCGCTGTGGAACAGATTTCGGTGGATCTCACCGAGACGGCCCCGGTCGAACGGCGAGCCGACACTGTCCTGCGGGTCACGACCGCGGAAGATACGTTCCTGCTCGTCGTAGAGGCGCAATCGAGCTGCGATGTCACGAGGATCGCGGCGTGGTCGTACTACGTCACCTTCCTGCACAACAAGTACGAGCTACCGGTCGTGCTGGTTGTCGTATGCCATGACAAGCAGACCGCCACCTGGGCGAGTAAGCCGATGACAGTCACGTATCGGCGCTGGACCAGCTTCACACTGCAGCCGTTGGTCCTGGGCCCGCACAATGTGCCCGCGATCACCGATCCGGCCGAGGTCCTCGACGACCTGCCGTTGGCTGCACTGTCAGCGATCACGCATGCCCGGGAGCCGGAGATCGGTGCGATACTGGAGGCGATCATCGTGGCATTCCGCCGGCGGGGATACGACGATGAGACCGCGTTCTATGCCGAACTCGTCGAACAAGGAATTTCACATACCGACGCCGCCCAGCTTTGGAGGGACCAAATGGCTACCGATCTGTCGTTCTTCCGTTCGGAGTCGGCCCAGCGGCTGCGTGAGCAGGGGCGCGAGCAGGGCCTCGAGCAAGGGCTCGAGCAAGGTCGGGCTGAACAAGCGGCGCGGTCGGTGTTGACGGTGCTCACTGGAAGGGGTATCGAGCTCTCGGCTGCTCATCGGGCGCGACTGGTCGAGACCACCGACCTCGCTCAGCTCAACACCTGGCTGGTGCGGGCCTTGACCGCGACGCGCGCGAGCGAGCTCTTCGACTGAGGCTCATGCCTTGACCCGCCGCAAGAGCGGAGGGCAAGGCATTCGGTGGATCAGGCGTCGGCCACCGCGAACGCGGCCGACAGTGGCGGCAGCATTGCGCGGGCGTCGGCGCCGCTGAACCAGAGACCTACGGTGAACACCGAGGTGGCTTCCAGATACCTCGCCCGGTGCAGACCACCGGCCGGGAATGGTTGCAGTGCAAGATCTTCGGCGAGGGTGGCCACCGTGTGGATCGCCTCGGCGTCGTCGCCACAGATCGGGACGGCAAGGCGCACACCGTCGAAGATTCGGTCCGCACCGGCCCACACCTCGGCCGCGAGCAGGTTGAATGCCTTGACCACGTGGGCCTTCGGCGCGCCCGCCGCGATCCGTTCAGCCACCGCGTCCTCGCTCAGGACGAACGCGGTGACGCCCTCGGGCGCGAACTCGTCGGGCAGGAAAGCATTCGTGCAATCGATGACGACCTTCCCGGCCAACGCGCCGCCGTGTTCGCCGAGTAGTTCGGCGAGCGCGTCCACCGGCACCGCCATCAGCACAACCTCGGCGCCCGCGATCGTCGCTCCGATGCCGGCGGCGCGTACCGCGATCGTCGCCGCAGACACGGGTTCGGTAATGCCCGGCACGTCGGTGACCTGTGCCGCCGAACTGCGCGTGTCGGCACGACTCGTGCCGCGCGGCATAGCGCCAAGCGTCGAGCTGATCCGTGCGGCGAGTTCGTGTGCGGCCTCGGCCGAACGGGCGCCGATGACCACCTCGTGACCGGCCGCGGCCCAGCCACCACCCAGCGCGGCAGCCATCGCCCCCGCGCCGATGATCCCAATTCGCATGACAACTCCTGTGTTCCGGTGATGTCGCGCCCAGCGGCGACGACCACACCGACGCTAGGAATCCCGATAGGCACCCGCGGGTGCCTATCGACGGTGGCAGGCTGGTTCGCATGACCGCCGTACCGGCCGAACCGACGGAGTATCCGCCCTACGGGGACTTCGAGGCCGACTGTCCAGCCAGGATGGGCGTCGATCTGTTCGGGAATTCCTGGTTGCCCGTGATCGTGTACATGCTGCGCGATGGTCCGCTTCGTCACAGTGAGCTGCGTACCGCCGTCGGGGGGATCAGCCAGAAGATGCTCACCCAGACGTTGCGGCGGATGGAGCAGATGACGCTCGTACGCAGGCAGCGCTACGCCGAAGCGCCGCCGCGGGTCGAATACGAACTCACCGAGGCGGGCCGCGATCTGCTCCAGCCGATTTATGCGCTCGGCACATGGGTCGAGCGGCACGGTGCCGTGGTGACCCGCGCGATGTACGGCGAACCGCCGGATTGACACGCCCGGCGACGCTCCAGGTGCCCGCCGGGTGAACGGCGCGAGAACACCACGCCAAGGGCCTGTGACCTGCGCGAAACTTCGACGACCCGCCACCGCTACGTCGGTCGGCACTCGTACGATCAAAGCGTGAGTGTTCCGCAGGCCGTGCTGTTGGCAGTCCTCGCGGCTGTCGTCGGGCTGGCAGTCGGGGGCCTGCTGATCCCGTATGTCAACGCCAGGCACGCCGCCCGCACCCAGGAAGACACCGGGCTGACGATGTCGCAGGTGCTCGATCTGATCGTGCTCGCCTCCGAGAGCGGCATCGCCGTCGTCGACGAATACCGCGACGTGGTGCTGGTGAATCCGCGCGCCGAGGAACTCGGCCTGGTCCGCAACCGGCTGCTCGACGAACGCGCGTGGGCCGCGGTGGAGAAGGTGCTCGACACCGGGGAGTCCGCCGAATACGACCTCACCGCCAAGAACCCGCTGCCCGGCCGTGGCCGGATCGCCGTGCGCGGCGTCGCCCGCAAGCTGTCGCGCGAGGAGACCAGCTTCGTCGTGCTCTTCGCCGACGACGACTCCGAGCAGGCGCGCATGGAAGCGACCAGGCGCGATTTCGTCGCCAATGTCAGCCATGAGCTCAAGACGCCCGTCGGCGCGATGAGCCTGCTGGCCGAGGCCATGCTGGAATCCGCCGACGATCCCGACGCGGTGCGCCACTTCGGTTCGCGCGTGCTGGCCGAATCGCGGCGCCTCGGCAAGATGGTGACCGAGCTGATCGCGCTGTCGCGGCTGCAGGGCGCCGAGAAGCTGCCTGATCTGGCCGTCGTCGACGTCGACACCGTGGTGCAGCAGGCCGTCGACCGGTCGCGCACCGCCGCCGAGGCCGCCGGCATCACCGTCAGCACCGACC
The DNA here is from genome assembly GCF_053608285.1 of Nocardia sp. NPDC055053. Classification (NCBI taxonomy): domain Bacteria; kingdom Bacillati; phylum Actinomycetota; class Actinomycetes; order Mycobacteriales; family Nocardiaceae; genus Nocardia; species Nocardia sp. NPDC055053. The sequence continues at coordinate 225,199 of NZ_JBSGVD010000008.1, read as the reverse complement.
GGCCCAGCGGGCTGGAAGTGCTCGGCGACGAGACTTTGCTGGTCACCGCGCTGTCGAACCTGGTCGAGAACGCCATCGCGTACTCGCCGCAGGGCTCGCACGTGTCGGTGAGCCGGTCGTTGCGTGGCGATCACGTCGCGATGGCAGTCACCGACCGCGGCATCGGCATCGCCAAGGAAGACCAGGAACGGGTGTTCGAGCGGTTCTTCCGCTCCGACAAGGCCCGCTCGAGGTCGACCGGCGGCACCGGGCTCGGCCTGGCCATCGTCAAACACGTGGCGGCCAACCACAACGGTGAGATCACCCTGTGGAGCAAACTGGGCACCGGCTCGACGTTCACGCTGCGCATCCCCGCCCATCTGGAAACCGATGGGGACGAGGACGCGGAGCAGACGCCGGAGCTCGCCACGAGAGAAACCATCGTCCAGCGCACCCCTGCTGGACGAACGAACGGTGTGGAGGCACGCAGATGACGAGTGTGTTGATCGTCGAAGACGAGGAGTCGCTGGCCGATCCGCTGGCGTTCCTGCTGCGCAAGGAGGGCTTCGACGTCACCGTCGTCGGCGACGGTCCGTCCGCGCTGGCCGAATTCGATCGCTCCGGCGCCGACATCGTGTTGCTCGACCTCATGCTGCCCGGCATGAGCGGCACCGATGTCTGCAAGCAGCTGCGCACCCGCAGCGGCGTTCCGGTGATCATGGTGACCGCGCGCGACAGCGAGATCGACAAGGTCGTCGGCCTGGAACTGGGCGCCGACGACTATGTCACCAAGCCGTATTCGGCGCGTGAGCTGATCGCCCGCATCCGCGCCGTGCTGCGTCGTGGCGCCGGCGACGAGATGGACTCCGGCAGCGAGAACGGCGTGCTGGAGGCGGGCCCGGTGCGGATGGATGTGGACCGGCACACGGTGCACGTCAACGGCGGACAGGTTACCCTGCCGCTCAAGGAGTTCGACCTGCTCGAGTACCTGCTGCGCAACTCCGGCCGGGTGCTCACCCGCGGCCAGCTGATCGACCGAGTCTGGGGCGCCGACTACGTCGGTGACACCAAGACCCTGGACGTGCACGTCAAGCGCCTGCGCTCCAAGATCGAGGCCGACCCGGCCAAGCCGGAACACCTGGTCACCGTGCGAGGCCTGGGTTACAAGCTCGAAGCCTGACAGCAACCCATAACGAAAACAGAGTCCCGTCGGCCTCCGACGGGACTCTGTTCGTTCAAGACGGGATAACCGATCCGGCGAGAACATCGGTAACTCACCGGGTACGGGCAAAGCCGCTCAGCCACCTGACCGCCAGCCGCGTACCCGGGTCTCCCCGCGCCTAGATCTGGCCAAAAGTCGCGGAGAGGCGGCTACAGCGCGCTCCAGGCGGCGCCGATGGGGGTGTCGATCTTCTTGAGCGGGAGCCAGCCGAAGGCGTCTTCCTGCATGCAGTCGTAGATCGGCACGTCGGCGCCATTGCCGCGGCAGGCGATGGTGGTGGAGGTGCCGGTGGCGCTGACGATGATGTACTTGCCGTTCTTGGCGGCGTCGAGCGCGGCCGGGTCGTTGTAGTTCACGAAGCTCGAGGTGAAGTCGGCGTACGCGGCCGGATCACCGTTCGGCTCGGCAGTGGCCAGGCCGGTCATGGAGAGGGTGGCGCCGATCACGAGGGTCGCCAGGGAAAGCGCTTTCTTCGACATGAACAGCGATCCAACCCGATCTTGATGACATTTGCACGACCTACACATGAACCAGCAGGTTGCGAGGATTTCACGCTGACTGATCCGAAATGTGATCCTCGGTTCGCATTCGCTCGGCTTCGACCGTCGCCGGATGCACCGCGATCAGGCCGAGACCCTCGCGCCTGCGGCAGAGCCTGGCCAGTTCCTCGTAGGCGGGCGCGCCGAGCAGCTCGCGCAGTTCCGGGCCGTAGGACTGCCACACCGGCTTGGCGCCGACGTGCGCGTCGGGGGAGCCGGTGCAGTACCAATCCAGGTCGAGGCCGCCGGGGCCCCAGCCGCGGCGGTCGTACTCGGTGACCACGGTGCGCAGGATCTGTTCGCCGTCGGGGCGCTCCACCCAGTCCTGGGTGCGGCGGATCGGCAGCTGCCAGCAGACGTCGGGTTTCACCTCGAGCGGTTCGATGCCCTTGCGCACCGCCATGATGTGCAGCGCGCAGCCGGGGCCAGCGGCGAAACCGGGGCGGTTGAGGAAGATGCAGGCACCGTCGAAGCGGCGGGTGCGCAGGGCGGGTTCGTCCTCGAGCTCGTCGAGTTCGAGGTAACCCTTCTTGACCACCTTGCCCTTCTCGGTGGCCTCGCCCATCAGCTGCCAGTCTTCGGGTGTGAGCATCTTCACAGCAGCCGCCAGGCGCTTGCGGTCGTCCTTGTCGGCGAGGAAGGCGCCGTGCGAGCAGCATCCGTCGTCGGGGCGGTCGGCGATGATCCCCTGACAGGCGGGTGTGCCGAATACACACGACCAGCGCGACAGCAGCCAGGTCAGGTCAGCGACGATCTGGTGCTCGTCGTTTGCTGGGTCGGTGAACTCGATCCATTCGCGCGGGAAGTCGAGCTCGACCTCGGGGCTCGGATCGATCTTTCGCCCAGGTCGGAGCCCGGTCTCCGCGGAGCCAGATGCGCCTTCGGTCACAACTGATGACGCTAACAGTTCAGTCGCCTGGCCTGTAGGACGGGATCACCAAGTACCGTATTCCTGTGCGGCTTGGTGTTCTCGATGTCGGAAGCAATACCGTTCACCTGCTCGTGGTGGACGCGCATCGTGGTGGACACCCGATGCCGATGAGCTCGTCGAAGTCGGCGTTACGGCTGTCGGAGAACATGGACGGCGACGGGCGGATCACCGAGGCCGGTGAGGCGCGGCTGGTCGCGACCATCGCCGAATTCGCCGATCTGGCCCGCAGCTCCAAGTGCGTCGAGCTGATGCCGTTCGCGACCTCGGCGCTGCGTGAGGCGAGCAACTCCGAGGAGGTGCTGGCCCGGGTTCGCGCCCTGACCGGTGTCGATCTGGAGGTGCTCTCCGGCGAGGACGAGGCAAGGCTGACGTTCCTCGCGGTGCGCCGCTGGTTCGGCTGGAGCGCCGGTCGCATCATCAATCTCGACATCGGCGGCGGCTCGCTGGAGATGTCCAACGGCGGCGACGAGGAACCCGACGTCGCGCTGTCGCTGCAACTCGGCGCGGGCAGGCTCACCAGGGAGTGGCTGCGCGACGATCCACCGGGCAAGCGCAAGATCGCGGTCCTGCGCGACTGGCTCGACGCGGAACTGGTCGGGCCGAGCAAGACCCTGCTCGAGCCGGGCAAGCCGGAGCTGGCCGTCGGCACATCGAAGACGTTCCGTTCGCTGGCCAGGCTGACCGGTGCGGCACCCTCGGCCGCAGGCCCACGGGTGCGCCGTACACTGACCAGCTCCGGTTTGCGCCAGCTGATCGCGTTCATCTCCCGGATGACCGCGTCCGACCGCGCCGAGCTGGAAGGTGTGAGTTCGGACCGGTCCCAGCAGTTGGTGGCCGGCGCACTGGTCGCGGAGGCGAGTATGCGGGCGTTGTCGCTCGACAGCATCGAGATCTGCCCATGGGCGCTGCGTGAAGGCCTGATCCTGCGCAAACTGGACAGCGAGCCCAATGGAGGCCCGGTCATCCTGCCGCCGGCCGAACCGGTGGCGAGAGCGGAGTCGGCATGAGTGGTGAGGATTCGAAACAGCTATCCGTCGCCGAGCTGCTCGCGCGCAATGCCGCGCAGGGCGCCTCGGCGCCGTCGGGTGGCGGTGGCCGTCGCAGACGCAGCGGGCGTGGACTCTCGGTCAACGATCTGACCGGTGAGAACGCGGCCGTCAAGCCGAACTCGCACGCCGCGCCCGCGCCAGAACCGGCCGCCCCGACCTACCAGCCCGCGCCGGAACCGGCGAGTTACGAACCACCCGCGAGCTATGCAGCGCCCGCGAGTTATGAGCCCGCGCCGTATCCGCCGCCGGGCCCGGCCGAGCCGGCGTTCTCGCCGATGTCAGGGCCGATCACCCGCTTCGACCCCCACTCGGGGTTCTCCGCTCCCGACCCGAACGATCCGCTCGGCGTGGCGGGCTCGCGCCCGTCGTCCGACCCGTTCGGTCCGTTCCGGGCCGAGGCGCGCGACACCTCGGCACGCGATACCCCGGCCCGCGCCAACGGACGTGGTCCCGGCAGGCTCGGCGCGCCCGGTTCTGCGCAGCCGGTCGATCCAGGCATCGCCGAGATGTTCGGCTCCGGCGCGCTGCCCGCGGTGCCGGGAGCCGCCGGTGGCCGCCGGCGTAAGCCCGATCCGGAAGAGATTCCCGAGCCGCCGCAGGCGCCCCCGGTCACCGGTGGCCGCGCCGCGCGCAGGCGGGCAGCCGAGGCCGCGGAGGAAGCGGCCGCAGCGCCTGTCGCGGAGCCGTCCGGTTACGCGCCCGCCGGCTATGACTACGAGCCCCCGAGTGCCTTCAACGGCCGCCAGGACGCGCCACCGTTCAACGGTTATCCGGGCGCCGATGCACCGGCCTTCGGCGGCTACCCCGATGCGGGACCTGCCTTCGGGCCACGTCCGGATTCGGTCCCCGGCTTCGGCGGTTTCGCCGATGTCGACGCGGCTCTCGGTCGGCGCCCGGACGACGCCGCCCAGGCCTTCGAGCCCGCTCCGGACGCCCCGCAGGCGCGGGGGACCGGCTGGCCGCAGGCTCCCGAGGCCGATCAGCGGCCGTCGCTGGATCGGCGACGGTCCGCACCCGATGCCGGGAAGAAGAGCGGACTGCCGTCGTGGTCGGCGCGCAGACATCGTCCCGACGACGCGGAGTCCGCACCCGACAGCGGTGGTTTCGCCACGGCCGCGTGGTCGCCGGTCAGCCAGGAACAGCCCCTGATCGCCGGTCAGTCGGTGGCCGGTGACCTGCTGCGGCAGCGCGCCGACGACGCCGACGCGCGCACCGAGGTCTATCGCGTCGGCGGCGAGCAGCCGGGCGCCGACCCCGACACCGACGACTACGCCGAGTCCGACTACGTCGACCGTGACTACGCCGACAACGACTACTCCGACGCCGAGTACGACGACGGCGAGTACGACGACGAGGACGACTACGACGACTACGAGCCCGAGTCGAAGCCGACCAGGGCGAGCAGGCGGGCCGCGACCAAGGCCGCCGCGTCCAAGGTGGCGCGCCGGGCCAAGTCGCGCGCGGCGAGCCGGATGGCCGCGAGCCGGGCGGGTGCGAGCCGGATGGCGGCAGGCCGGGCCGGTGCCCGCTCCGCGCGTAGCGCCACCGACGACGCCAACCGCCGTCAGTGGCTGATCCTCGCCGGGCAGAGCGTCGGCGCCGCGGTCGCGGGCATGTTGCTGTTCAAGGGTTTCGAGACGATGTGGGAGACGCTGCCGTGGGTGGCGCTCGCCCTCGCGATGGTCGTGATCCTCGGACTCGTCGCCCTGGTCCGGGTGCTGCGCCGCACCGACGACATCTTCAGCACTGTGATCGCCGTCGTCGTAGGCGTCTTCGTGACGCTGGGACCGCTAGCCTTTCTCCTCAGTACCAGCTGAAGCAGGGAGTGGGCTGTGGGGAACGCGCGGGCGGACATCGGAATCGGGCTGTCGACGGCGTCGGTATATCCGGAGAACACGCAGGCGGCGTTCCGCTACGCGGCCGAATTGGGTTACGACGGTGTGGAATTGATGGTGTGGGCCGAACCGGCCAGCCAGGACATCGCGACCGTGCAGTCCTACGTCAAGCGCTACGGCGTTCCGGTGCTCGCCGTGCACGCGCCGTGTCTGCTGATCTCTCAACGAGTTTGGGGCGCCGACCCGGTGGCCAAGCTGGAACGCAGCGTGCGCACCGCGCAGGCGCTCGGCGCCGACACCGTGGTGGTGCATCCGCCGTTTCGCTGGCAGCGCCGCTACGCCAAGGGCTTCGCCGACCAGGTCGGTGAGCTAGAGGCGAGCTATCCGGTGAAGGTCGCGGTCGAGAACATGTTCCCGATGCGGGCCGACACCCTGTTCCGCGAGGGCGCGGTGCGCAGGCTGGAACGCCGATCGGGGCCGGGCCGGGCGGTCAGCGCGTTCAGCCCGTCGTTCGATCCCACCGACATCGGTTTCCAGCACTACACCCTCGATCTGTCGCACACCGCGACCGCGGGCGCCGACGCGCTGGAGCTGGCGCGGCGGATGGGCGATGGCCTGGTGCACCTGCACCTGGCCGACGGTCGCGGCGCCGCCCACGACGAGCACCTGGTCCCCGGCGAGGGCACCCAGCCGTGCGCGCAGCTGTGCGAGTACCTGGTGCATACCGGCTTCACCGGGCACGCGGTGGCCGAGATCAACACCCAGACCGCGCGGACCACCGCCGAGCGCTCGGCGCTGCTGGGGCGCACGCTTGATTTCGCGCGCAGGCACCTCACCGGCGCGACCCACGCCGACCGCACCTGACACATCACACCGCCGCGCCATGGTGGTCGCCGCTGCCTGCTTGTACGCTGTACGAATTGCCATTGCACAGCGACCAGGAGTGACGATGACGCGAGAACTCGCGACCGACGCGCCGTTCAGTCAGGTGGTCGACCTGACCGAGCTCCCCACCACCGATGCCGACACCGGGCGCTACGTCGGCATCATCGCGCCCACCTGGACCATCGGTCCCAAGGTGCACGGCGGCACCATGGTCGCCGCCAGCGCCGCCGCGGCCACCCGCTGGCTCACCGAGGCGGACCCCGCGCTCGCGCAGATGGCGCCCATCTCGGCCAGCTCCGACTTCCTCGGCGCCCCCGAGCCGGGCGAGGTCGAGTACGCGGTCCACATCCGTAAGAAGGGCCGCCAGATCTGCCTCGCCGACGCGGAGCTGATCCAGGACGGGCGCACGCTGGTGCGCACCGCCTTCACCTTCGGCCACCTCGACGCCGACGGCGCCCGCTGGAGCGACACCGGCACCGACATGCCGGCCGAGCCGGACGCCACCGCGCTCGAGTACACGCCCGATTCGCCGATGGGCAAGATCGTGCACGTCGGCGAGGTGTCGCGGGTCTACCTCGACGCGAACTGGGCCGACTTCGCCCGCGGCGAGACCGGCCCGCCCCGGGCGCGGCTGTGGATCCGTCCGCTCGACGGCGACGAGGCCGATCCGCGCGTGCGCGCCGCCTTCGCCATGATGGCCGCCGACATGAGCCCGCCGGTGCCGATGAACCTCGGCCACTTCGGCTGGTCGCCGACCGTCCAGATGACCACCTACCTGCGCCGCATCCCCGCCCCCGGCTGGCTGCGGGTCATCGCGACCGCCCGTGAGGTCGGTGAGCGCATGTTCGACGAGGACCAGCTGGTCATCGACTCCACCGGCGCCGTCGTCGCCCAGAGCCGCCAGCTAGCGCTGATCCCGGCGGCGCGCTAAGGGACACCGCACCACTAACCTTGTCTGTATGACGAGAATTGCGGTGGTCGGTGGCGGGCGGATCGGTGAGGCGCTGGTCGCCGGATTGCTGGAATCCGGCAGGGCGACCAAGGATCTGGTCGTCGTCGAGCCGGTCGCCGCGCGGGCGGCCCAGCTCGCCGAGCGGTTCAAGATCCGGGTGACCGGATCGGTCGCCGACGCGGTCGTCGGGGCCGACATCGTCGTCGTCGCGGTCAAGCCGGGCGATGTCGACTCGGTGCTCACCGACCTGTCCAAGGCCGACCTGGATACCGGCCGGGAGCAGGTGCTCGTCTCGCTGGCGGCGGGCGTCACCACCGCGCGGCTGGAGTCCAAGCTGCCCGCGGGCTTCGCGGTGGTCCGGGTCATGTCGAACACGCCGATGCTGGTCGGGCAGGGCATGAGCGTGCTCTCCGCGGGCCGCTACACCGATGCCGAGCAGCTGGAGATCGTCGGCGAGATGCTGGAGGCCGTCGGTCAGGTGGCGACGGTGCCCGAAGCCCAGATGGACGCGGTCACCGCGGTGTCGGGCTCGGGACCGGCGTATTTCTTCCTCGTCGTCGAGGCGATGATCGATGCGGGCGTGAGCCTGGGGCTGACGCGCGATGTGGCCAGCCAGCTGGTCGTGCAGACCATGATCGGCTCGGCCGCGCTGCTGGACGAGACCGGGCAGAGCGCTGTCGATCTGCGGGCCGCGGTCACCTCGCCCGCAGGCACGACGGCGGCGGCGCTGCGGGTGCTCGAGCGCGGCGCGTTGCGGTCGGCGTTCATCGAGGCGCTACACGCCTCCAAGCAACGTTCCGCGGAACAGGGCGCGTCGCACGAATGACGATCGGGTACCCGGGATGAAAACCGATTTCTCACACCCGTCGCAGTAATCCCACTGGTCCCGCTAAGCTCGTAGAAGCACGTGCGTGTCTGTTCCGCCGGTGGGGAAGCCGGTGGCGCGGACGTGCCGGAGGTCAATGGTGCCATGATGTCTGCGAACAGAATGTCTGCAAGTAATTCACCGGCGTCGGGCGGTGGATCGGGTCCATCCGGTCCGCGGGCCGGCTCCACGCAGGGACAACCGGTGATCGGCGGTGGCACACAGTTTCTTACCGTCGCCGAAGTCGCCGATCTCATGCGGGTGTCGAAGATGACGGTGTATCGGCTCGTGCACTCGGGTGAACTGCCCGCGGTGCGGGTCGGCCGCTCGTTCCGGGTGCACGCGAAGGCGGTGCACGACTACCTGGAGACGTCCTACTTCGACGCGGGTTGAACCAGCCCGCCAGGTACAAGGGCGGTTTCGTCACTGCTCGGGTGTCCCGGTAGCATGAACCCTCGGTTCGTGTCCGCCTGCCGGTGGCACCGCTTCGTGGTGTCCGGTGCGCCCCGGCGGCGCGGGCACCAGACGACGCACGCGACACCGCGTGTGTATGCCGAGTAGAGAAACGCGAGGAAACCCTATGGGTTCTGTGATCAAGAAGCGCCGCAAGCGTATGTCGAAGAAGAAGCACCGCAAGCTGCTTCGCCGCACGCGTGTTCAGCGGCGCAAACTCGGCAAGTAAGCCTGCGTGCCTACGCGAGCCCGTCACCTTCGGAGGTGGCGGGCTTGTGTTTTCTTACAGCGTCATCGTTAAAAGCTTGTTGATCGTGTCGGTGGGTGGCGCGAATGCGGCTACTCTGGTACGCGGGAAAACACTAGAAGCAGGGGGCTTTGAGTGGGGCCAGGTCCGAGTTCTGATACACGGGAACGACACGTACCGAAGGTAGTGCTGGTGACCGGAGCCAGCCGCTTCTTCGGTAGCAACGTCGCGTCCCGGCTCGCCGCGGAACCGGGTGTCGAGCGCGTGATCGCCGTCGACACGATGACCCCGAGCCGGGAGCTCCGCCGTCGCATGGGCAGCGCCGAGTTCGTGCGCGCCGACATCAGGAATCCGCTGATCCGCAAGGTCGTCGAGGGCAACGACGTCGACACCGTCGTGCACGCGGCCGTGCTCAGCCGTCCGCCCGCCGGTGGCGGTCGCGCGGTGATGAAGGATCTCAACGTCCTCGGCACGATGCAGTTGCTCGCCGTGTGTCAGAAGGCGCCGTCGGTGCGGCGCGTTGTCGTCCGGTCGTCCTCGGCGGTGTACGGCTGCAGCGCCAAGGATCCGGTGAAATTCACCGAGGAAATGGGCGCGCGTACCCCACCGCCCGGTTGGTTTGCGCGCGACATGATCGATATCGAAGCGCTGGTGCGCGGAATGGCGCGGCGCAGGCCCGATATTTCCGCATCGATTCTGCGTTTCGCGCCGATCGTGGGTCCCCGGCTGGCCGATCGCGGCGTGCAATATCTGCGTTCGCCGATCACGCCGACCGTGCTCGGTCGCGAAGCCAGGCTGCAATTGCTGCACGAGGAAGATGCTGTCGCCGTACTGGTGCACGCCGCATTACGCGCGCGCGGCGGCACCGTGAATATCGCGGGCGACGGCGCGCTGGCCATGTCGCAGGCGATCCGCCGGGCAGGGCGCATAGTCGCGCCGGTGCCGTTCTTCGTTTTCCGCACTGTCGGGCGCACGCTGATGGGCCCGGTCATGCGCGGATTCAGTGGCGAACAACCCGACTACTTCTACTTCGGTTGCGGGCTCGATACGACCCGCATGCGGACCGAACTCGGTTTCACCCCCCGCTGGACCACGGTCCAGGCATTCGACGATTTCATCGCGGGCGCAGCGTTGCGGCCCGTCTTCGATCCGGCATGGATCGACGCCGCAGAAACCAAACTGCTCGGCCTCATCGGGGCCGGTTCGGGAGCGCATACATGAACGAGGGAGCGAAAGTAATTCGTCTCGACGTGAATGTCGAGGCCCGACAACGACCACCGGCGCGGCGCTGGCCTGACCAGCCGGTGCAGGCCACCCCGGTCACCTCGCTGAGCGAACGCAGGCCCGGCATGCCGACCAGGCCGCCGAAGACCCTGTCCGAGGTCGTCCGTGACGCCCTCGGCGCGCAGATCGAGAGCGCCGCTGAGTTCGCCCGGCGCAGGTTCGCGGGCGACTACCAGGTCGACGAGTTCGGCTACGACGAGCACCTGCTCGAGTCGGTCATCCTGCCCGCCCTGCGGCCGCTGGCGGATTACTGGTTCCGGGTCGAGGTCGCGGGCATCGAGAACATCCCCGCGTCCGGTGGCGCGCTGATCGTCGCCAACCACGCGGGCACCGTGCCGCTCGACGGGCTGATGCTGCAGCTGGCCATCCACGACAAGCATCCGAGCAGGCGCGCGTTACGGCTGCTGGCCGCCGACCTGATCTTCGAGCTGCCGATGCTCGGTGCGCTGGCCCGCAAGGCCGGGCACACGCTGGCCTGCCACCCCGATGCCGAGCGTCTGCTGCGTTCCGGCCAGATCGCGGGTGTGTTCCCCGAGGGCTTCAAGGGCGTCGGCAAGAACTACGCCGACCGCTACAAGCTGCAGCGCTTCGGCCGCGGCGGATTCGTCTCTGCTGCCGTGCGCACCGGGGTACCGATCATCCCGTGCTCGATCGTCGGCTCCGAGGAGATCTACCCGAAGCTGGCCGACATCAAGCCGCTGGCCCGCCTGCTCGGCCTGCCGTACTTCCCGGTGACCCCGCTGTTCCCGCACCTTGGCCCGCTCGGCGCGATTCCGCTGCCGTCGAAGTGGTACATCGAATTCGGCGAGCCGATCGCCACCTCGGCCTACGAGCCGGAAGAGGCCGACGACCCGATGACGATGTTCGAGGTCACCGACCAGGTGAGGGAAACAATCCAGCAGACCCTCTACAAACTGCTCGCCAAGCGCCGAAACACCGTGATGGGCTAGGGCGCGACCCGCTGATCACGTGAGGACGTGGGTAACTCCCCACTCACCTCCCAGGTGCCCCATGCATGACGCGAGCCCGAGAGCGAACTGTCGAGCTCCCGGACGGCACGCAAAATTCGCGGGGAGGCGGGACAGTCAGCCTGCTCGTTTGCGGGTGATGGCTGCCGCGACCGCGCCGCCTGCCGCACCCAGCGCGAGCGCGGTGGGGACGCCGATCTTGGCGGCCTTGCGGCCGGTGCGGAAGTCGCGGATCTCCCAGCCCCGGTTCTTGGCGACCTCGCGCAGGTCCGAGTCGGGATTGATCGCGACCGCGGTGCCGACCAGCGACAGCATGGGCACGTCGTTGTGGCTGTCGGAGTAGGCCGTGCAGCGCTTGAGGTTGAGGCCCTCACGGATGGCCAGGGTGCGCACCGCGTGCGCCTTGCCGAGGCCGTGCAGGATGTCACCGACCAGCCGGCCGGTGAACTTGCCGTCGACGCTCTCGGCGACCGTGCCGAGGGCTCCGGTCAGGCCGAGGCGCTTGGCGATGACGTTGGCCAGCTCCACCGGCGTCGCGGTCACCAGCCAGACCTGCTGGCCCGCGTCCAGGTGCATCTGGGCGAGCGCGCGGGTGCCGGGCCAGATCTTGTCGGCGATGATCTCGTCGTAGATCTCCTCGCCGAGCGCGGCGAGTTCGGCGGTCGGGCGGCCCGCGATGAAGCTGAGCGCCTTCTCCCGGCCCGAGGCCATGTCGGAGGAGTTCTCCTTGCCTGTGACCCGGAACTTCACCTGCTTCCAGGCGACGTCGACCAGGTCGGAGGTCTTGAAGTATTTGCGCGCGGCCAGCCCGCGGGCGAAGTGCACGATCGAGGCGCCCTGCACCAGGGTGTTGTCGACGTCGAAGAACGCCGCCGCCGTCAGGTCACGCGGTACCTCGGGGCCCGCGCCGTCGCCCTGTTCGGCGAGTTCGGCATCGTGCAGGGTGAGCGCGGCGTCGGCGCTGGCCTCACCGGCCAGGTTGGCGCGCAGCTCCTCCTCGCTCGGCCCGAACGGGCTGCGCGGCAGCCGTGCGAACTGTTCCTGCAGTTCCTGGCCGAGGCGGCTTGGCTGCCACCGCGCAGGGAACTCCCCGAATCGCCCTGCGACGAATCCGGCCCTAGCCACCTTCGAACGTTCCGGCACCAGTACCCTCCGCTAGTCGCGCGAACCATGTCCACAGTAACCGGATTCACCGACAACCCGCGGCGGGCTCGAGGATTAAATAGAGCTCATGACTAATCCCACACCCACCGTGACCCTGTTGACGCGAGCCGGTTGCGGCCTGTGCAGCATCGCACTGGCGCAATTGGAGACGATCTGTGGTGATTTCGGTCTCCCGGTGCACACCGTAGACGTCGACGAAGCCGCGGTCAGCGACCCCGGACTGCGCGCCGAATACGGTGATCGGCTGCCCGTGGTCCTGTTGGACGGCCGTGAACACAGCTATTTCGACGTCGACGAGCCACGTTTGCGGGCCGACTTGAGCCGTTTCGCTGGTCGCGGCGGAAAATGAGGCCAATTTCACCGACTTTGTGAACGCCTGCACAAGCGGTTACGGTGGTGGCACGCAATCCGCACCGCCGCCCCAAGCAGCGGCGGTGGCCGGGTTTGCACAGCCCCCATGGCACGCGTCGCGCTCGCGACGCAGTGACCCACACCGGTGAACGAACGACAGGAACCGGACCGCGATCAGGCCCGGCACGAGGAGCCGACGACGTGACAGAGCAGCATGAGACGCCAGGTGGCGTCTCCGGCAAGGCTCTTCAGAGGGATATCCCCCAGGCCACGGTGACTCGTCTTGCTACTTATCTCCGGGTTCTCGCCGGGTTGGCCGACGAGGGTGTAGCCATCGTATCGAGTGAGGAACTCGCTGTCGCGGCGGGTGTCAATTCGGCCAAGCTGCGCAAGGATCTTTCCTTCCTCGGACCCAACGGCGTGCGGGGTGTCGGCTATGACGTAGCCAAGTTGCGCACCAGGATCGAAGATGTGCTCGGTCTGTCGCAGGGACATCGGGTGGTGCTGATCGGTGCGGGCAATCTGGGCCGCGCGCTGGTCGGCTACGGCGGCTTCGGGGTACGTGGCTTCACCGTGGTCGGGATCTTCGACAACGACCCCGCGGTGATCGGTCAGACGTACGCCGGTCTCGTCGTGCGCGATATCGAGCAGCTCACCGAGCAGATTCCGGCGCTCGCGCCGACCATCGCGGTACTCGCCGTGCCGGACGAGGCCGCCCAGGACGTGTGCGACGGGCTCGTCGCCGCCGGGCTCCCGTCGATCTTGAGCTTTGCCCCGTGTGCCCTGCGCGCGCCCGCCCATGTGGAGGTTCGCCGCGTCGACCTGGCGATGGAGCTGCAGATGCTCTCCTTCGACGCCGCCCGCAACGACGCGCCCGCCCTGCCGGAGGTGGCCCAGGCCGGGTCCGGCCGGATCGCGCGCCGGGTGCCGACGCAGAACCATCCCGCCCTCACGCACCCCGCGCCGGTCGAACCGGCGCGCGGCAGGCCGCAGCGACGCACCGCGCCGCACTCGGCCACCCCGCATTCGGCAACGGAGCCAAGCACCAAGGGATCGGTGATCACGCCATGAGCGAGCGCCAGCGAGCGAATCAGCAGGCCAGCGCGCGGACGCGCATGACGGCGCCGAGCGCAAGCGAGGTGCGGTCATGAGCGTCCTGCTCGTCGGAATTTCTCATCGGAGTGCGCCGGTCTCGGTGCTCGAGAAGGTCGCCATCAGTGAGGCCGACCGCCCGAAGCTGGTCGACCGGCTGCTCGAGTCGAGCCATGTGTCCGAGGCGATGATCGTCTCCACCTGCAACCGCGTCGAGATCTACGCCGTGGTCGACGCCTTCCACGGCGGGCTCGGCGAGGTCAGCGAACTGCTCACCAAGCATTCCGGCCTGCCGCTCGGCGATCTGACCAGGCACGCCTACGTGCGCTACAGCGAGGCCGCGGCCGAGCACCTGTTCGCGGTCGCCAGCGGCCTCGACTCGATGGTCGTCGGCGAGCAGCAGGTGCTCAGCCAGATCCGCAGCGCCTACGCCAGCGCCGACGGGCAGCAGGCGGTCGGGCGCACCCTGCACGAGCTGGCCCAGCACGCGCTGCGGGTCGGCAAGCGGGTGCACTCGGAGACCGGGATCGACCGGGCGGGCGCCTCGGTGGTGTCGGTGGCGCTGGACCGGGCGCGCGGCGTCGTCGGCGAACTCGCGGGCCGCACCGCGGTGGTGCTCGGCGCCGGTGCGATGGGCGGGCTGGCCGTCGCGCATCTGTCGCGGGCCGGGATCGGCCGGATCCTCGTTGTCAACCGCACGCTCGACCGCGCCCAGCGCCTCGCCGAGACCGGTCGCAGCATGCACGGCGTCGATGCCGAGGCCGTCGAGATGGCGCGCCTCACCGAGGCGATGGCGGCCGCGGACGTCGTCATCACCTGTACCGGCGCGGTCGGCGCGGTCGTGACATTGGCCGACACCCACCGCGCGCTCGCGGACCGGGCCCGCACCGACGCCGCCGAACATCCGCTGGTCTTCTGCGACCTCGGTCTGCCCCGCGACGTAGAGCACGCCGTGGCGGGTCTGCCCGGTGTCGCCGTCATCGACATCGAATCGCTGCAGCGCGATCCGGCCGCGGGCGCCGCGGCCGACGACACCGCGGCCGCGCGACAGATCGTCGCCGACGAACTCGCGAAATATCTTGCCGGGCAACGCATGGCGGAGGTCACCCCGACGGTGGCCGCACTGCGTCAGCGCGCCGCCGAAGTGGTGGAAGCCGAACTGCTCCGCCTGGATTCGCGGCTACCCGACTTGGCCGATCCGGCTCGCGACGAGGTGGCGCGCACCGTGCGCCGCGTCGTCGACAAGCTGCTGCACGCGCCGACGGTGCGCGTCAAGCAGCTGGCATCGACGCCGGGTGGCGACAGCTACGCCGAGGCGTTGCGTGAGCTGTTCGAACTGAAACCCGGTGCGGTGCAAGCGGTTGCCGCTCCCATGGAGGTCGCTGCGGGCGAGTCCGCGCTGGCCGACGACTTCACCGCAGGACACCTCGGCGATGGGCAGGACTCATGATCACGACAGTGCAGGAAGAGGACACCGTGACCGCAGGCAGCAGCAGTGCGCCGTGGCGGATCGGCACGCGCGGCAGCCTGCTCGCGCTGACACAGGCGGGCACCATCCGTGATGCGCTGATCGCGGCGGGTCAGCCGGCCGAACTGGTCGTGATCAAGACGCCCGGTGATCTGTCGTCGGATCCGGTCCAGAAGATCGGCGTCGGCGTGTTCACCTCGGCGCTGCGCGACGAGCTCGCCGCGGGCGGCATCGACATCGCGGTGCACTCCTACAAGGACCTCCCCACCGCGCAGGACCCGCGCTTCACCATCGCCGCCATCCCGCCCAGGGAAGACCCGCGCGACGCGCTGGTCGCCCGCGACGGACTGGTCCTCGGTGAACTGCCCGCCGGCGCGAAGGTCGGCACCTCGGCGCCGCGGCGCGCCGCCCAGCTGCGTGCCCTCGGCCTCGGCCTCGACATCGTCCCGCTGCGCGGCAATATCGACTCGCGGTTGCGCAAGGTGAGCGAGGGCGAACTCGACGCGATCGTCATCGCCCGCGCCGGTCTGTCCAGAATCGGGCGGACCGACGCGATCACCGAATCGCTCGAGCCGGTGCAGATGCTGCCCGCTCCCTCGCAGGGCGCCCTCGCGGTGGAATGCCGCAGCGACGACCCGCAGCTGATCGAGATCCTCGCAGGTCTGGACGACGCGCCGACCAGGGCCGCCGTGCTGGCCGAGCGTTCGCTGCTCGGTGAGCTCGAGGCGGGCTGCACCGCGCCGATCGGCGCCATCGCCGAGGTCGTCGAGTCGATCGACGAGGACGGCCGCATCTTCGAGGAGCTGTCGCTGCGGGCCTGTGCCGCCGCGATCGACGGCTCCGACGTCCTGCGCGCCTCGATCGTCGGCGCGCCGCGCGACGCCGAGGAGCTCGGTCGCGCACTCGCGCGCGATCTGCTGGATCTGGGCGCTCGCGCTTTGCTGAGCGTCGCGGACGAGCCGGAACCGGAGGTCGGTTCCCCCACACAGGCGGTGAACACCCCCGCCCCAGACTTCACCAATTCCAGCCCGATGGAGAACAACCGATGAGCAGCCGAGGCACCAAGAAGCAACCAGGGCGGATCCTTTTCGTCGGATCCGGCCCCGGCGACCCGGCCCTGCTGACCGTGCGCGCCCGTGAGGTGCTCGAGCGGGCGACGCTGGCGTTCACCGACCCCGATGTCGACAAGGGCGTGCTCGCGCTGATCGGCATCGCCGTCGAGGCGGGCGAGGACGGCGAGCGTCCGGTGGACGTGCGTCCGGCCCTCGGCGAGCCCGCCGAGGTGGCCAAGACGCTGATCGCCGAGGCCCGCGGCGGACACGATGTGGTGCGCGTCGTCGCAGGCGATCCGCTGACCACCGATTCGGTGATCAACGAGGTCAACGCCGTCACCCGCTCGCACATGGTGTTCGAGGTGCTGCCCGGCCTGCCGAACGGCTCCGCGGTGCCCAGCTACGCGGGTATCGCCCTCGGCTCCGGGCACACCGAGGCGGACGTGCGCGGCGAGGTCGACTGGGCCGCGCTGGCCGCAGCCCCCGGACCGCTGGTGCTGAGCGCCACCTCTGGGCACCTCGCCGAGACCGCGAGCGCGCTGGTCGAACACGGCCTTGCCCCGCAGACTCCGGTCGCGGTGACCGTGCGTGGCACCACCCGTCAGCAGCGCACCATCGAGGCGACGCTGGCCACCCTGAACAACGCCGCCTCCGAGCTGGTCGGCCCGCTGGTCGTCACGGTCGGCAAGGAAGTGGACAAGCGCTCGAAGATGTCGTGGTGGGAGTCGCGTGCTCTCTACGGCTGGACCGTGCTGGTGCCGCGCACCAAGGACCAGGCCGGCGAGATGAGCGAGCGGCTGGTCACCCACGGCGCCATCCCGATGGAGGTGCCGACCATCGCTGTCGAGCCGCCGCGCAGCCCCGCGCAGATGGAGCGCGCGGTGAAGGGCCTGGTCGACGGCCGCTACCAGTGGGTGGTGTTCACCTCCACCAACGCGGTGCGCGCGGTGTGGGAGAAGTTCGCCGAGTTCGGCCTCGACGCGCGGGCGTTCTCCGGTGTGAAGATCGCCTGTGTCGGCGAGGCCACCGCGGAGAAGGTGCGCTCGTTCGGCATCAACCCCGAGCTGGTGCCGAGCGGGGAGCAGTCCTCCGAGGGCCTGCTCGCCGACTTCCCGCCCTACGACGACGTGTTCGACCCGGTCAACCGGGTGCTGCTGCCGCGCGCCGACATCGCCACCGAGACCCTCGCCGAGGGCCTGCGTGAGCGCGGCTGGGAGATCGACGACGTCACCGCCTACCGCACCGTACGCGCTTCGCCGCCGCCCGCGGAGACCCGCGAGATGATCAAGACCGGCGGCTTCGACGCGGTCCTGTTCACCTCGTCCTCCACGGTCCGCAACCTGGTCGGCATCGCGGGCAAGCCGCACGCGCGCACCATCGTGGCCTGCATCGGCCCGAAGACGGCCGAGACCGCGATCGAGTTCGGTCTGCGCGTGGACGTGCAGCCCGAGACCGCGCAGGTGGGTCCGCTGGTGGAGGCGCTGGCCGAGCACGCCTCGCGCCTGCGCGCGGAGGGCCTGCTGCCACCGCCGCGGAAGAAGAGCCGCCGCAGCAGCAGCCGCTAGTCCGCGCAGACACCCCGAAGGCCCGCCCACCGTGGCGGGCCTTCGGCGTATCCGCGTCATCGGCTGTAGCGCAGCAGCGTGCGCACCAGCCGGCAGGTGGCGTCGGACGGTGGGCGTAGTTCGATCTGGTCGGCGGTGCGCCGGATCGTCTCGTTGGTGGCCTGGTTCGGCAGATACACCCCGGAATCCAGGAGCGCGATCGTCAATCGCATGGCCTTGAGCCTGCGGTTGTGCGCCACGTACCAGCGACGCGGCCTGCCCGCGGGCAGCCGCTTCTTCTCCAGCGGCACATACGGCGCGGTGATGAACGTGGACTTCGATGCGGCAATGGCGTTCATGGCGTCCTCCCGTCGCGAATGGGTCCCGCCCCCGATCGTCGGGAACCCTCGAACACGCTTTCGATTGTAGCGAGGGGGTCCGACAAGTTTCGTCGATCTCGCGCGGAAGCCATTGAGCTCCAGTGGGATTCGAGTTTATCCACAGGTTCACCGCGGCTCGTCGCCGGGCGGCTGTCGGACCCGTGTGGTCTAGTGGGCCGCGGATGTCACGGGAGGAGACGCGATGACGGTGGACGAGATCGGCAAGCGCCTCGACGCCCATGTCGAGGCCGATGAACTGCTCGGCCTGGCCTGGCTCGTCGCGACCGGCGACCAGGTATCGACCGGCGCGGCAGGTCATCTGGACCTTTCGCGTGCCGCGCCCGTGCGCACCGACACCATCTTCCGCATCTCCTCGATGACCAAACCGGTCACCGCCGCCGCGGCCTCGATCCTGATCGACGACGGCGTGCTCGACCCCGCCGAGCCCGTCGATCGTCTGCTGCCCGAACTCGCGGGCCGTCGCGTGCTGGCGCATCCGGCCGCCGAGATCACCGATACCGTCGCGTCGCGGCGCCCGATCACCGTCGACGACCTGCTCACCTTCCGGCTCGGCTGGGGCATGGATTTCGCCGACTTCGCGCCCAAGCCGCTCGACGCCGCCTGGAGCGAGCTCGGCCTCGGCTGGGGCCCGCCGACGCCCGCGCAGATGCCTGCGCCGGACACCTGGCTCGAACGGCTCGGCACGCTGCCGCTGCAGTACCAGCCGGGGGAGCGCTGGCTCTATCACGTCGGCGCGCCGATCCTGGGCTTCCTGGTCGCCAGGGCCGCGGGCAAGTCGCTCTCGGAGTTCCTGGCCGAGCGCGTCTTCGGCCCACTCGGCATGGTCGACACCGGCTTCTCCGTTCCGGCGGCGACCATCGACCGCTTCGGGCCGCACTACGCCGACCGGGACGGCACGCGCATCGTCTTCGACCCGGTCGACGGACAGTGGAGCACACCACCCGCGTTCGAGGGCGGCGGCGACGGACTCGTCTCCACGCTCGCCGACTATCACCGGTTCGCCCGCATGTTGCGCGACGGCGGCGAACTCGACGGCACCCGGATCCTGTCCGAAGCGGCTGTGGCCGCGATGACGCGCGACCACCTCACCGCCGAACAACTCGCCCGCGGCGGGCCGAACCCGGACGCCAGCGCGGGCTGGGGCTACGGGGTCGGTGTCCAGCTCAGCGACCTGCCGGACGGCCCGCGCGCGGGCTCGTACGGTTGGTCCGGCGGCCTCGGCTCGACGTGGTCCAACGACGGTGCGGTGACCGGCATCCTGCTCACCAACCAGACGTGGAGCTCGGCCGGTCCACTCCCGGTGTTTGCCACGTTCGAGTCGATCTTGGGCGAGGTGGCCCGTGCCGGCGAGGCCGCGTAGGCGCCGACGCGAGGCCGCGCGCGCAGGCGTATTCTCCGGTCTATGACCGCTTTCGACCGCCCGCGGCGGTTGCGCAGGACTCCCGCTATGCGTCGGCTCGTCGCCGAAACCACGCTCGAGCCGCGTCAGCTGGTGCTGCCGATGTTCGTCGCCGACGGGATCGACGAACCGCGTGAGATCAGCTCGATGCCCGGCGTGTATCAGCACTCGCTCGACTCGCTGCGCAAGGCGTCCGTCGAAGCGGTGACCGCCGGTGTCGGCGGCCTGATGCTGTTCGGCGTGCCGCGTCCCGAAGACAAGGACGCCACCGGCAGCCAGGCCAGCGACCCCAACGGCATCCTCAACCGCGGCCTGCGCGCGCTGTCACAGGAGGTCGGCGACGCGACCGTCGTCATGGCCGACACCTGCCTGGACGAGTTCACCGATCACGGCCACTGCGGTGTCGTCGGCACCGACGGCGCGGTCGACAACGACGCCACCCTGCACCGCTACGTGGAGATGGCGCTGGCCCAGGCCGAGGCAGGCGCCGATCTGCTCGGCACCAGCGGCATGATGGACGGCCAGGTCGGCGCGATCCGGCGCGGACTGGACGCGGTCGGGCGCACCGACACCGCCATCCTGGCCTACGCGGCCAAGTACGCCTCCGCTTTCTACGGCCCGTTCCGCGAGGCCGTCGGCTCGTCGCTGGAAGGCGATCGCCGCACCTACCAGCAGGATCCGGCCAACCGCCGCGAATCGCTGCGCGAACTCGATCTCGACCTCGCCGAGGGCGCCGACATCGTGATGGTGAAGCCGGCGATGTCCTACCTCGACATCCTGCGCGACGTCGCCGACCGCTCGACGGTCCCGGTGGCCGCGTACCAGATCTCCGGCGAGTACGCGATGATCACCGCCGCCGCCGAGCGCGGCTGGATCGACCGCAGGGCATCGGTCCTGGAGTCGCTGATCGGCATCCGGCGGGCGGGCGCGGACATCGTGCTCACCTACTGGGCGACCGAGGCTGCACACTGGCTGTCGTGATCGTTCCACCGCACAAACCCGAAACCCGCCCGATACCCGAGGACGTCGGCACCGCACGCCAGCTGTGGTGGGCCGTCGCCGGGCTCGGTGTCGTGTACACCGGTGCCGGGATCGCCACCATGACCGGGCAGCGCGACGAGCTGAGCAAGCAGTTTCTCGACGAGATGCACAAGTCGGACCCGAACTTCCCGGCTTCGACCGTCGATGTGATGGTGCTGGTCGCCTTCGTGCTGACCGCGATCGTCGGGCTCGTGCTGGCCGGGGTGACCGTGCTGATCGCCCAGCAGCTCGCCCGCGGTAAGTCGTGGGCGCGCACGGTGCTCACGGTCGTCGCGGTCTGGCTCGGCCTCGGCGCTGTCGCCACGATGTTCGCCTTCACCGGCGACACCTCGGTGGCCACGATGATCGCCGGTGGCACCGCGATCGTGCAGGGCGTACTCGCGGTCGGTGCCGCGTATCTGAGTTACCGGCCGGACTCCACCAAGTACTTCCAGCTGAACCGCCGGTGAACGCGAGGTAGACCCCCGTCGTCTCGGGCGCCGGATCGCCGCAGTGTATGGTGAGCATGGTCACAGTGATTTGGGGTACTCACTGTGACATAGCCGGTAGGGAACCGGCGGAGCGGAGGCAATGATGCGCGTGGTGATCGAGCAGCCACACAGCCTGCGACGCGATCTGCTGGTCATCGGATTGATGGTTCTGCTCGCCGTCGTCACCATCGCTCTCGTCCTGTTGCCGAGCCTGGTCAGCTGATCCCTCGTCGCAGTACCCCCATGGTGTTGTTCTCCGAGCCCGGCGCGCGATGGCGCGCGGTCGCCTACGGTCCGTTGCTCTGCGCTGTCATCCTGCTGGTGGAATGGCTCGCGGGCGCGACCCCGCACTGGTTCGCCCTGGGTTTCTGCGCCGTCGCGATCGGCGGTTTCACCGTCCTCCAGGTGATCGCGGGACGCACCCATGGCCGGGTCGAACTGACCGGTTCCACGCTGCACCAGGGTGTCGAATCGCTGTCGCTGGCCGAGGTCGCTGCCGTGCTCCCCGCCGAGGACGACGACGCCGCGCAGGCCAACCCGCTCGGTGCGCTCAGCGGCGTCCCGCGCCGTCGCCGCGGTATCGGCTTGCGCCTGGTCGACGGCCGGGTCGTGCAGGCGTGGGCGATCGACCACACCGGCCTGCGCTCCGCATTGGGCGCTGCCCTGGCAGGATCGCAAGGATGAGACGCTGGATCGCCGCCGCGCTGTTCGAGCTCGGCCTGGCCGTGCTCTGCCTGGCCTGCGCGGCGTACAGCTGGAGCCATGCCCGGCGCACGACCGAATACATCACCGCCGACGATCATCCCGCGTTCGAGGCGGTCCGCTACGCGCCACCGCTGCTGATCCTGGCCACCGGTCTGGTGATCCTCGCCGGCGTTCTCGTCATCGATGCCGTCGCCAGACTCGTGGCCGGATATGTAGCGCCGCGCGTTACCGAAACGATGCACTGAGCGAGGCCGAATTTCGATGTGCGCGTTGGGGTTCGGCGCGGATCTCGACGCTCGCGCAGCGGGCAGTGCACGGAGGAACACCGATGACCAAGCTCACCGCAGGATTCTGTACCGCGGCCGCGGCCGTGGCGGCGATCGCCCTGGCGGCGGCACCCGCCCAGGCCGCCGGCCTGCCCCTGACCCCCATGGTTGCCGAGCCGGCCGCTGGTGGCTTCGCCCCGGAGACCGGCTCGAGCGGTATCTACAACGGCATCATGTGCCAGCTGCACACGATCTCGGCCGAAGTTCCCTGCATGTACACCTAATTCCAGTGCTGGTAGACGTCGACGACGCGCCCGCCGCGCGTGCCCGGCGCGTTCAGGTACACGGTGACGGTGCCGTCGGGATGGCTCGCCGCCTCCGTCACCACCTGACGCAGGGTGGCGCGGATGCCGCCGTCGGCGTCGCGGTGGAGATTCGTGTCGGCGTGCAGGCCCGCGCCGATCCGGTTGGCGGGCACGAACATCGCGATCAGCGCCGGAATCGGACCCGCGCCGAGCGCGACGGTCTCGTCGTGGCTGAACTGGGCACCGATCCGATCCGGCTGGGCCTGCGGCGCGAAGGCGGCGGCCGAGCCCGCTCCGAAGACCACCGCGGCCGCGACGAACCCTGTACCGAGGGCAGTGCTGGTGACGCCGAAACGCATGAAATACCCTTCCGCTGTCGCTGATGTCGAACCGCTCAGTGCCTGAGCAGCCCGCAGCGTAGCCGCAGGCCAACGCGCCTTGATCGAAATCATCAGCGTCTGGGGGCGGCGTGTCGGGCGTGTCGCCGGTGGGTCGCTGCGGTCTGGGTCACTGTGCTCCACCCTGTCGTCCGGCGCGCCGAGGCGAGCTGAGAGACTGGAATCCGTGAGTTCTTCTCCGCGCGCGACCAGGTCATCGGTGCCGGTTTCCGCCCAGCTCTTCGAGCGGGCTGCTTCGGTGATCCCGGGTGGTGTCAATTCCCCGGTCCGTGCGTTCAACTCGGTCGGCGGAACCCCCCGGTTCATCGCGTCGGCCAACGGCTACACCCTCGTCGACGCAGACGGCAACGACTACGTCGATCTGGTCTGTTCGTGGGGCCCGATGATCCTGGGTCACGCGCATCCCGCGGTCGTCGAGGCGGTGCAGCGGGCAGCGACGGGCGGGCTGTCGTTCGGCGCGCCGACCGAGGCCGAGATCGAGCTGGCCGAGGCGATCGCCGCGCGGGTCGAACCGGTCGAGCGGGTCCGCCTGGTCAACTCCGGCACCGAGGCGACGATGAGCGCCGTGCGGCTGGCCCGCGGCTTCACCGGCCGGACCAAGATCATCAAGTTCGCCGGCTGCTACCACGGCCACGTCGACGCGCTGCTGGCCGACGCGGGCTCCGGCGTCGCGACGCTGGGTCTGCCCACGTCGCCCGGCGTCACCGGCGCGCAGGCCGCCGACACCATCGTGCTGCCCTACAACGACCTCGCCGCCGTCGCCGCCGCGTTCGAGGCCAACCGCGGCCAGATCGCGTGCGTCATCACCGAGGCCGCCGCGGGCAACATGGGCGCGGTCGCGCCGCTGCCCGGTTTCAACGAGGGCCTGCGCACGCTGGCGCACGACAACGGCGCGCTGCTGATCATGGACGAAGTGATGACCGGTTTCCGGGTCAGCGCGTCGGGTTGGTACGGCCGCGAAGGCGTCGCCGGTGACCTCTACACCTTCGGCAAGGTGATGAGCGGTGGCCTGCCCGCCGCCGCGTTCGGCGGTCGCGCCGAGATCATGAACAACCTCGCCCCGCTCGGCCCGGTCTATCAGGCGGGCACCCTCTCCGGTAACCCCGTCGCCGTCGCGGCAGGCCTGGCTACGCTGCGCGCCGCCGACGCCGAGGTGTACGCGGCACTGGACCGCAATGCCGATCGGCTCGGCTCGCTGTTCGCGAAAGCCCTGACAGAGGCCGGTGTCGAGCATCAGGTCCAGTTCGCAGGCAATATGGTGAGCGTGTTCTTCGCCGACCGCCCGGTGACCGACTATGCCGCCGCCAAGGCGAGCCAGACCTGGCGTTACCCAGCTTTCTTCCATGCCCTGCTCGACGCGGGCGTGTACGCGCCGCCGAGCGCGTTCGAGGCCTGGTTCGTCTCCGCGGCGCTCGACGAGGACGCGTTCGACCGTATCGCCGCCGCTCTGCCCGCCGCCGCCCTCGCGGCCGCGGCCGCAACCCCCGAAGGATCCCCAGCGTGAGCTCCGACCAGCCCGACGCAGAATTCGCCACCCCGGTCGACGGTGACGAGGCGCCCCATCCCGCGCCCGCCGCCGCGCCGCCCGGCCTCGACGACGACCCGTCGACCGTCGAAACCATCGTGCATGTGCTCCGCCACGGCGAGGTGCACAACCCGAACGGCATCCTCTACGGCCGCCTGCCCGGTTTCAGCCTCTCGGTGGCAGGCCGCTCGCAGGCAGGCGCCGTCGCCCGCTCGCTGGCCGACCACGACATCTCGCTGGTGATCGCCTCCCCGTTGCAGCGCGCCCAGGAAACCGCGGCCCCGATCGCCGCCGCCCATGACGTGATCGTGCGCACCGACGAGAACCTGATCGAAGCGGGCAACACCTTCGAGGGCCTGCGCGTGTCCGTCGGCGACGGCGCGCTGCGCAAGCCGCGGCACTGGTGGAAGCTGCGCGACCCGTTCACCCCCTCGTGGGGCGAGCCGTACCTGCAGATCGCGCATCGCATGCTGGCCGCGGTCAACAAGGCCCGCGTCGAGGGCGCCGGTCACGAGGTGGTCCTGGTCTCGCATCAGCTGCCCGTGTGGACGCTGCGCCGGTTCCTGCAGGGCCAGCGGCTCTGGCACGACCCGCGCAACCGGCAGTGCTCGCTCGCCTCGCTGACCTCGCTGGTCTACCACGGCGATACCCTGGTCGACATCGTGTACTCCGAACCAGCGGGCGCCTCCGACCCTTCGGTTCACGGCGCATGACACGCTCCACCACGTCGGTCTCCGTCCGCAGCCATCCGCTGCGGGCGATCACTGCCGTCCTGTCCGCGCTGCTGGTGATCGTCGCGGCCGCGGGCTGTTCGACAGGTACCGATGCGGTGGCGACCGGTGGCGGCACCTTCGAATTCGTCTCACCCGGTGGTAAAACCGATATCTATTACGATCCGCCCGCCGCGCGCGGGACGATCGGCACGCTCTCGGGGCCCGATCTGATGAACGAGGGAAGGACCGTCTCGGTCGAGGATTTCCCGAACCAGATCGTGGTCGTGAACCTGTGGGGACAGTGGTGTGGCCCGTGCCGCGCCGAGTCGCCCGCACTCGAAAAGGTCTACGCGGCGACCAAAGACAAGGGCGTCGCGTTCCTGGGCATCAACGTCCGCGACCACCAGCGCGACAAAGCCCAGGATTTCGTAGTGGACAACAAGATCGAATACCCGTCCATCTACGACCCGTCGATGCGAACCTTGCTCGCTCTCGGCGGAAACTTTCCCACCAGTGTCATTCCGACCACGTTGATCCTGGATCGTCAGCACCGGGTCGCCGCGGTCTTCCTTCGCTCGCTATTGGCAGAAGATCTGCAGCCCGTGGTCGAGCGCATCGCCGCCGAGGAGAAGCAGTGAGCCGTCGTCGTCCCGGAAATCTGACCGCGTGCCGCCCCCGCCAGGGTGCCCGCCGCATGGGAGCGGGGTGGACCGTCGACGATCGCTGGGCGGGCATCGCGACCGTCCCGCGCAGCGTGGCCGGTGCGGGCCTGTTCGATTTCGGTCCGGCCGAGCCGGCCGAGACCGAGCGCACCCTGTCGTTGCCCCGCGACGAACAGCGTGACGAGGACAGCACCGAGTGATGGTGCTCGCCGCAGTCGGGGATTCCTTCCAGCAGACGGCGGCATCGGGTCCGTTGCTGTTGGCGCTGGGTGCCTGTCTGCTCGCGGGCCTGGTGTCGTTCGCTTCACCATGTGTCGTGCCGTTGGTGCCGGGGTATCTGTCGTATCTGGCCGGGCTGGTCGGTGCCGAGGCGCCACCGGCCACGGCCGCGCAGGCAGGTGTCCTGACCGCGCAGCGCCGCAGCGCGAAGATGCGCGTCGCCGGTGCCGCCGGACTGTTCGTCGCCGGGTTCACGGTGGTGTTCGTGCTGGCCACGGCCACCGTGTTCGGCGTGATCCAGACCCTCAACGTCAACCGGGAACTGCTGCAGCGCATCGGCGGTGTGGTGACGATCCTGATGGGTCTGGTGTTCATCGGCCTGGTGCCCGCGTTGCAGCGTGACACCAGGATGGAGCCGCGCAGGTTCACCAGCATCGTCGGCGCGCCTCTGCTCGGCGGGGTGTTCGCGCTGGGCTGGACGCCGTGTCTCGGCCCGACGCTGTCCGGTGTGATGGCGGTGTCGGCCGGTACCGAGGGCACGACGGCGGCGCGCGGTGTCGTGCTGATCGTGGCGTATTGCCTCGGGCTCGGGCTGCCGTTCGTCGTGCTGGCGTTCGGGTCGGCCGGTGCGTTGCGCGGGGTCGGCTGGTTGCGGCGCAATTCGCGCACCATTCAGGTAATCGGGGGTGTTCTGCTCGTCGCCGTCGGCGTCGCGCTGGTCACGGGGGCATGGGATCAGTTCGTCGGCTGGGTGCGTGACGGGTTCGTCTCCGAGGTGACTCTCCCGATCTGATGACTGACACACTGACTCCTCCGACCACCCCCACCCCGCCCGTCCGGCAGTCGCTGCCGGGCCGTGCCTGGGCCCTGGTCCGCAACACCTGGCGCGGCCTCACCAGCATGCGCACCGCCCTGGTGCTGCTGTTCCTGCTGGCGCTGGCGGCCATTCCCGGCGCCCTGCTGCCGCAGCGCAGCCTGAACGCGCAGAAGGTCGACCAGTACATCGCCGACCGCCCGACCCTCGGTCCGTGGATGGACCGGTTCGAACTGTTCGACGTGTTCGGCAGCTTCTGGTTCACCGCCATCTACGTGCTGCTGTTCATCTCGCTGGTCGGCTGCATCCTGCCGCGCTGCTGGGACCACTACAAGGCACTGCGCACCCCGCCGGTGGCCGCGCCGCGCAATCTCGGCAGGCTGCCGCACCACTTCAGCGAGACCGTCGACCGCGACGCCGGGGACGTTGTCGAGCAGGCGCGCGGACAGCTGCGCGGCTGGCGCGTCGAGGTGCGGCCGGGCAAGCGCGACGGCGAGGTGACGCTGTCCGCGGAGAAGGGCTACCTGCGCGAGTTCGGCAATCTGGTGTTCCACCTGTCGCTGGTGGGGCTGCTGGTCGCGATCGCGCTGGGCAAGCTGTTCGGCTACGAGGGCAATGTCATCGTGATCGCCAACAACGGCCCCGGCTTCTGCACCACCTCGCCCGCGGTGTTCGACTCCTTCCGCGCGGGCAATACCAACGACGGCACCGGCATGACGCCGCTGTGCATCAAGGTGAAGGATTTCAAGGCCGACTACCTGCCCACCGGCCAGGCCGAGATGTTCCGCTCGAACATCGAGTACCAGGCGGGCCAGGACCTGAGCACCGATACCTGGCGCAGCACCGAGCTGCGGGTGAACCATCCGCTGCGTGTCGCCGGTGACCGTGTCTACCTGCAAGGTCACGGGTTCGCGCCGACGTTCACCGTCACCTTCCCGAACGGGCAGACCCGCACCGAGACCATCCAGTGGCGGCCCGACGACGCCCAGACGTTCCTGTCCAGCGGTGTGCTGCGGATCGACCCGCCCGGCGGCATGTACGCCACCGACGAGGAACGCCGGCAGAACCAGATCGCCATCGAGGGCCTGTTCGCGCCGACGGCGATGTTCCACGGCAGCCTGCTCACCTCGTCGTTCCCGACGATGGACGATCCGGCCGTCGCGGTCGACATCTACCGCGGCAACACCGGCCTCGACACCGGCCGCTCGCAGTCGCTGTTCTCGCTGGACCCGGAGATGATCAAACAGGGTCGCCTCACCAAGGAAGCGCGGGTCAACCTGCGTCCCGGCGAGTCGACCACGCTGCCCAGCGGCGCGAAGGTCACCTTCGACGGCGCGCAGGAGTTCGTGAACCTGCAGGTCTCGCACGATCCGGCGCAGCAGTGGGTGCTGGTGAGCGCGCTGACGATGATGGCCGGTCTGCTGGTGTCGCTGCTGGTGAAACGCCGCCGGATCTGGATCCGGGCGTACCCGGCCGAGGCCGCGGCGGGTACCGTGGACCAACGACGGACCGTAGTAGAGATGGGCGGTCTGGCCAGAAGCGATCAGGCGGGCTGGGGCGGCGAATTCGACCGGCTGCGCGCGCGGGTACTGGACGCGGAAACGGAGAACTGATGCCGATCGACGAAACGCTGTCGCGCTACAGCGACTTCGCCTTCATGTCGGCCATGGCGGTCTATGCCCTGGCGACGGTGCTGCTGCTCGTGCAGTACGCCTCGGCGCGGGCCAAGCAGGTCGCGGCGCGCGAACTGGTCACCGCGGGCGCGCCCGCCGACCCGTCGCTGCCCGGCCGCATCGAGACGCCGGTAGCGAAGCCGACCGCCGAGCGCCTCGGCAACATGGCGTTCGCGGTGCTGCTGGTCGGCGCGGTGCTGCACGTCGGCTCGATCGTGCTGCGCGGATTCGCCACCCATCGCTTCCCGCTGGGCAACATGTACGAGTTCACCACCATGGCCACCGCGGCCGCCGTGGTGATCGGCCTGTACTTCCTGCGCGACCAGCGCTACCGGTCGATGTGGGTTTTCCTTCTGGTCCCGGTGCTGATCCTGATGTTCCTGGCAGGCACGGTCCTCTACGCCGACGCCGCGCCCGTCGTCCCGGCGCTGCGCTCGTTCTGGCTGCCCATCCACGTCACCATCGTCAGCATCGGCAGCGGCGTCTTCCTGGTCTCCGGCGTGGCCAGCCTGCTGTACCTGTACCGCATGCGCCAGCCCGCGGGCGAAGAGTCGAACACCATCTTCGGCACCATCGCCCGCCGTCTCCCCGACGCCCGCACCCTCGACCAGCTCGCCTACAAAACCACCATCATCGGCTTCCCCCTCTTCGGCGCGGGCGTCATCCTCGGCGCCATCTGGGCCGAAGCCGCCTGGGGCCGCTTCTGGGGCTGGGACCCCAAGGAAACCTGCTCCTTCATCGCCTGGGTCCTCTACGCGGCGTACCTCCACGCCCGAGCCACCTCCGGCTGGCGCGACACCAAGGCCGCCTGGATCAACATCGCCGGCTTCGTCGCCATGCTCTTCAACTTGTTCATCATCAACATGGTGATCTCGGGTCTGCACAGCTACGCCGGGCTGAACTGAACCGGCGAATCTTGTAGTCGCGCACGTAGCATCGGGCGATGCGACCGCGGTGGCTCATCGATCTGCACGAGGAATTCCCTGGCTCGGCCATTGTCGCGGCCGCGCTCGATGATGCTCTGATCGTCGAGCCGTATGACGTGATGATGGGGCGCTGGCCGGATGTCGAGGAGGGGCGCGCGGTCGTCGGATACGGGACCATGCCGACGATGACGCGGTTGCGACGCGAGCCGCGGCTGGGTGAAGCGGTGTTCGACGACTACAGGACGTTGCGCTGCTCGTCGTACTACCGGCACGTGTACGACCTGCTCGGGCGCACCGCCGTGTTCGTGCCGTTCTCGGCGATTCCCGGTCTGCCGTTGCGGCGCATGTTCGGCAGTGAGCAGGTCTTCGTTCGGAGCGACACGAACTACAAGCTCTTCCCCGCGGGTGTGCATGCGGTCGCGGAGCTGGATCGCTTGGTCCAGTCCTATGTCGAGCACCGAGACGAGCTCGTCGTCGTGTCCGAGGTCATGACCTTCGAGCACGAGTACCGCTGCTTCTGCCGGAACGGGCGTTTCTTCTGCGGAAGCTCGTATCCGCTCGAGCCATACCTCCCCGTGCCCGACCATGTACGCACCTTCGCGGAGACCGTGGCGGCGCGCATGCTCGCGCAGGGCTCCACCATGCTCACTGTCGACGTCGGCGTCGGTCCCGACGGCGCACTGCGCCTCGTCGAGCTCGGCGGCGTGAACAGCTGGGGCATCTACGGTTCGGACGTCACCGACTTCATCGCCGCGATGGAGGCTGAGGCACTCGCCCGCGCGGAGTCGTCCTGAGCAGGACTCGAAAATCTGTTGAGGATCCGTGGTCGAGGCGTGTTCAGTGGGCGCATGGGAATTGCGCGGCGGGGAACACGAATTCTGAATCTGGACGGCGAACGCTATCGGTGGGTCGTCTCGCCCGATGACGAGCCCGGTTTGGCGATTGTCGTCGAGGTCGCCGAGGGACATGGACAACGCATGGTCACCTGGATGGATCACGGCACGATCATCACTCCACGCGTGGTCGCGGGGGCCATTCACCGAGCATTGCGTCGGGGCTGGACGCCGAGGGAGCGGGGCACCGAAGTCGTCTATCGAGTCAGGAGCGAGTCAACGGCCGCCTGATCGCATCTGACCACGACAAAGGCCCGGTGCTCGGGGAGCGGGTGATCGGGATCAGCAGTAGTAGCAGATCTTGTTGGCCGGGAGTTCTACGTGGCAGTTGAGGCAGACCGGCTTGCGGACCGGTTCCGGCTTGGGGACGGTCACGCTGCGGGAGGAGGCCGAGGTGCGCTTGGGCTTGGTTGCGGCTTCGGCTGCTTCGGCGGTGGCGAGGTCCTGGGTGGTCTGGTGGCGCAGGGCCGCGACCTTGGGGGGGAGGGTGGGGAGGCCGCCGTCGGCGGGGAGGTCGGTGGCGTAGTGCTGGTAGCACTGCCAGCGGGCGGCGGCGGCGTGCATTTCCAGGTCGTCGGGGATGGGCAGGCCCGCGAGTTCGAGGATGTAGCGGTAGCCGGTGCCCACCGTCTGGTTCTTGCGCACGCACAGCGCGCTCAGCGGCGGTTCGTTGTTCTTGTGACAGTGCTCGGCGACCTTGTCCAGCACGACCGGCAGCCAGTGCTGCCACTTCACCTGCGTGCGGATCCCGGATTCCTCCTGGACCAGCTCGGCCAACTCGGTGTTGACGATGAAGTTGTTGAACCTGGTCGCGGTGTCGGCGAGCACCTCGTGTGCCGCGCGAGTCCACGCCGACCTGGCCTCGGTGAACGTCACGGCGCTGCCGTCGGCCGCGCGCCAGGTGGTCGGAATGGAACTCTGCTGCACATCGATCACCGGAATACGTTATCTACCCGGGTTTTTCGCGGTGCATCGGGGGTATGTGGGTAAGCTCACGCGCGCGAGCGTTACGGCTCGGACGGGCCGGAGTCGTCGCGGTGCTGCTTGCCGAGCCGCCACAGGAATTCCGGATCGTCGTCGGGGCCGAGGATCGGTCTGCGCGGAGATGGGCCGGGCTTCTGGGGTCCGAACGCCTTCCAGCACAACACCGCGACGGCCGCGATTGCGATGAGGGCCAACAGGTACGTCACGTCGCTCACCTCCTGCTATCGAGGGTAGCCGTGTCCGCGCCGTGTGCACATCCGCAACGGAAGGGAAATTTCCGGCAAACGCGAGCCCGCAGTGGACTCGCGTCGGCCGGTCCGGTCAGCGGGGTGCTGCCTCGGTGGTGAGCGATTTGAGCAACTGCAGAACCTCGGACTCGCGGAATCGGCGATGTCCGCCCGGCGTGCGCAGCGAACCGAGCCTGCCCGCATGAGCCCACCGGGTGACGGTCTTGGGGTCTACGTGGAACATGGCGGCCACTTGGCCTGGTGTCAGCAGAGTGTCCTGGCCGCCGACGGTGATCGCAGTCATAGCTAACCTCTCCGTTCTCGACAGTTCCCTCATCAGATGGCGTCATCGTCGCACTGCGACCCCCACGTAGTCGAACCACCTACTTTTGGTAAAGGGGAAGTAATAGACAAAAGCCGCGAACGGGGCCGCATCGGCCCAGGCCGCGCGGGGTTACGCTGTTGTCGTGAGTGAAGCAACTGGTCAGCAAGGCAATGGCGCGGGGAAGCGGCTGGTCCGCAATCTGGCCCTCTACACGCTGGCCCGCCTCGGGCTCGTCGTGGTGATCGCCGCGGTGATCGTCGGTGTCGCCAAGCTCATCGGCGTCGAGGTGCCGATCATCGTCGCGGCGCTGTTCGCGCTGATCGTCGCGATGCCGCTGTCGCTGACTCTGTTCAAGAAGCTGCGCACGAAGGTCAACGAGGACATCGCCATCGTCGACGCGCGCCGCCGCCAGGACAAGGCACAGCTGCGGGCCAGGTTGCGGGGTGACGACGACGGGTCCGCCGCGTGAAATACCTCGACCGCAGCGCTCCGCGTGACTGGGTCGACAATGCCGTCCGGCTGATCGACGCCGACTCCCAGCGTTCCGCCGACACCCATCTGCTGCGGTATCCGCTGCCCGCCGACTGGCCGGTGCAGCTCTACCTCAAGGACGAGTCGACCCACATCACCGGCAGCCTCAAGCACCGGCTGGCGCGGTCGCTGTTCCTGTACGCGATCTGCAACGGCTGGGTCACCGAGGGCACGACAGTGGTCGAGGCGTCGTCGGGGTCGACGGCGGTGAGCGAGGCCTATTTCGCGAAGCTGCTCGGCCTGGATTTCGTCGCGGTGATGCCTGCGAGCACCTCGCCGCAGAAGGTCGCGCTGATCGAAGCCCACGGCGGCCGTTGTCATTTCGTCGAGCGGGCACCGGAGATGTACACCGAGGCCAAGCGCCTCGCCGCCGAGACCGGCGGGCACTTCATGGACCAGTTCACCCACGCCGAGCGCGCGACGGACTGGCGCGGCAACAACAACATCGCCGAATCCATCTTCGAGCAGCTGGCGCTGGAGACCCATCCGGTGCCGGAGTGGATCGTGGTCGGCGCCGGCACCGGCGGCACCAGCGCCACCATCGGCCGCTACATCCGCTACCGCAGGCACGCGACGCGCCTGGCCGTCGTCGACCCCGAGCATTCGGCGTTCTTCGGCGGTTACGAGACCGGTGACGCGGGCTACGAGACCGGAATGCCGTCGCGGATCGAGGGAATCGGCCGTCCGCGGGTCGAGCCGTCCTTCGTCGGGCAGGTGGTCGACCGGATGATCGTCGTGCCGGACGCGTCCTCGGTCGCCACCGCGCGCCACGCCAGCACCGTCCTCGGCCGTCGCGTCGGCGGCTCGACAGGCACCAATCTGTGGGGCGCTTTTCATCTCGTGTCCGAGCTGCTGGGCGAGGGTCGCAGCGGCAGCATCGTCACTCTGCTGTGCGACGGCGGTGACCGGTACGCGGGCACCTATTTCGACGACGCGTGGGTCGGCGGTCAGAACCTCGACCTGACCAGTTCGACCGCCGTCCTCACCGAATTCGCCGCGACGGGTCGCTGGAACGGCTGATTCCCGTCGGCGAAACCTGACCGGGGATGTCAGGTTTCGCCGTCAGGATCGATGTCCATGACGACCCGCTATTACACCGCAACCAGCCTCGACGGCTACATCGCAGACCGGGACAATTCGCTGGACTGGCTGATGGCCGTCCCCGACGCCGACCCGGCGACGGGCGATGTGGGGGAATTCCTGCTCGGCGTCGGTGCCCTGTGCCTCGGGTCGACGACCTACGAGTGGATGGCGGCCAACAATCCGCCCGAGACCTGGTACGAGAACTACGGCGACCGTCCGACCTGGGTTTTCACCCACCGTGAGCTGCCCGAGTTGCCCGGGGCGAACGTGCGTTTCGTCGCGGGTGAGGTCGGGGCGGTGCACGAACAGATGGTCGCCGCCGCCGCTGGACGCGACATCTGGATCATCGGTGGCGGCGACCTCGCCGGACAGTTCGCCGATGCCGGGCTGCTCGACGAGGTGATTGTCGGCATCGCGCCGGTGACTCTCGGTGGCGGCGCGCCCCTGCTGCCACGCCGCATTCTCGCCGATCGGATGCGCCTGGTCGACGTGGAGCGCATGGGTCAATTCGCCAAGCTCGTCTACCGATTGAGCTGACGTCTGTCGTCAATTTTTGTTGACAAAACCCGGATCTGTCAATCAAAATTGACGCCATGACCGATGCAACAACGCTCGCCTCGGCGGCGGGCAATCCCGATCCGGCGGTCGGTCTGCGCGCGGTGCTCGCCCTGCGCAGGCTGGCCGACCGGCTCGAATCCATCCAGGTGGCCAATGCCAGGGCCAACGGCTGGTCGTGGCAGGCGATTGCCGAAGCGCTCGAGGTGAGCAAGCAAGCGGTGCATCAGAAGCACAATCGGAAGGGCGGGACCCGCTGATGTTCGAGAAATTCACGCGAGATGCCAGGGTGGCGGTGGTGAGCGCCCAGGACGACGCCAAGGAGCTGGGCGCCAAGCAGATCGGGCCGCAGCATGTGCTGCTCGGCGTGGTGTCCAACGCCGAACCCGGCCTGCGGGCGGTGCTCGACGCGCGCGGCATCACCGCCGACGGTGTGCGCGCCGCTCTCGCCGAACGTGCGAGCGTGACGCCGCTCGGCGCCGACGACGCCGAGGCTCTGCGCTCGATCGGCATCGACCTGGACGCGGTGCAGGCCAGCATTGCCGAGAACTTCGGCCCCGAAGCCTGGGACCGCGCCGAACCGGAGGTCAAGCGCGGCGTATTCGGCCGGCTGCTCGGCACGGGGCACATCCCGTTCACCGGCACGGCCAAGAAGACGCTCGAACTCGCCCTGCGCGAGGCGATCCACCGCAAGGAGCGCGAGATCTCAACGGCCTACCTGCTGCTCGGGATCCTGCGCGCCGCCGACCCGGCCACCACCGACCTGCTCGGCGGCCGCGACGGAGCCTCCGCGCTGCGCACCGACATCTACGGAATGCTCGACCGCGCGGCCTGAGTTCCGCGTCGGGTATGTGTCAGTCTCGCCGCTATGTCCGTTTCCGGGCATAGCATGGCGTGTATGCAGCTAGCAATACGGTTGGTCATCAACGCCATTGCCATCTGGGCCGCGGCCGCGTGGATCGACAACATCGATATCTACGTGCCGCCAGAGTGGTCGTCCGAGTGGGGGAACTGGGGCAAGGCCCTGGTCCTGCTCATCGTCGCCCTCGTGTTCACGGGCGTCAACGCCGTGATCAAGCCGATCGTGAAACTTCTGTCGCTGCCGTTCGTGATCCTCACGCTGGGCCTGTTCCTGCTGCTGGTGAACGCGGCGATGCTGTGGCTCACCGCCAAGATCACCGAGATCACCGACTACGGCCTGCGCGTCGACGGCTTCTGGGCAGCCCTGTGGGGTGGTGTGATCATCACGCTGGTCAACTGGGTGCTCGGCATCCTGGTACCGGACGGCGACTAGCAAGCGGCTGCTCGGGCTCCGCTGAATTGCCGGACGGCGACTAGCAGGCGGCTGCTCGGGCTCCGCTGAATTGCCGGACGGCGACTAGCAGAGACGGCTGCTCGGGCTCCGCTGAAGTGCCGGACGGCGACTAGCCGAGTCCGACGGCCAGCGCGCTCAGCGCCGACCAGGCCAGCAGTGCCAGCCCGGAATCGCGCAGGGCGGGAATCAGTTCCAGCCCGCCCTTGCCCGTACGCACGGGGGCGTTGGCCCGGATCGCCAGCGGCAACGCCAGCAGTCCGGCCAGCGCCAACGGCGTGCGGGCGATCAGCGCGAGGCTGATCACGAACGGCGCCGCGAGCAGCACCAGATGCAGGGTGCGGGTGCGCGCGTCGCCGAGTTTCACCGCGAGGGTGACCTTCCCGGCCTCGGTGTCGGTGGGGATGTCACGCAGGTTGTTGGCCACCAGCACCGCGCTGGAGAACGCGCCGACCCCGATCGCGAGCAGCAGCCCGACCCAGTCGACCCGCAGCGCCTGCACGTACTGGGTGCCGAGCACCGCGATCAGGCCGAAGAACACGAACACCGCGATCTCGCCGAAACCGCTGTAGCCGTAGGGTTTGCTGCCGCCGGTGTAGAACCAGGCGCCTGCCAGGCACAACGCGCCGACGAGCACCAGCCACCACGCGGTCGTCACGGCCAGCACGAGCCCGGCGACCGCGCCGATCGCCAGGCTCAGCACGGCGGCATTGCGGACGGCGGTGGGGGAGGCGAGTTTCGAGCCGACCAGCCGCAGCGGGCCGACCCGCACGTCGTCGGTGCCGCGAATGCCGTCGGAGTAATCGTTGGCGTAGTTCACCCCGACGATCAGTGCCAGCGAAACCAGCAGCGCCAGTATCGCTTTCCACCAGACGGCCCCGTCGATCGATGCGGCGGCGCCGGTACCGGCGAGTACCGGCGCGATCGCGTTGGGCAGCGTCCGCGGCCGGGCGCCCTCGATCCATTCCGCTGCTGTAGCCATGGATCGAGCCTAGCCCTGGGGAACCTACTAGGCGGATTCGGCGATCGTCTTGAGGCGGGCCAGGCCCTTGTCGAAGTCCTTGCCGATCAGGTTGTCGATCGGGAAGACCTTGCCGAGCACGCCCATCAGGCCCGAATGCGTTCCGTTCATCTTCCAGGTCACCTCGG
Source organism: Nocardia sp. NPDC055053 (assembly GCF_053608285.1). Lineage (NCBI taxonomy): Bacteria > Bacillati > Actinomycetota > Actinomycetes > Mycobacteriales > Nocardiaceae > Nocardia > Nocardia sp. NPDC055053. The sequence continues at coordinate 188,743 of NZ_JBSGVD010000008.1, read as the reverse complement.
TTCCGCCCGCCGCCGGTGTGAGGCCGAAGGTGACGAAGTTGGTGGCCTTGAACGGCTTCTCGAAGGCCAGCTCGATCCCGATCTCGCGCTCGGCGTCGGCCTTGATCTCCATCGCGCCCGCACCGGCCTTACGATTGCCGCGCCAGGTGTAGCGTGCGCCGACGCCGGATTCGGGCCCGGTGTAGGTGCGCGCGAGCTGCGGATCGGAATCCTCCCAGGGCGACCACAGTCGCCACTGACGGAAGTTGTCGATGAAGCCGTGGATGCGTGCGGGTTCGGCGGCAATGGTTGTGCGCCGGGTCACCTCGAAGTCGCCCATGCGCGCCAGCCTAAGCCGACGTACCGACAATTTCGCGGCGTGCGCGGGTGGTGTCGCGTTCGCGAAGGGAGCTCGTCGCCGCGCTCGCCTACGATGACTTCCGGCATGTCTGCACAGCATCTCGGCCCCGACGGGCCGCCTCCCACCGCCGCGGTGGCCGTCTTCCCCCTCGTCGTGGGGGTGCTCGGCGTGATCGCGATCCGGCGTGGCGGCGCCCTGCTCGCGTTGCCGGGCGCCAGGGCGCGGTTGCTGCTCGCAGCACTCGCCGTGCGACCTGGCCGGGCCCGCAGCGCACAGTCGCTGGTCGACGAAATCTGGGGTGATCAGCCGCCCCGCGCCCCGATGAATGCCTTGCACACGCAGGTCTCCCGGCTGCGCGCCCTGCTGCCCGAGGGCGCGCTGGAGATCGGCCCCGCCGGCTATCGGCTGACCCTGCCCGCCGACAGCGTCGACCTGACCGCGGCCACCGCCCTGGCCCGCCGCGCCGACGACCAACTCGCCTCGGGTGACACCGCGGCGAGCCTCGCCACGATCACCGCCGCCCGCGCGCTGTGGCGCGGCGAGCCCGGCGCCGACCTCCCCGATTCCGGCCCCGCCGCCGACCTGCGCGCCGCCGCCGACCAGCTCACCCGGGACCTCGACCGCACCGAACTCGCCACCCACGTCGCCCAGGGCGACCTCGCCGCAGCGATCCCCATCGCTCGCGCCGCAGCGGCCGCCCAGCCACTGGACGAGCCGACCCATGCCACCCTGATCCGACTCCTCGCCCTCGACGGACGAACCAACGAGGCACTCGAGGTGTTCGCCGCCTACCGCCTCCGGCTGATCGAGGAACTCGGCGCCGACCCGGGACCCGCCCTGCTGGCCCTCAACACGGCGGTTCTGCGTGGCGACCCCGTCGACCTGCCCGGTTACCGGCGCCACGTCGTTATCGCAACCGCGAGCGGTGATCCGGCCATCGTCCGGGTCGCCGAGAACGCCCATCGCCTCGCCGGCGACAACCCTGTTTCCGATGGTCATCGCCCGCCCGCGGAATCGGAACAATCGTCCAGCTTTGCGGGTCGAGGGCGCTCGAGTGAATCGTCCGCGCCGGACGCCGTGTCGCGATCGCTGCGCGGTGGGGCCGACAGCGGTCGATGGCGGGATCCAGCTTCGCGCGGGTTCCCGTCGACCGGTCCCGGTGTGGGGGAGGCGGCGCCCGGGCAAGGGCCGCAGGCAAGTGGCGCCGGCGATCCGTTCGATCGGCCGAACGGGCTACACCGGCCGTCCACCGCTGTCGGCCTTCGCGCAGCTCCCAACGAATTGCTCGGCCGCGGCGACGATCTCGACGCGATCGCCGAGCTCGTGCACCGCTCGCGGGTGACCACCCTGCTCGGCCCCGGCGGCACCGGCAAGACCCGGGTGGCCAACGCGGTCGGTGAACGGCTCACCGGCACGCTGCCGGTGGTGCTGGTCGAGCTGGCGCCGGTGCAGGCCGAAGCGGCGGGGTCGATGACGCGCGTCGAGATCGAGGCGGCGATCGGGCACATGATGGGGCTGGGCGAGGTGATGCGCGAGCCGGGTGGACTGCGTCTGGCACGGCAGGTCGACGCGCGCAGACGGTTGCGTGAGGCGCTCGACGCGCGGCCGATGCTGCTGATCCTGGACAACTGCGAGCACGTGATCGAGTCGGCCGCCGAACTGGTCGCCGATCTGGTCGGCAGTTGCGGCCAGCTGACCGTTCTCACCACCAGCCGGTCGCCGTTGGCGATCACCGCCGAATCGGTCTATCCGCTGGCACCGCTGACGGTCGACGCGGCGGGCTCGCCCGCGACAGACCTGTTCGCGGCGCGTGCGCGCGCGGTGCGGCCGGACGCGCGACTCGACTCCGACACCGTGGCCCGGCTGTGCCGCACGCTCGACGGCTTGCCGTTGGCGATCGAACTGGCCGCGGCGCGAGTCCGCACGATGAGCGTCGCTGAGATCGAGTCCAGGCTCGAACATCGATTCGCGTTGCTGCGCAGCGGCGATCGGGCCGCGCCGCAGCGGCATCGGACGCTGCACGCGGTGATCGCCTGGAGCTGGAACCTGCTCGACCCCGACCAGCAGGTCGTGCTGCGCAGATTGTCGCGGTTCCCGGCCGGATTCACCCTGTCCGCGGCGGAAGTCGTCGCGGCGGGTGCCGACGTCGCCGCGGCGATCGACGGACTGGTCGGTCAGTCGCTGCTCACCGTGCTCGACGACCCCGACGGCACCGGCATCCGCTACCGAATGCTCGAGACGGTGCGCGAGTTCGGCGCCGAGCAACTGGCGGCCGTCGACGCCGCGACCGAGGCCGCCGAGACCGCGCTGGTGCGTGACCGGATGGCCAGGTGGGCACGGGAATTCGCGACCGGTGCCGTCCGCGATTACCGCGCGGGCCACCAGGTGCCGACGGTGCTCGCGGTGACCGCCGAGCTCGACAATCTGGTCGCGATCCTGCGCACGGCCACCGCGCACGGCGACGCGAACACCGTGTACATGGTGTTCCCGGTGACCGCGACGGTGTGGGTGATGCGCGGCGCACACCTCGAGTTCATCGGCTGGGCGGTGCGCCTGGTCGCGATCGCGCCCCCCGTACCGGTGTCGAGCGAGGACGCCGACCTCCAGATGGTCACGCACATGCTGACCTGCCTGCACCTGATGTTCCACAACGGCGGCGACGTGCGACCCGTCGCGCTGGCCCGGCTGCGGGCCCGGCGGCTGCTCGCCCACCCCGGCCTCGACCCAGCTCTGCGGCTGCTCGGCAGGCTGATCACCGTGCGGCCCGACGGCTTCCGCATCGGCCGGTTGTTCGCCGACGGCGTCCGCTCGGCGGACCCGACCGAGCGGGTCGCCGCCCTGGTCGGCCGTGCCAACTTCTGGGAGAACGCGGGCAACGTGCCGGGCTCGGTCCGCGACTCGCTCCGCGCGCTGGCCGATCTGGAGAACGGGGACGTCTGGGGCAACTCGATGGTGTACCAGCACCTGGCCCAGCTGTCCGGCCAGTCCGCCCGCTACGACGAGGCGGTGACGTACTACCGCAGGGCGCTGGAGCAGATGCACCGCTTGCGCGTCCACGACGAGATCCTGGAGAGCCGGTGCTTCCTGGTCGCCGCCCTGCTCGGCAGCGGCCGCCGCGAAGAGGCGAGGGCGGAACTGGAATTGGTCCTGCGTTCCGACGATTCGGGGGTGGGCCAGGTCGACGACCCCACCGTCCGCCGCAATCACCGGCTCTCGACCGTCGCGTCCGCGGTGGCCGAACTGGAACTGGCCGACGGCGACATCGACGCCGGGCTCCGGCACTACCACCGGGCGCTCGATCTGCTCGGCTGGCCCGAGTACGAACTCAGCCCCGGCCCCGGCGCGATGATGGTGTCGGCCGCCGCGGTCGGCGCCCACGTGCTGCACGGCAGAGCCGACGCCGCCGCCCAACTGGTGGCCCAGATCGTCGCGACGACCGAGCAACGCTCGTCGCAGTACCTCGACCTGCCGCAGATCGGCGCGGTCGCGTGCGCCGTCGGCTCCTACCTGCTGGCGACCGATCCCGGTCGGCCGGAAGGGTTCGAACTGCTCACCCTCGCGGCCGCTTCGGTGGCCAGGCAGGACTCTCCGTCGATGGAGCTGGCCCGCCACCTCGCGATGCACCGGGACGTGGTGGGCGATGTCGCCGCGGCGCAAGTCGCGCACCGTGCCGCGGGCGTGCGCCGGCTCGCCGCCGCCACCCGCATCGTCGAGATCGTCAGCCGGCTGGACGGACACGGCAACGGCACCCGACCCTGACGGATCGGATGCCGTTGCGATAGAGGGGTTCAGGCCCTGCGCATGTAGGCGCGCACGGTGAGCGGCGCGAAGATCGCGATCACCACGAGCGAACCGACCAGCGACCACACCAGGTCGCTGCTGTAGACGTTGGCGTTCATCAGGTCACGGCAGGTGTTGACCATGTAGTACACCGGATTGGCGTGGTTGATCGCCTGCATCCAGCCCGGCATGGTGCTCACCGGCGCGAAGGCGCCGGACATGAACGTCAGCGGGAACATCACCATCATCGAGATGCCCTGCACGGAGGCGGCACTCTTGCCGGTGACACCGACCAGCGCCCACACCCAGCTGATGGCGAACGAGCAGACCACGACCACCAGGCAGGCCGCGATGACGCCGGCGAAGCCGCCGCCGGGCCGGTAGCCCAGACACAGGCCGACGATGATCGTCAGCGTGGAGGCGATGCCGTAGCGCACCATGTCGGCCAGCAGCGCGCCGGCCAAGGCCGAAACCCGGGCGATGGGCAGGGATTTGAAGCGGTCGAACACGCCCTTGTCCATGTCCTCGCGCAGCTGGGTGCCGGTGACCACCGAGGTGAGCACGACGGTCTGCACGAGAATGCCGGGGATGAGCACGGGCAGGTAGCTGTCGACGCTGCCCGAGATCGCGCCGCCGAAGATGTAGGTGAACAGCGCGGTGAACAGGATCGGCTGCACCGTCACGTCGAACAGCTGCTCGGGATTGTGCTTGATCTTGAGCAGGCCGCGGTAGGCCATGGTGAACGAGGTGGAGATCGTCTCGCGCAGCCCAACCCGATCGCTGACATCGGCGATGTCGTCGGTGGGCGCGGGGGCGGTGAGGACTGCGGTCATGCCGCGCTCCGTTCGGTGTCGTCGGATTCGTCGGCCGGGTGGCCGGTGATGGTGAGGAAGACCTCGTCGAGTGTCGGCTTGGAGACGGTGATCTCCTCGACGCCGATCTCCCAGTCGCGCAGGCGGATCAGCAGGTCGGCGGTGAGGTTCGGATCGGGCAGTGGCGCGGTGAGCCTGCCCGCCTCCGGGCTGATCTGGGCGGTGACGCCGAGGAAGTCGCCGACGATGCGGCGGGCCTCGTCGAGCTGCTCGCGGTCGAGCAGCGTCAGGTGCACCGAGGAGCCGCCGATGGAGGCCTTGAGCTCGTCGGCGGTCCCGTCGGCGATCACCCGGCCGTGGTCGATCACCGCGATCCGGTCGGCCAGCTGGTCGGCCTCGTCGAGGTACTGGGTGGTGAGCAGCACGGTCGCGCCCTCGGTGACCAGCCTGCGGATGGTGTCCCACATCTGGGCGCGGGTGCGCGGGTCGAGGCCGGTGGTCGGTTCGTCGAGGAACAGCAGTGGTGGGGTGGAGATGAGGCTGGCCGCGAGGTCCAATCGCCTGCGCATGCCGCCGGAGAAGTTCTTGAGCGGCTTGTTCGCCGCCTCGGTGAGGTCGAACTCCGCCAGCAGTTCGACGGCCCTGCGGCGGGCATCGGGCCTGCTCAGCCCGAGCAGGCGGGCGAAGATGATCAGGTTCTCGGTGGCGGAGAGCATCTCGTCGACCGAGGCGTACTGGCCGGTGACGCCGATCAGCGAGCGCACCGCGGTGGGCCGCTCGACGACATCGTGGCCGAAGATCCGCGCGCTACCCCCGTCGGGACGCAGCAGGGTCGCGAGCATCTTGATGGTCGTCGTCTTGCCCGCGCCGTTCGGTCCGAGCACCCCGTAGACCGAGCCGCGCGGCACCGCCAGGCTCACCCCGTCCACGGCCCGCTGGTTGCCGAACACCTTGACCAGACCGTCCGCCTCGACGGCGAGCGCTGAAGTGGGTGTGTAAGTCATGGGACCTACGGTGCAGGTCCCGCCTTGCACGGCCCTTGCACCGCGCTGTCGACCCGCTGGCGCCCACCCGAGGTCTTTTCCCGTTCTCGGCCGCCTCGATCTGGACTGACCGGAGGGCGCGACGAAGGAGTGCCCGGAGGGAGGGAAGATCGAGGCCGAAAGGCCGAGAACACGCGCGCGCCAGCGCGCCTTCTACAGAGCCAGCAGGTGTTCGCGCAGAGCGGCGCGGTCGGGTTTGCCGGGGCCGCGCAGCGGGATCTCGTCGAGCACGGCCAGCTCACGCGGCGCCGCGATCGAATCGAGCTCGGCGACGACATGGGCGCGGATCTCGTCCAGCGTCGGCGCGGCACCGGGTGCTGGCACGATCGCGACCGCGACCCGCTGACCAAGCCGCTCGTCGGGCAGGCCGAGCACGATGCACTCCCTGATCCCGGGGTGATTGGCCAGCACGGCCTCCACCACCTGCGGAATCACCAGCAGACCGCCGGTCATGATCGCCTCGTCGAGGCGGCCGGTGATCGAGAGCACGCCGTCTTCATAGGTGCCGGCGTCCTCGGTGCGGAACCAGCCGGGTTCGGCGAAAGCGGGGTGGTCGGGCAGGTTGCGGTAGCCGCGGGCGATCATCGCGCCGCCGAGCAGCACCCGGCCGTCCTCGATCCGCACCTCGGTGCCGTCGAGCGGCGCGCCCTCGTAGACGCACCCGCCGCAGGTCTCGCTCATCCCGTAGGTACGCACGACGGTGATGCCGGCGTCGAGCGCACGTTCGTAGACGGGCAACGGTGTCGCCGCGCCGCCGACGAGCACGCCGTCGAGCTCGGCCAGCGCCTTGGCGGCCACGGGCGAATCCAGCGACTTGATCAGCTGCGTCGGCACCAGCGCGGTGTAGCGGCGCGGCCCGCGCATCGCGGCGACCGCGCCGGCCAGCGCCTCGGGCAGGAACCCGCCCGACACGTCGAGCACGGTCGGCTCGGTGCCTGCCAGGATGCTGCGCAGCAGCACCTGGATGCCCGCGATGTGGTGGGTCGGCAGCGCCAGCAGCCAGCTGCCTGGCCCGCCGAGCCGGTCGTGGGTGGCATTGCCGCTGGCCCGCAGGGCCTCGGCGCCGAGCAGCGCGCCCTTGGGGATGCCGGTGGTGCCGGAGGTGGTCACCACCAGGGCGACATCGTCGTCGATCGGATCGCCCGGCTTGAGCGCGTCGGAGAGCCTGCGCGCCTCGCGGCGATCGGTGGTCGGAATCGGCAGCCACGCCGGGCCGTTGCCGTCGAGCGCCTGACGCAGATGGGGAAGCACTTCGCCGACACCGGAACCGGTCGGCATCTGCAGCGTCCGCAGGGTTCTACTCACGCCACCACCTCCCGATGCAGCTTGTTGCGCTCCCTCACGGCTTCGATCGTGTCATGCGACCGACAAGACCCGGCCAACGGGTCGGTTTGCCGGGAAACGGTTCGCCAAAAGGCAGGCATAGCGACTGCGATTCAGTAGATGGACGACGACTCGCACTGCGGTCCGGACGACGGAGGTCGGGCGCTTGCTCGCAGCTATCGTGCGCGGCCGGACCCGGATCGGCAACTCGGGTCCGCCGCGACAACGACTCGTTCACTCCGCCGACCAGCGCGGATCCCGCCGGATCGGATGTTCGGCGGGAACCTGCACCAGCACGATCGCCACACCGTCCGGGTCGCGCACCCACATCTCCCACAGTCCCCATGGTTCGAGCACCGGCGCGCGCTCGATCGCAATTCCCTTCAGCGCCAACTCCGCCGCCGCGTCGGCCACATCGCGCACCTGCAGCCAGATCGCGCCGTCGAAGCGGCCCGGCTCCCCGCTGCCGCCGTGCGCGGCGACCTCGAGCAGCCCCTGCCCGGCGTAGAACACGGTGCCGCCCGGGTACTCCCGCGCGATCGCCAGCCCGAGGCCGTCCCGGTAAAAGGCCAGCGTGGTGGCATAGTCGCTGGGCCGCACGATGATCCGGCTGTTGAGAATTTCCATGGGAGGAGTCCGTTCTCAGAAGTACCAGGGGTAGGGCGCCCAGTCGGGCTTGCGCTTCTCCAGGAACGCGTCGCGGCCCTCGACCGCTTCGTCGGTCATGTACGCCATCCTGGTCGCCTCGCCCGCGAAGAGCTGCTGGCCGACCAGGCCGTCGTCGAGCAGGTTGAACGCGTACTTCAGCATCCGTTGGGCCTGCGGTGATTTGCCGTTGATGTCGGCGGTCCACTCCAGCGCGACATTCTCCAGCTCGTCGTGGTCGACGACCTTGTTCACCGCGCCCATCTGGTGCATCTCCTCGGCCGTGTACGGCCTGCCGAGGAAGAAGATCTCGCGGGCGAACTTCTGCCCGACCATCTTCGCCAGATACGCGCTGCCGTAACCACCGTCGAACGAGCCGACGTCGGCGTCGGTCTGCTTGAACCGCGCGTGCTCGCGCGAGGCCAGCGTCAGATCGCAGACCACGTGCAGGCTGTGCCCGCCACCCGCCGCCCAGCCGTTGACCAGCGCGATGACGACCTTGGGCATGAACCGGATCAGCCGCTGCACCTCGAGGATGTGCAGCCTGCCCGCGCGCGCGGTGTCGACGGTGTCGGCGGTCTCGCCGTCGGCGTACTGGTAGCCGTTGCGGCCGCGAATGCGCTGGTCACCGCCGGAGCAGAACGCCCAGCCGCCGTCCTTGGAGCTCGGTCCGTTGCCGGTGAGCAGCACCGCGCCGACATCCGGCGACATCCGCGCGTGATCGAGCGCGCGGTAGAGCTCGTCGACGGTGTGCGGGCGGAACGCGTTGCGCACCTCCGGCCGGTCGAACGCCACCCGCACCGTGCCCTGCTCGATATGTCGGTGGTAGGTGATGTCGGTCAGGTCCTCGAACCCGGGGACGGGCCGCCACAGCTTCGGATCGAAAGTCACGACCACGATTATTGCCCTATCGCCCGGCGGACCGGTACGAGGTCGTAACACCGCAGCTCGAGCGGTCGGCGCGTGTTTCGCGCACCCGATGCGTATAGTTGCGGCTGCTCGTTCAACGAACCGATCCGGAGGAACCTGAAAGTGGTTGCAGCGCTGTCTGAATCCCTGCTCGACGACACCAAGCGTCCGGCTTTCCTTGCCGACGCCGTCGAGGTTCTCGACGCCGAGGTCTCGGACAAAGGTGGTGCGTCCGGCCTGGCGGTGAAGGGTGGCTACGCGGCGGTCAAGAAGATCAGCCCGACCATCGTTCCCGACGCGCTGGCGTCGCTCGCGCCGAAGCTGCTCGACCAGCTCCAGCCGTACTGGGCCGAGTTCACCGCCTCGGGTGCCGGCACCTTCGCCGACCTGCTGACCGCGAAGTCCGACGAGGTCGCCGAGTCGCTGCTGGCCGTGACCGACGCCCGCGCCGAGTCGTCGAGCCGTCCCGCCCTGCAGAAGGTGTACTCCTCCATGCGTGGGTCGGCCAAGAAGCACGTCGTCGAGGCCCTGCCCCGCGTGGGCGACCTGGTGCAGAAGCACGCGGGCTGAGTCCCATGGCGGGGTAGCCCCCGCGAGTTCTGTCTCGTGAGGCCGGTGCGGTTCGAACCGCACCGGCCTTTCGCGTCCCCGTGTGACCACACTCACGTAACGGGGGTGTGGTGGGTGCCCGGCCACACCGATGCCCGGTCGCGGGTAAATTCCGCGCTGCGAAGTGTGAGCCACGCCACTCCGTAGATGAACGGCAGGGAAAGGGCGAGTGGCCGCCGATTCCCCGCCTTCCGCGCGTGCAGCGAATGACTGGCTATCACGGCCATGTATCGATTACCTTGCCAATCGAGCGGGATTCGGAAATGAATATTTCCCGAAATACTCCTTCTGCTCGGTACGGACGTTAAAAGACTGCATTGCGCAGGTCGAAAGGAAGTCGATCATGATCTCTCGCAAGACTCTCGCCACCGCCGGTGTCACCGCTGCCGCCGCTGTCATGTTCTTCGGCCCGGCCGTCGCCAGCGCCGACACGGGTTCGGCCACCGGATCTGCCGAGCTCGCCGGGGTGGCCACCGGCTCGGCCGGCGTGCTCAGCGGCTCGGCCGCCGGTTCCAGCGTGCTCGAGTCGGGCAGCGGCGCGATCGACAGCGGCACCTCCGCCGTGGTCAACATCATCGAGGCGATCACCGGCATCCAGGAACTCACCGCGCCTGCCGCGTGATCTGATCGAGATAGCGACCTGCTCCTCTTCGAGATGGTCTTGAAATCTGGCGACGGGTGCGAAACCCGTCGCCAGATTTATTTCGGAATTGTTGATCTAGTTATCGGGCAGAACCCGCCTGCGATGGCTCCGGCGGCGTTGACGGCAGTGCGCGACTCGGCGCGGTGACCTAGCCAACGCGGGCCGGGGGCAGACGGGGGTGCCCCCGTCTGACACTCTGGGATTGTGAATCCGTCAACTGCGCAGGCACGAGTGGTCGTCGACGAGCTCGTGCGCGGCGGCGTCCGCGAGGTGGTGCTGTGCCCCGGATCGCGTAATGCCCCACTGGCCTTCGCGCTGCAGGCGGCGGACGCGGCCGGGCAGCTACGGCTGCACATGCGCATCGATGAGCGCACCGCGGGCTTCCTCGCGGTCGGGCTCGCGGTGTCGTCCGGGCGCCCGGTGCCGGTCGTGATGACCTCGGGTACCGCGGTGGCCAACCTCGGGCCCGCGGTGCTGGAAGCCAACTACGCGCGGGTGCCGTTGATCGTCGTCAGCGCGAACCGGCCCTACGAGATGCTCGGTACCGGCGCCAATCAGACGGTCGAGCAGCTCGGGCTGTTCGGCAGTCAGGTCCGCGCCACCATCAGCCTCGGGCTCGCCGAAGCCGAGGCGGGCGAGTCGGCGTATCCGCGCCAGAACAGCGTGTGGCGCTCCTCGGTGTGCCGGGTGCTCGCCGCGGCGCGCGGAACCCGTTCCGGCAACGCCGGTCCGGTGCAGTTCGACATCCCGCTGCGCGAGCCGCTGGTCCCCGAGCTGTCCGACGATCCGCTGCCCGCGGGCCGGGCCGGCGAACGGCCATGGACCTCGACCCAGTACGCCACCCTCGATGTGCCGCTCGACATCGACCTCACGCCCGACACCGTCGTCATCTCCGGGCACGGCGCGCGGTTGCTGCCCGAACTCGCCGAGCTGCCGACGGTGGCCGAGCCGACGGCGCCGATGCACGGTCCCGCCCTGCACCCGCTCGCCCTGTCGCTGCTCGCTCCGACGCAGGCGATCATCACCGGCCGCCCGACCCTGCACCGCCAGGTCTCGCGGGTGCTCGCCGATCCGGATGTCACCGTCTTCGCGCTGACCACCGGGCCGCGCTGGCCCGATGTCTCCGGCAATGTCGTCGGCACCGGCACCCGCGCGGTGACCACCGGCGCGCCGCGCCCGGAGTGGCTGGCGCGCTGCGCGGAGCTGAACCGGCAGGCGCAATCGGTGGTGCGCGACGAACTGTCGGCGCATCCGAAGGCGACCGGCCTGCATGTGGCCGCCGTCGTCATGGACTCGCTGCGCGACGGTGACCAGCTGCTGCTCGGCGCGTCGAACCCGGTCCGCGACGCGGCGCTGGTCTCGCACCCGCGGCCAGGTGTGCGGGTGCTGTCCAACCGCGGTGTCGCCGGGATCGACGGCACCGTCTCCGGCGCGGTCGGCGCCGCGCTGGCCCACCCGGGCCGCACCGTTGCGCTGATGGGCGATTTGACCTTCCTGCACGACGCGTCGGGCCTGCTGATCGGGCGCGGCGAACCGCGCCCGGACAACCTCACGATCGTCGTCGCCAACGACGACGGCGGCGGCATCTTCGAACTGCTCGAACAGGGCGACCCGCAGTACGCCGGCGTCTTCGAGCGGGTCTTCGGCACACCGCACGGCATGGATCTGGCCGCCCTGTGCGCCGCCTACCGGATCCCGCACCGCCAGGTCGACCCCGACGAGCTCGCGGTGGAACTGGTCGGCGACGCACACGGACTGCGCGTGCTCGAGGTCGCGACCGAGCGCTCCAGCCTGCGCGAACTGCACGCGACCGTCCGGGCGAAGATCGCGGGCTAGGTCCGCTACGGCTCCTCGCCCTCGACGAACTCGTCGTCGAACGGGACGGCGATGGTCTGCTCGATCACGTCGGCGGGGTTCGCGCTGAAGGCATCGCGGTCGACATTGGCCGCCACTTGATCGGAGTAGCCGCCGGCATCGGAGAAGGCGGGGTCGTCAGGGTCGCCGGCGGTGAAGGCCGTCTGTTCCTGTTCGATCCGATCGGCCTCGGGGACCTCGTCCAGCGGCCGGGCGGTTTCGTGGTCGATCATCGGTGCTCCTCGGTCGTCGCCTCGCACGTATGTCGCTGATCGTTGCGCCATCCAGCGTGCGCCGATTCGGGCCGCTCGGCAACCCGCGCGGCGATGAGTTTGCGGTGCTCGGTCCGTCTGTACTGGTGTAGGCAGTCCGTCCTCGCTCAGGAGCGCACATGGAACCGCAGTTCGACTTCGCCCCCGCCGCCCGCACACTCGCCACCGTCGTCGCGGGCATCGCCGACGACCAGCTCACCGCGCCGACGCCGTGCGTCGACGCCACCGTGGGAACGCTGCTCTCCCACGTCGTCGGGCTGACCGAGGCGTTCCGGCAGGCCGCGGCCAAGGAGTCCGACGGCCGGTCGGCGCCGCCAAGCCTCGACGACCCGCTGCCCGCAGGCTGGCGCGCCCTGATCCCCGCGCAGCTCGACGCGCTGACCGCCGCGTGGCGTGCGCCCGCGGCCTGGGATGGTGACGCCGAGGCCGGTGGCGTCGTGCTGCCCGCCGCGGTGATGGCGATGGTCGCCCTCGACGAGGTCACCATCCACGCCTGGGATCTGGCGGTCGCCACCGGGCAGTCCGTGACGGTCGATCCCGGTTATCTGCCGATCCTGCACGAATTCCTGCGCGACACCGACCCGTCCGGCACGCCCGGACTGTTCGGCCCGGTGGTCGCCGTTCCCGAGGACGCGCCCGCCTTCGAGCGCCTGCTCGGCCTGACCGGTCGCGACCCCGGCTGGCGGGCGACCGTGAACGCAACGGACCGCCGGGTTTGATACGGTCGCACCACGTTTGACGTTCGACCTGGGGGGTTTCGTTGTGCTGCAAATTGTTCTGATCCTGATGGCGCTGGCCGGGATCTTCTCCTGGATGGCCTTCGCCAACGGGAGCGTGCTCGTCGGGGTGATCTTCGCGCTGCTGGCGCTCGCGCCGCTCCTCGCGCTCGTTGTCGCCATGGTGCGCAAGCGAACCGGAGCGACGGGGCCGCTGTTCGGCAAGTCCAAGGCGGTGGGGGCGATCGCGCTGGTGACCGTCGTGTGCGCCGTCGGTTACGCGGTGTACTGGACGTTCTGGACGCCCAAGGAACACGAGGGCACGCTGGCGAACATCGGCGACATGGAGCCGGCCTGCCACGACATGGGTGGCAAGTTCTTCCCGACCGCGGCCGAATTCACCGGGCCGGCACCGCATCCGGTTGTCGCGTTCGTCGATGAGCAGGTCGGCACGTCGAAGGCCGAGATCGGTGGCTTCGACACGCCGCGTGAATGGGGCGGTCGCGACCTGAAGCCGGCCGACGTGCAGTTGATCGCCTGCCTCGACGAACCCGACGACGGCAAGTTTCTCACCGACTGTGAGTTCACCGGCAGCAGCCTGCCGCTGTACCAGGGCCGCTACGACGTGACCATCCGCGAGGCCAAGACCGGTCGCAAGGTCGGCACCGCGCAGATGTCGGGCAAGTCGACGCCCGATTGCCCGTTCTCGGCGCTCACCAAGGGCGACAACCCGAAGATCCACACCGAGCCCGATCTGGCCGAATACCAGCGCGTGCTCGGTCGATTCGTCTCGAAGTAGGCACTCAGCGGACGAAGGCGCCGCCGATCGTGGCGAGGGCGGCTGCCCTGGCCGACTGGTCGGCGGCGGCCTCGTCGATGGGATCGCCGCTGGCGAGCAACCGGTAGTACAGCGGCGCGGAGACCGCGGACAGGACCGCCCGCGCGTCGGTGCCTGCGGGTGCTTCGCCGCGCGCGACCGCGGCGTCGACGCAGGGCGCCCATTCGGTGAGCCGGGTGTCGTAGAAGGTGTGCAGCGCCGCGGCGGTGACCTCGTCGCAGGTGGCCGCGGCGATGACGGCACGGAACAGATTGCCCTGCCGTTGGTCGGCGAGGGTCTTGGCGACCAGCCGGGCATTGGCCGTGAGGTCGTCGAGCAGAGTGCCGGTTTCGGCGCGGGGCAGCGACTGCTCGGCCATGTCGACCAGCAGGTCGGCGACCAGCCCCGCCGGGGTGCGCCAGCGGCGATAGACCGTGGTCTTGCCGACCCCGGCCGTCGCGGCGACCTCGGCCAGATCGAGGTGGGCGAAGCCGCGGTCGGCGAGCAGATCACCGGCGACCTGCAGCACGGACTCGCGGACCCGGGCAGTGCGCCCACCTGGGCGAACAGATCCCGGCCAGGCGACATCGTGATTCATAACGGAACTCCTGTTTCATTTAGTGCGGATCGGGTGTACTGTCCGAAGTGTTAACGGAACTATAGACCCCTTAGGAGTTCTCATGGAGTACCGGCGGCTCGGCGCATCGGGTCTGCTCGTTCCCGCGCTCGGATTCGGCGCGGGCACCTTCGGCGGACGTGGCGCCCTGTTCAGCGCCTGGGGCGATACCGATGCGGCGCAGGCCAGGCGCCTGGTCGACATCAGCCTCGAGGCCGGCGTCACCCTGTTCGACACGGCCGACGTCTATTCCGACGGCGCCTCGGAGGAGGTGCTCGGCGCCGCGATCAAGGGCAGGCGCGAGCAGGTGCTGTTGTCGACCAAGTCGGCCCTGCCGACCGGCCCAGGCCCGCACGAGGCCGGCGCGAGCCGCGCCAGGCTGATCCGTGCCGTCGACGCCTCCCTGCGCCGCCTCGGCACCGACTACCTCGACCTGTTCCAGCTACACGCCTTCGACGCGGGCACCCCGCTGGCGGAAACCCTCACGGCCCTGGACGATCTCGTGCGCGCAGGAAAGATCCGCTACCTCGGCGTGTCCAACTTCGCCGGCTGGGAATTGATGAAGGCACTGGCCACCGCCGAGGAGCTCGGCCTGGAAAAGCCCGTCGCGCACCAGGTCTACTACTCGCTCGTCGGCCGCGATTACGAATGGGAACTGATGCCACTCGGCGCGGACCAGGGCGTCGGCGCGGTCGTCTGGAGCCCGCTGGGCTGGGGCAGGCTCACCGGCAAAGTCCGTCGCGGCCAGCCACTCCCGGCGGGCAGCAGACTGCACGAGACCGCGCAGGCCGGCCCACCCGTCGACGACGAACACCTCTACGACATCGTCGACGTCCTCGACAACATCGCCGCCGACACCGGCCGCAGCGTCCCGCAGATCGCCCTCAACTGGCTACTCACCCGCCCGACCGTCGCCACCGTCCTGATCGGCGCCCGCAACGAGGAACAGCTGCGCCAGAACCTGGGCGCCGTCGGCTGGCAGCTCGACCCGGAACACCTGGCCGCCCTGGACGCGGCAAGCTCGACCACACCCCCGTACCCGTACTACCCCTACCACCGGCTAGCCGACTTCACCCGGCTGAACCCGCCTGCCGTGCGGGCGGCGTGAGATCAGTACACGTCGCGGACGTAGCGCTTTTCGGCGACGAGTTGCTTCTTGAAGGCCAGGGCGCCTGCTTCGTCCAGCTTGCCGTGGATCTGGGCGATGCGTAGCAGGGTGTCGTCGACGTCCTTGGCCATGCGGGCCGCGTCGCCGCAGACGTAGAAGTGGCCGCCGTCGCGCAGCCACGACCACAGCTCGGCGCCGTGCTCGATCATCCTGTGCTGCACGTAGATCCGCTCGCGCTGGTCGCGGGAGAAGGCCAGGTCGAGGCGGGTGAGGAAGCCGGAGCGGAACATGTCCTCGAGCTCGGAGCGGTAGTAGAAGTTCTGGGCGGCGTGCTGGTCGCCGAAGAACAGCCAGTTGCGCCCGGTCGCGCCGGTGGCCCGGCGTTCGTGCAGGAACCCACGGAAAGGAGCGATACCGGTGCCAGGCCCCACCATGATCATCGGGGCGTTCGGGTCCAGCGGCGGGCGGAAATGCGGTGCCCGCTGCAGGAAGATCGGGACCTCGGCGCCAGCCCGGTCGGCGAGGAAGGTCGAGCACACGCCGCCGCGCCGGGCGGAGTCGCCGACCGGATCGCCGTAGCGGACGACGCCAACGGTCAGCTGCACTTCGTCGGGGGTGGTCAGCGGGCTCGACGAGATCGAATACTGGCGTGGTTGCAGCTTTTTCAGTGCGCCGAGCCAGTCGACCAGGTCGGTGCGCACCGGGAAGTCGCGCAACACGTCCACGGCCTGGCGGTCCCACAGGTAGTTGGCGAGCTCGTTGCGGTTGTCGCGGCGCAGCAGCTTGGCCAGCTGCGGGTGCGGGTTGCGCTCGGCGATGAAGCCGAGCAGATCCTGGCTCACCTTGGTGATGTCGTAGTGCGTGCGCAGCGCCTCGGTGAGGGTGAGCTCGCGATCGTCCAGCTCGATCACCCGGCGGCCGTCCAGGCCGGTGGCGGTGAGCCATTCCTCGACCAGCTCGGTGCCGTTGGCGGGCAGCACACCCAGCGAATCGCCGACCTCATAGCTGGCGTCCAGGTCGTGCAGGTCGAAGCCGAAGCGCCGCACCTCTTTCGGCGAGCCGGGCGCGCTGAGCGTTTCATTGCGCATCAGGGTCGCCCGGACCGGCGACTGGCGGGTGAAAGGGGCCGGGGCGGCGCGCTGGACGCGGCTCGGCGCGGCGGTGAGCGGACGGTCGAGCACGATCGCTCCACCGCGACCCGATGGCATGGCCAGGGAGGGGCCGGAACCCTGGTCCGGCGCAGCACCGTTCGGGACCGGGGCCGCGCCACCTCCGATCGGGTCCGACGGCCCGGCGTCGCCTGCGGGCGAGCCGCCCAGTGCGGCGAGCACGTCGTCGAGCCACTGCTCGGCGGCATCGGTGAAGTCGGGTTCGCTGTCGACCCGCGGCACCAGCTGCTTGGCGCCGCGCTCGGCGAACAGGCGGTCGAGTTTGCGGCCGTGTCCGCAGAAGTCGTCGTAGGAGGAGTCGCCGAGGGCGAAGACCGCGTAGCGGACGCCGTTGAGGCGCACGATGCTGTCTTCGAGCCTGGTCCAGAAGTCGGCGCCGTTGTCGGGCGGGCCGCCGTCGCCGAAGGTGCTGGTGACGATGAGGATGTCGCCGGTGAGCGCCGACAGCTCACAGGAGTCCATGTCGAGCAGCGACGGCAGGAAGCCTGCCGCGGACAGTCGCGCGGCGACGGTGGCAGCGAGCTCCTCGGCGTTGCCGGTCTGGGAGGCCCACAGCACCGTCACCGGGACGGCGGCCTGGGCATCGACGCCCGCGACCTCGGTCGGGGCACCGGCGGTGCGCGAGTACATGCCTGCCAGCAGCCCGTCGACCCACAGTCGTGACTGCGCCGACAGCGGCGCGCTCGCGGGCAGCACCGGCTGCCCGGTCACCGGCAGTGATTGCAGCGCGGCGAGGTACCCGCCGAGGTAGATGCGCTCGGTCTCGCTGAGTGTCGGCGAGGTGCCGGCGTCGAGGCCCAGAATCCCGGCCAGGGGGTGGGCGGCGGGTTGCGCAGGCTGCCGCACCGGTTGCGCGGGTGCCTGCTCGGGTGCGGCGGCGGGGCCGACCCGGCGCAGCGCCACCGCGCACGCCTTGAACTCCGGCTGCAGTGAGGCGGGATCCACCGCGTCGTTGGTGACCGCGTTGATAGTCAGATATTCGCCCTGTTCGTCGTTCCAGTGGAAAGGAGCAAAGCAATCACCGGGCCGCACCCGATCGCTGATCTGCACCGGCAGCACGGCACGGCCACGACGCGAGGCGATTTCGAGCTGGTCGCCGGGCTTCAGGTCGAGCCGTCGCGCGTCCTCGGGGTGCACCTCGACGAACGGCGCGCCGTTGAGCTTGGTCAGCTTGGCGACCTTGCCGGTCTTGGTCATCGTGTGCCACTGGTGCTGCAGGCGGCCGGTATTGAGCAGGAACGGGTAGTCGTCGTCGGGCAGTTCGGCGGCGGGCAGGTGCGGGCGGGCGAAGAACACCGCGCGCCTGCTCGGGGTGGCGAACGCGAGTCGAGGGGTGGTGCCGTCGGCCTCGACGTGCAGCGGCTGGTTGGTGCCGTCGTTGACGTAGCGGATCGGGTTGCGCGGGGAATCGCTGTCGCGGCACGGCCACTGCATCGGGCCCTCGCGCAGCCGCTCGTAGCTCATGCCGCTCAGGTCGTAGCCGGTCGCCGGGTTGGTGAACTGCCGCAGTTCGGCGAACACCTCGGCGCTCGAGGCGAAGTCGAAACCGGGGAAGCCCATGGCCGTGGCGACCTGCGCGATCAGCAACCAGTCCGGCCGCGCGTCGCCGATCGGATCGACCGACTGCTGCAGCAGGGTGACATTGCGTTCCGAATTCACCATCACCGCGTCGGCTTCGGCCCACAGCGTGGCGGGCAGCAGCAGATCGGCGTAGGCGTTGGTGGCGGTCTCGGTGTAGGCGTCCTGCACCACGACCAGCTCGGCCGCCTCCAGTCCCGCGATCACCGTCTTGCGATTGGCCACGGTGGCGACGGGATTGGTGCAGATGATCCAGGCGGCCTTGATCTCGCCGTCGGCGAGTCCGCGGAACATGTCGATGGTGCCGGGGCCCGCCTCGGTCCGCAGGGAACCCGCGGGCAGGTCCCACGCGGTTTCGACGAAGGTCCGGTCGGCGGGGGAGAGGAGGCTGCGCTGGCCGGGCAGGCCAGGTCCCATGTAGCCCATCTCGCGCCCGCCCATGGCGTTGGGCTGGCCGGTCAGCGAGAACGGGCCGCTGCCGGGGCGGCAGATCGCGCCGGTCGCCAGGTGCAGGTTCACCAGCGCGTTGGTATTCCAGGTGCCGTGGGTGGACTGGTTGAGTCCCATCGTCCACAGCGACATCCACTCGCCCGCCTCGGCGATCATCATCGCCGCGGTGCGGATGTCGGCCTCGGCCAGGCCGGTGAGCTCGGCGACCCTGGCGGGCGGGTAGTCGGCGAGGAATTCGGGCATCGCCTCCCAGCCCTCGGTGTGCTCGGCGATGAAGGCGGTGTCGATCGCGCCGTCGGCGACGAGCAGGTGCAGCAGGCCGTTGAGCAGCGCGAGGTCGGTGCCCGGCGCGATCTGCAGGAACAGGTCGGCGCGGGCCGCGGTCTCGGTGCGGCGCGGGTCGACCACGATCAGCTTGGCGCCCGCCTTGAGCCGGTCGGCCATCCGCAGGTAGAGGATCGGGTGGCAGTCGGCCATGTTCGCGCCGGAGACGAAGAACAGGTCGGCGTGCTCGAAGTCGTCGTAGGAGCCGGGCGGGCCGTCGGCGCCGAGCGACTGCTTGTAGCCGGTACCCGCGCTGGCCATGCACAGCCGCGAATTGGCCTCGATGTGCTTGGTCCGCAGGTAGCCCTTGGCCAGTTTGGTCGCCAGGTACTGGGCTTCGAGGGACATCTGCCCGGAGACGTAGAGGGCGATCGCGTCGGGCCCGTGCTCGTCGAGGATCGCGCGCAGCCGCGTCGCCGTCTCGTGGACGGCCTCGTCGACCGGCAGCGGAACGGGGACCTGACCGCGCTCGGGGCGGTGGTAGGCGGACTCCATCCGGCCGGGGGCCGCCATCATCTCGGCGTGCGTCGCGCCCTTGGTGCACAGCCTGCCCACGTTCGCCGGATGCAGCTTGTCGCCGCTGACCTTCGCGATCAACCGCGCGCCCGACTGATCAGTCTTGGTCTGAACGGTGATGCCGCAGCCGACGCCGCAGTACGAGCACTGTGTACGCACAGCGCCCGTGTCGCGGATGTCAGCTTCCCCTGTCATGTCTCCGATCATCCGCATCTGTCGTTGCGCTCGATTTACCGAACGTTATCTCCAGATGACAATCGACCTCACACGCCAAAATTTTCACTGTGAGGTCGAGTCCGGAATATCGGCCCTGATCAGGGCATGTGCCGACGGGAAAGGGCCTGCCGCGCGCTGTCCCGGAGTGACCGGTTTCACCCCGGGATCGAGGGGATCTCAGCCCAGTTTGTAGCCGCGATGCAGCGCCACCACACCACCGGTGAGGTCACGCCACTGCACCGAGTCCCAGCCTGCGTCGGCGATGCGCCGGGCCAGCCTGCGCTGGTTCGGCCACGCGCGGATCGATTCGGCGAGGTATACGTACGCGTCGGGGTTGGAGCTGACTGCTCGCGCCACCCGCGGCAGCGCCTTCATCAGGTACTCCATGTAGACGGTGCGGAACGGCCCGAACACCGGGGTGGAGAACTCGCAGACCACCACACGCCCGCCGGGCTTGGTCACTCGCAGCATCTCGCGCAGCGCCAGATCGATGTCGGCGACATTGCGCAGGCCGAAGGAGATGGTCACCGCGTCGAAGGAATTGTCGGCGAACGGCAGCGCCATCGCGTCACCGGCCACCATCGGCACCTGCCGGAACCGGCCCGCGGCGAGCATGCCCTGGGAGAAGTCGGTGGCCACGCACCAGGCGCCCGACTTGCCGAGCTCCACGGTCGAGACCCCGGTGCCCGCCGCCAGGTCGAGCACCCGCTCACCCGGACGCAGCCCGAGCGCGCGCCGCGTCGCCCACCGCCAGTATCGATCCTGGCCAGCGGAGATGACCGTGTTGGTGAGGTCGTAGCGCTTCGCCACACCGTCGAACATCGACGCGACCTCGTGGGGTTGCTTGTCCAGCGAAGCCCGAATCGGTTCCCGCTGCTCTGTTGTCGCCACGAATCGAGCTTATCGGCCGCGGCCTGCTATGCCGAGCGCGGCAAGCGGTCGCGCATGCCGGTGACATCGGCGTAGTGCGTCATCAGCTCGGTGCAGATGGCGGGCCAGGTGCGGTGCAGCACCGACTTGCGCGCCGCCGTCGCGAACCGGGCGCGCTGGCTCGGATCGCGCAGCGCCGACACCGCGCTGGGCAGCAGTTCGGCGAACCGGTCGACCGGCAGCAGATACCCGTTACGGCAGTGCGCGATCAGATCGCGCGGTCCGCCCGCATCGGGACCGATCACCGGCACACCGGAGGACAACGCCTCCTGCACACCCTGGCAGAACGTCTCGTGCTCGCCCGGGTGCACCATCACATCCAGGCTCGCGTAATGCGTGGCCAGCTCGCTGCCGCCGAGTTCACCGGTGAACACCGCGTCCGGCATCAGTCGGCCCAGCCGTGCCCGCTCCGGCCCGTCGCCCACCACGACCAGCTGGATCGAGGGGTCACCGGCCAGCGCGGCCAGTCGTTCGACGTGCTTCTCCGGCGCGAGCCTGCCGACGAAACCGACAACGAGCCGGTCCCGCGAGCCCAGCCAGCTCGCCCGCAGTTCGGCGCTGCGCGCGGCCGGGTTGAACCGGTCGATGTCGACGCCGCGGCCCCAGCGATGCACCCGCGGAATACAGTGGTCGGCCAGGTCCTGCGCGGCCGCGGAGGAGGGCGCCAGTGTGCGCGTCGCGCCTTCGTGGATCCGGCGCGTCCACGCCCAGGCCGCCCGCGCTGCCAGCCCGAGACCGTAGCTCTTGGCGAAGCCGGCCACATCGGTCTGATACACCGCGATCGAGGGCAGATCGAGCCGGGTCGCGGCAGCCAGCCCACCGGCGCCGAGCAGGAACGGCGAGGCCAGGTGCACCACGTCCGGATCGAAGGCGGCGATCGCGGCGGTGATCCCCGGCTGCGGCAGGCCGACCGGCAGCGAACTGACCCTCGGCACCATCATCGCGGGGACCCGGTGCACCGGGAAACGGCCGTGGAAGCGCGGGGCGGGCGGCACGCCACGCAGGGTGTCGGGCGCCACGATCATCGCGTCGTGCCCGTGCTGGTCCAGGTGGTCCAGCACCCGCAACACGGAGTTGACGACGCCGTTCATGTTCGGCAGGAAAGACTCCGAGACGATGGCTACGCGCACTCTCTCAGGGTGACCGCCACACCGCGCGGCACACCCACACCGACGTGAAGCCGGGACGAACAGCAGGCGAAGTTACGCCTCGCGCTGCTTCCGCCGAACCAGCCACAGCGCGGGCAACGCCAGTGCCCAGACCACCACGATCACCGACGCCGCCGGAATGATCGCCACCCGCGCATCGCGCCCGGCGACCCGGACCAGATCGGGGTCGCGCGTGCTGTACTCCACATTGATCCGCTGACCCGCGGTCAGATTGGTCGGATATAGGATGCCGACCTTCGGATTGTGGGTCACGCTGTCGGGCGTCACGTACATCACCGCCGAGCGCAACCGGCCCGCCGAGAGGACCTCGCCCGAGGTGACGCCACGATGATTCTCGATCTCGTAATCGTTGCGCCAGGCCGCGAGAACCAGCAGCACCATCAGCACGCTGATCACCGTCGCGGTACCGAGCACCCCGGTTGTCACCCGTCGCAGGCGCTTCGTCCGCCTCTCCGACTGGCTGGTTTCCGACACGCCGCCACCCTATAGGGCACAGGGCGCGTAGCGCTCCGTAGCCTGCGCATGGCCGCAGCGAATGCGGAGGTTACGCCTAGTCGTCTGCTGCGCTAGCGTGTGCGCCCATGTCCCGAAAATTCAGCTTCACCGTGCCCTACACCGTCCCGGTCGAAGAGCTTCACCGGGCACTCGTCGACGATGCGGTCTGGCAGGAGCGCTTCTCCGCCGCCGACACCGCGACCGTCGAACTGTCCCATCCCGACGGGCCGGGTTCGATTCGCCTGCAGATGACGGAAACCCCCGGTCGGGACAAGGTCCCCGGTCTGGTGCGCAAGGTTCTCAAGAGCGATCTGGTGCTCTCACGCACCGACAACTGGCAGCCGCTGCAGGGTGAGGTCGCCAAGGGCAGCTTCACCGGCAACACCGGCGGAATCACCACCGAGATGTCGGGCACCTACGAACTGCGCCCCACCGCCGAGGGCAGCGAGATCGAGGTCGTCGGCACCGTCACCGTGAAGGTGCCGCTGGTCGGCGGCGCGATCGAGCCGCTCGCCGAGCAGCTGCACCAGCGCGTCCTCAACAGCGAACGCAAGTTCCTCGAGGGCTGGTTCGCCAAGAACTGACACCCGCGGCGGTGCCGTCGACCGGGCGGCACCGCACCCGACGGGTGCTCAGCTGAATGGTTGTAGGTCGTCGGCGCGTAGCGATGCGCGTCCCGCTGCCCGCCAGGCGCGGGCGGTGATGTCGAGATCCTCGTCGGTCACCAGATTGCCCATCACCCGGACGGCCGTGCGCTGCAAATACTTCGAGCGCATCACCGGCGGCCCGCCGAGCGGGACCATCTTCGGGTGGGTGGCCAGGCCCGCGAGCCTGCGCGCCACCGAGAACGTGCGGCCGTACCGGTCACGCAGCAGCTGCGGCCACACCCGGCTCAGATCGGCCTCGTCAAGCAGCCCGGCGAGCAGGTGCCCGCCTTCCAGCCCGTAGTCGATGCCTTCACCGTTGAGCGGATTCACACAACCCGCGGCGTCGCCGACGAGCACCCAGTTCGGTCCGGCCACCCCCGACACCGCACCGCCCATCGGCAGCAGCGCCGACGCGACGGCACGCAGCTCGCCCTCGAGCTCCCATTCCTCGCGGCGCAGCCGGGTGTAGTGCTCGATCAGCGGCTTGAGCGCGATGTGCGAAGGCCGCTGTTCGGTCGCCAGCGAACCGACGCCGATGTTCACCTCGCCGTTGCCGAGCGGGAAGATCCAGCCGTAGCCGGGTACCAGCTCGTCGGCCGCGTTGCGCAGCTCCAGGTGCGAGGAGATCCACTGGTCGTCGCTGCGTCCCGACTTGATGTAGGCGCGCGCCGCGGTCCCGTAGGCGAAGCGCCGATGCCAGGTGCGGCCCAACTGTTTTCCGATGGGGGAGCGCACGCCGTCGGCCACGACGAGCACCCGGCAGCGCACCGAGTGGGTGGCATCGCCGATCCGGACCGTCACGCCGGTGACCCGCTCGCCTTCGCGCAGCACCTCGGTGACCTTCGCGCCGTCGACCATCGCGGCACCGGACTTGATCGCGGTCTCGCGCAGCTTGTCGTCGAGTTCGGTTCGGGGAACGGCGCTTCCGTACGTCGGGAACGACCCGCCCGGCCACGGCAGCAACGCCTCCCTGCCGAAACCGGCCATCCGCAGGCCGTGGTTCACCGTGTGCGCGCGCAGCCACTCGCCGAGGCCGAGGTGCTCGAGCTCGGCGGTCGCGCGCGGTGTCAGCCCGTCGCCACAGGTTTTGTCCCGCGGGAAGACAGCGGAATCGAGCAGCAGCACATCGCGTCCGGCGCGGGCGGCCCAGGCCGCCGACGCCGAACCGGCGGGCCCTGCACCGACGACCAGCACCTCGACGGCGGCAGGAAGGGCAGCGCGGTCGGCGGGGGTGAGATCCGGTGAACCCATGGCTCAATACTGGCACCCCAGGGCGCTGTGCGAGAGTGTCGGGTACACCGGGAATAGTCACTGTGTGACGGTGTTCATCGGCGTGGGCGCCGGAACACGCTAGGTTGCTACCCGTCGGGGTCGGACGCATCGCTGGGAGAAGATAATGAGCACATCGGCTGTGAGCGACGAGAGCACCGTGGTTGCCGGGGTAGATCTCGTCGATCCCGAACTCGCCGCCACCGTGCGCGACGGCCTGGCCGCGGTCGAGAAACTGCTCGTCGACGAACTCTCCGACGGCGAGGAATTCCTCCAGGAAGCCGCACTGCACCTGGCCAGGGCCGGCGGCAAGCGGTTCCGTCCGCTGTTCACCGTGCTGACCGGTCAGCTCGGCCCCAATCCCACCGACCCGGCGCTGGTCACCGCGGGCACCGTCGTGGAGCTGGTGCACCTGGCGACGCTGTACCACGACGACGTGATGGACGAGGCAACGCAGCGCCGCGGCGCGGTCAGCGTCAACGCGCGCTGGGGCAACAACATCGCGATCCTGGCAGGCGACTACCTGTTCGCGCACGCCTCCCGGCTCACCTCGACGCTCGGCCCCGACGCGGTCCGGATCATCGCCGAGACCTTCGCCGAGCTGGTCACCGGCCAGATGCGGGAAACCATGGGCGCCAAGCAGTCCCAGGATCCGGTCGAGCACTACCTACGCGTGGTCTGGGAAAAGACCGGCTCGCTCATCGCCGCAGCGGGCCGTTTCGGCGGCACCTTCTCCGGTGCGGGGACCGAGCATGTCGAGCGGCTGGCCCGCCTCGGTGATGCCGTCGGCACCGCCTTCCAGATCTCCGACGACATCATCGACATCTCCTCCTCGGCCGAACAGTCCGGCAAGACGCCAGGCACCGACCTGCGCGAGGGCGTGCACACCCTGCCCGTCCTCTACGCCCTGCGCGAGTCCGGCGCCGACGGCGACCGCCTGCGCACCCTGCTGGCACGCCCCCTGGAAACCGACGCCGAGGTCGACGAGGCACTCGAACTCCTGCGCCGCTCGCCCGGCATGGCCAAGGCCAAGGTCAAGCTCGGGGAGTACGCCGACCTTGCCGACGCCGAACTGGCCGCCCTCCCCGCTGGCCCGGCCAACGACGCCCTCAGCCGTCTGGTCCGCTACACCATCGAACGCGTCGGCTGACCAGGAACTATCCCGGCACCACACACGTTTTTCGATCATGCCCAATGGGATCAAAACATTCGGTTTGATGGTCGGGCTGTCGGCGTTGATCGTCGCCATCGGGGCGATGTTCCG
Organism: Nocardia sp. NPDC055053; assembly: GCF_053608285.1. Taxonomy (NCBI): domain Bacteria; kingdom Bacillati; phylum Actinomycetota; class Actinomycetes; order Mycobacteriales; family Nocardiaceae; genus Nocardia; species Nocardia sp. NPDC055053. The sequence goes on along the minus strand of NZ_JBSGVD010000008.1, from coordinate 163,229 downwards.
CAGCCCGACGATCCTGATCATCTCGATCGTGCTGGCCGTCGGCATGAACGCCTACGCGTACTTCAACAGCGACAAACTGGCGCTGAAGGCGATGCACGCGCAACCGGTCAGCGAACTGGAAGCGCCGGTCATGTACCGGATCGTGCGCGAGCTCGCGACCACGGCCCGCCAGCCGATGCCGCGGCTCTACATCAGCCCGACCAACGCGCCCAACGCGTTCGCGACCGGTCGCAATCCCCGGCACGCGGCGGTGTGCTGCACCAGCGGCATCCTGCAGCTGCTCGACGCGCGGGAGTTACGCGCGGTTCTCGGCCACGAGCTGTCGCACGTCTACAACCGCGACATCCTGATCTCGTCGGTGGCAGGCGCGATGGCCTCGATCATCACCGGACTGGCGAACATGGCCTTCTTCGCCAGCTCGTTCGGTAGCAGGGACGGTCAGGGACCGAACGTCATCGCGGTGCTGCTCGTCTCGCTGCTCGGCCCGATCGCCGCGGGCCTGATCAAGATGGCGGTCTCGCGATCGCGCGAATTCCAGGCCGATCAGTCCGGCGCCGAACTCACCGGTGACCCGCTGGCCCTGGCCTCTGCCCTGCGCAAGATCGAACGCGGCGTCCAGGTGGCCCCGCTGCCGCCCGATCCCAAGCTCACCAGCGAATCGCACCTGATGATCGCCAACCCGTTCCGCGCTGGCGACCGCATCGCCCGCTGGTACTCGACGCACCCGCCGATGGACGAGCGCATCAAGCGGCTGGAGGAAATGGCAGGCGGAGACCACCGCTTCTGACGTCACCACCACGTTTTCGGCCGCCTCGCCGCCGAGCAGCGAGACGGAACGCCGAAGGCGCAGTATCGCTGCTCGGCGGCGAAGTCACGAGGCCGATAACCGCTGCGCCAGCCGCTAGCGATAATTGACGAACTGCAGGGCGATGCCGAAGTCCTCGCCCTTGAGCAGGGAGATCACGGCCTGCAGGTCGTCGCGCTTCTTGCTGCTGACCCGCAGCTCCTCGCCCTGGATCTGCGCCTTCACGCCCTTGGGGCCCTCGTCGCGGATCTTCTTGGAGATCTTCTTCGCCTTCTCGGTATCGATGCCCTGCACCAGCGTGCCGGTGATCTTGAACACCTTGCCCGAAGCCTGCGGCTCGCCCGCGTCGAACGCCTTCAGCGAGATGTCACGGCGGATCAGCTTCTCCTTGAACACGTCGAGCGCGGCCTTGACCCGCTCCTCGGCGTTCGCGGTCAGCACGATGGCTTCCTCGCCCGACCACGCGATCGACGCGTCGGTGCCCTTGAAGTCGTAGCGGGAGTTCAGCTCCTTCTCCGCCTGGTGCAGCGCGTTGTCGACCTCCTGGCGATCGACCTTGCTCACCACGTCGAATGACGAATCAGCCACACTGCGCTCCTGTCCCTCACGGTCTGACAATGGGTGCGCCGACAGGTGTGCCGGCCACCGAGACAGTTGTACCCGCATGCCTGGTCCGACCGCGCTCGCAGGGTCGTTGTGCAGGCGGTTTGCATTGGGGGTGTGGGTTCGTTGTAAGCTCTCAGCGCACCGGAAACGGCGCACAAGGCAGATTGCCCGAGCGGCCAATGGGAGCAGACTGTAAATCTGTCGGTGAAAGCCTACGTAGGTTCGAATCCTACATCTGCCACATCGAACCCCGTCGATCATCAGATCGGCGGGGTTCTTTGGTTTGGTGAAGCAACCCGCTGATCACCCGAGAACATGGGTAACTCCCGCGCCACCTCCGGCCCGAGCGGCCACGTGGTGAGCCCGAGAACAAGCAGCTGACCTACCGGACGACCCGCTGAAGTCGCGGGGAGGCGGGGGAGTTGGGGAGTTACCCATGTTCTCGGGCGATCAGTGGGTTGACTAGCGAAAAACCAGGTCCTAGCTGGCGATTTGGTAGTGCTGGCGGGTAGTGTGTAATCTCGTTCAGGACGCCGGAGCACGGGGTCGCGCTGATCGGCCCGCCGATACAGACTCTGTGCCACGTAGTCATGCCCCCTTAGCTCAGTCGGCAGAGCGTTTCCATGGTAAGGAAAAGGTCAACGGTTCGATTCCGTTAGGGGGCTCGCCGGATTGCCGGTGGTGACCGACTTTCCCGCCGGCCCACCGTAAAAGGTCCGCCGTGGCGGTGTAGCTCAGTCGGTAGAGCAAACGACTCATAATCGTTGTGTCGCCGGTTCAAGTCCGGCCATCGCTACCAATAACGACTCAGCCCAGACCGGAAAGAAGGCATATCGTGGCCGCGAAGTCCACCGATGTCCGGCCAAAGATCACCTTGGCCTGCGAAGAGTGCAAGCACCGCAACTACATCACCAAAAAGAACCGGCGCAACGACCCGGACCGCCTCGAGCTGAAGAAGTTCTGCCCGAACTGCGGAACCCACCGGGCGCACCGCGAGTCGCGCTGATTCACCAGAACATTTGCCGAAGGCCGGACGAAAGTCCGGCCTTTGTGCTTTTCCGGGGTCGATACAGTACCCCTCGGGGGTGGTGTCTACACCCCCGGACGGCTTGTGAGCGGTCTACGTGTGAGTAAGGTCCACGTGGTGACACTGAACACCGGAACTGACGAAGCGGTCACCGCCGCAGCCGCCGAACCGTTCGATCCCGCCGCACACGCGGCCGCGATGGTCGGCCACCACTACCGTGTCGACGACTTCTACGAGGTCGGCCGCGAGAAGGTGCGCGAATACGCCCGTGCCGTGCAGGACTACCACCCGGTGCACTGGGAGGAAGACATCGCGCGCGAGTACGGCCACCAGAGCCTGCTCGCCCCGCTCACCTTCATCTCGCTGGTCGGCATCCTGGCCCAGCGCAAGCTGTTCGAGCGGATCGTCACCGGCTACGACCTGAGCCAGATCATGCAGACCGACCAGATCCTGGAGTTCCACCGCCCGATCCGGGTTGGCGACCAGCTGACCTGTGATGTGTACCTGCATTCCTTCCGGCAGGCCTTCGGCGGCGACATCATCGTCACCAAGAACATCGTCACCGCCCAGGACGACGAGCTGGTGCTCACCACCTACACCACGCTGATCGGCCGCAGCGGCGCCGATATCGATCCGGCGATGTCGGACGCGGTCCGCAACATCCTCATGCACGGCCTCGAGGAGCCCGACCATCACGCGCCGGCCGAGCTCCCCGCCGAGCTCACCCCCGATCCGGTCACCAGGCAGCCGGAGCCTGCCGTCCCCACGCACGCCCTGTCCTTCGGCAGCGTGGCCGCCGGCGATGAACTGCCGCCGCGCACCGTCCGGCTCACCCGTGGCGATCTGGTGAACTACGCGGGCGTGTCCGGCGACGCCAACCCGATCCACTGGAGCGACGAGATCGTGAAGATGGTCGGCCTGGACGACGTGGTCGCGCACGGCATGCTCACGATGGGCCTCGGCGGCGGTTTCGTCACCTCGTGGCTCGGTGATCCCGGTGCGGTGAAGGAGTACAACGTCCGGTTCACCAGCCCGGTCTTCGTCGGGGCCGAGTCCCCGGCCGAGGTCGAGTTCACCGGTAAGGTGAAGTCGGTCGATCCGGAGGCAAGGACCGCGGTCGTCGCCATCACGGCGAAGTCGGCGGGCAAGAAGATCTTCGGGCGGGCCACGGCAACCGTTCAGCTGTCCTGACCTGGTCGGCTGTACCGGATTGGCGAATACCGCACGCGGTAACGTACACTCGGGACTCTGGGGTCACCGGCTGCTGCGCGCTGATCTTCCCGGGGAGTAGATCCCCATGGAAGCGGCGCGCATGTTGTGTGACACCAGAACTCGATAATCGAATATCGACTGTGGTTGGACAACACAGCTCAGGCTGGTCCAACCGAAGGGGCGTAGCTCAATTGGCAGAGCAGCGGTCTCCAAAACCGCAGGTTGCAGGTTCAAGTCCTGTCGCCCCTGCCCTGAATGCCAGCGACGAGGAAGGATCGACGTGAGCGACGAGCGGGAAACTCGCGCCGAAGACGGCGACGACACCGCCGCTGCCACTCGGCCGAGCGGCAAGCGGACAGCTCGCCGTGCGCGCACGTCGGATGCTCCGGCGGACACCGGTTCGGTGGCCACGCTGGACCGGCCTTCCTTGCGCAAGGCAGACAAGACTGCCGGGAAGGCCAAATCGGGCAACCCGTTCAAGCGGCTGCTCAAGTTCCTGCGAGAGGTCGTCGCGGAACTGCGCAAGGTGATCTGGCCGAACCGGAAGCAGATGGTCACCTATACGGCCGTCGTTCTGGTGTTCGTGGTCTTCATGGTCGCGTTCATCTACGGGATCGATATTGCGTTCATCACGGGTGTCGACTGGCTGTTCGGCTGATCGCCGACACCCCACGCCGGTAGCCGATCGCGGGCCGGAACGGCGGAGTGTGCCTCCGCGCACCTGACCCGGCCCAGACGATGTACGTGACGACACAGGAAGCGAGTGCCGAAGTGAGCACCCCGGAGAACGAAACAAACGCCGAGTTCCCGGTTGACGACACTGTCGAGGCGGAGACCGCCGCCGACGAGGTCGAGGCCACCACCGAGCTCGCAGACGCCGACGCGGCCGAGGAGGCCGTCGTCGAGGCCGTCGCCACCGAGGAAGACCCCGAAGCCGACCCCGTCGAGTCGATGAAGGCCAAGCTGCGCCGCGTCCCCGGCGACTGGTACGTCGTGCACTCCTACGCCGGCTACGAGAACAAGGTCAAGACCAACCTCGAGACCCGCGTGCAGAACCTCGGCCTCGAGGACTACATCTTCCAGGTCGAGGTGCCGACCGAAGAGGTCACCGAGATCAAGAACGGGCAGAAGAAGAACGTCAACCGCAAGGTGCTGCCCGGCTACATCCTGGTCCGGATGGAACTGAACAACGAGTCGTGGGGCGCGGTGCGCAACACCCCCGGCGTCACCGGTTTCGTCGGTATGACCGGCGGTGGCCCCGGCGCCAAGCCGACCCCGCTGACCATCAACGAGGTCGTGAAGTTCCTGGTCCCGGCCGGTGCGCAGGCTCAGAAGAAGGCGGCGGCCGCCGCTGCCGCGTCCGGTGCGGACACCGGTGCCGCTGCCGCGGGCAAGCCGGTCATCGAGGTCGACTTCGAGGTCGGCGAGTCGGTCACCGTCATGGACGGCCCGTTCGCGACGCTGCCCGCCAGCATCAGCGAGGTCAACGCCGAGCAGCAGAAGCTCAAGGTGCTCGTCTCGATCTTCGGTCGCGAGACCCCGGTCGAGCTGAACTTCACCCAGGTCTCCAAGATCTAGCTCGAACCAGCTTCGCAACGGCACCGCCTCGGCGGTGCCGTTGTCGTTGGTCGACCCTCCCGGCTGTGGCCGCCGCGGCGCGGTTCGGTAGAGTGTGACAGTTCGTGTGTAGACCCGCGCCAGGCGTTTCTCGTCCGGTGTGACAGTCGTGCGCGAATGCCGGGCTTGGACCCGGCGTGGGAGCGATCCCGCAACAGGCTTACGGCAACCGTAAGGAACCGAAACCCAAGGAAGAAAGATGCCCCCCAAGAAGAAGAAGCTCGCCGGGATCATCAAGCTGCAGATCCAGGCCGGTGCCGCGAACCCGGCTCCTCCGGTCGGCCCCGCGCTCGGTCAGCACGGCGTCAACATCATGGAGTTCTGCAAGGCGTACAACGCCGCGACCGAGTCGCAGCGTGGCAACGTCATCCCGGTCGAGATCTCGGTGTACGAGGACCGGACGTTCGACTTCAAGCTGAAGACCCCGCCCGCCGCGCGTCTGCTGCTCAAGGCCGCCGGTGTGCAGAAGGGCTCGGCCGAGCCGCACAAGACCAAGGTCGCCAAGGTCACCATGGACCAGGTCCGGGAGATCGCCAAGACCAAGGCCGAGGATCTCAACGCCACCGATCTCGATCAGGCCGTGAAGATCATCGCCGGTACCGCCCGCTCGATGGGTATCACCGTCGAAGGCTGAGCGAATCTCGCTCTCTGTGGGAGGGCCGGCCAGGCCCGGAAACCACACCTGAACTCGCAACTTTAAGGACAGAGAAACATGGCAAAGCGAAGCAAGGCGTATCTCGCCGCTGCTGAGAAGGTCGATCGCGACAAGCTGTACTCCCCGCTGAGCGCCGCGCGCCTGGCGAAGGAGACCGCCACCACCAAGACCGACGCGACCGTCGAGGTCGCCGTCCGTCTCGGCGTGGATCCCCGTAAGGCCGACCAGATGGTCCGCGGCACCGTCAACCTGCCGCACGGCACCGGTAAGACCGCCCGCGTCATCGTGTTCGCCGCAGGCGAGAAGGCCGCCGAGGCCGAGGCCGCCGGTGCCGACGCCGTTGGCGCCGAGGACCTGATCGAGCGGATCCAGGGCGGCTGGCTGGACTTCGACGCCGCGATCGCCACCCCGGACCAGATGGCCAAGGTCGGCCGCATCGCGCGTGTCCTCGGCCCGCGTGGTCTGATGCCGAACCCGAAGACGGGCACCGTCACCAACGATGTGACCAAGGCCGTCAACGACATCAAGGGCGGCAAGATCAACTTCCGCGTCGACAAGCAGGCCAACCTGCACTTCGTCATCGGCAAGGCGTCCTTCGACGACGCCAAGCTGGTGGAGAACTACGGCGCCGCGCTGGACGAGATCCTGCGTGTGAAGCCGTCGACCGCCAAGGGCCGCTACGTCAAGAAGATCACGGTTTCGACCAACACCGGACCGGGCATCCCGGTGGACCCGAACCGTACCCGCAACCTCCTCGACGAGGATGCGTGAGCTTCTCCTGACAGGTAGCTCCTGATCGACCACGAGGGTGGGAACGCACTGCGTTCCCACCCTCGCGGTTTTTCGAGCGCCTACTTCGGGTCGGCGTGCTCGGTGTCGCGCCAGCCGAGCAGCACGGACTCGCCGCGCTGGGGTTTCCACGGCAGGAATATCGCCACGATCACCGCGCACACCAGTACCGCGCCGGCGGCGACGAGGGAGGCGGCGTGCGCACCCTGCAGAGTCGCCGACTTCATCGCGACGATCAGGTTCTCGCGCTGGGTCTCCAAGAACGGGGCGAGTTCGCGTTTGCGCAGCTCGAGCACGCTGAGCGGACTCGCCTTGACCAGTTCCTTCTCCCGGTCGTTCATGATGCCGACCGGAATCGCGTCGATCCTGGCGCCGATCCTGCTGGTGTAGTACGAGGCCACGATCGACCCGAGGACGGCGACGCCGAGGGTGCCGCCGATCTCCCTGGTGGTGTCGTTGACCGCCGATCCGGCACCCGCCTCGTCCAGCGGCAGCGAGGACATGATCGATTCCGTCGCTGGCCCTTGCACGATGCCGAGGCCGAGGGCCATGAACACCATCGACGGCAGCACCCCGATCAGATAGCTGCTGTCGACCGTGACCTGCCCACCCAGATAGAGCCCGAGTCCGGTGAGCAGCAGGCCGATCACCAGCACGGCGGTGGTGCCGACGCGCTGTGCCAGCAGCGTGGCGACCGGCGCGCCGATCGCGACCGAGAACGCGAACGGCAGAGACGCGATACCGAATTCGAGTGGCGTGTATTCCCGCACGCCCTGGAAATACTGGGTGATCAGGAACAGGAATCCGAACATCGAGAAATACCCGATCGCAATTGCCAAGGCGGGCAACGAGAATCGGCGATTGCGGAATAGGCGCATGTCGAGAATCGGTGCGGCGGTACGCAATTCCCAGACCACGAAGGCGGCGAGCAAGACGGCGCCGAGTGTCGCGGTGCACAGCGTGGTGAGCGAGAGCCACCCGTTGTGCGGTGCCTCGATGATCGCCCACACCACCAGCGTGATGCCCGCGATCGACAGGAAGATGCCGGGCAGATCCAGCTTGCCGACCTGGTCGGCGCGCGATTCCGGTACCCAGATCAGCGTCGCGACCAGCGCGGCCAGCGCCACCGGCACATTGATCCAGAACACCGAGTGCCAGCTGAAGTGCTCGAGCAGCCAGCCACCCGAGATCGGGCCGATGGCGATGGCGAAACCGGCCATCGCGGTCCAGGCGGCGATGGCGAGCGCGCGTTCGCGCTTGTCGGTGAAGATGTTGATGATCAGGGCCAGGGTGGCGGGGAAGACGGCGGCGGCGAAGACGCCCATCGCCGCGCGGGCCGCGATGACCTGGGTCATAGATTCGGCCAGCGCGCCGCCGACCGACATCACGGCGATGCCGATGAGGCCGACGATCATGATCCGCCTGCGGCCGTAGCGGTCGCCGAGATTGCCCGCCGCGAGCAGCAGGCCGGCGAAGGTGAGGGTGTAGGCGTCGACGACCCATTGCAGGCCGGAGACGCCGGTCTGTAGCTGGACGCCGATGGAGGGGAGTGCGACGTTGACGATGGTGTTGTCGAGGACGACCAGCAGTTCGGCCAGGCAGATCACGACGAGTGCGAGGAATCGTTGTGAACGCCGGTCCAGCAGCGGTGGTGGAGCGACTATGGAGGTTGCCATAGCTGAGGAGTGAACCAGGTTACTGTCACCTTGCGTAACACCTTCTCGGTGCGATTGCTCCCACATTGCAGAACCGAAGTGACCTGCACCACAGAGGATTCGGTCGAATCGGGCGGGCGTCGACCCGTTTTGGCAGATGGGGGTAGGTGCCGGTACAGTGGACTCCGGTCATCGACATGTTCGATGGCTACCCATTCGTTCTACCGAAGACCGTTGGTCGTCGATGCCGCTTGCGTGGTGTCGATCGAAGGTCCGGCGACATTGCCGGCGGCCCACGCAGGGAGAGCTGAGGCCGATACTTTCGCGCCCCGGTACGCCTTGCGTCCGGGGCGTTAGTTTTGTCGCCGGCCCCTGAATTCGGTAGTGCGCGTTCACGAACCGACATCAGAGAGGAGGCGAAGTATGGCGAAGCCTGAAAAGGTCACCGCTGTCGCGGAGATCGCGGAGCAGTTCAAGAACTCCACGGCCACTGTTGTCACGGAATACCGTGGTCTTTCGGTCGGCAAGCTCACCGAGCTGCGTCGTGCGCTCGGCGCCGAGGCCACGTACTCCGTCGCCAAGAACACCCTGGTCAAGCTCGCGGCCGCGGAAGCGGGCGTCGAGGGCCTGGACGACTTGTTCGTCGGACCGACCGCCATCACCTTCATCCAGGGTGAGCCGGTCAACGCCGCGAAGGCGCTCAAGACCTTCGCCAAGGACAACAAGGCGCTCGTCATCAAGGGCGGCTACATGGACGGCGCTGCGCTGTCCGTGTCCGAGGTCGAGAAGATCGCCGACCTGGAGACCCGCGAGGTCCTGCTGGCCAAGCTGGCCGGTGCGATGAAGGGCAACATGTCCAAGGCTGCCGGGCTGTTCTCGGCTCCCGCAGGTCAGGTGGCCCGTCTGGCCGCAGCGCTGCAGGAGAAGAAGCAGGCCGAAGGCGCTGCCGAGTAATACCCCCGCACGGGTATTACGCCCGCGCGCACAAGACATTCACCACCGAAAGGAACAATCATGGCCAAGCTGTCCACCGAAGAGCTGCTCGAGGTTTTCTCGGAGATGACCCTCCTGGAGCTGTCCGGCTTCGTGAAGGCGTTCGAGGAGAAGTTCGAGGTCACCGCCGCTGCCCCCGTCGCCGTTGCCGCTGTCGGTGGCGCCGCTGCTCCGGCCGAGGCCGCTGAGGAGCAGGACGAGTTCGACGTCATCCTCGAGGGTGCGGGCGACAAGAAGATCCAGGTCATCAAGGTGGTCCGTGAGATCGTCTCGGGCCTGGGCCTGAAGGAAGCCAAGGACCTGGTCGAGGGTGCCCCGAAGCCGATCCTGGAGAAGGTCTCGAAGGAGGCTGCCGAGGCTGCCAAGGCCAAGCTGGAAGAGGCCGGCGCCAAGGTTGCCGTCAAGTAATTCGGCGCTTCGCGTTCGCGAACGGGCGGTCCCTTCCGGGGGCCGCCCGTTTGTTATTTGTCTGGACATGGGATGGTGATACGCGCTGTATCAACCGCGTGGGTTACTCTTCAGTCATATGAGGGTGTGCCCTGTCTCACTGATGGGATACAGTGACCGGACCCACAGTGTCGTGACGCACCGCCGTGATATGAGCGCGCGGTCAGCGGGGTGGGCTGCTCGCAGGCAACAATGGAGGTAGGCGTGGGCGTCGAGGTCAGGACCGAGGGTGTTACCAAATCCTTCGGTTCACAGCGAATTTGGCAGGACGTGTCGATCACGCTCCCTTCGGGTGAGGTGAGCGCCCTGCTCGGCCCTTCGGGTACGGGTAAGTCGGTGTTCCTGAAGTCGCTCATCGGTCTGTTGCGGCCGGAGCGCGGGTCCATCTTCATCGATGGCACCGATATCACCACCTGCTCCAACAAGGAGCTCTACGAGATCCGCAAACTGTTCGGCGTCCTTTTCCAGGACGGCGCGCTGTTCGGCTCGATGAACCTGTTCGACAACATCGCTTTCCCGCTTCGTGAGCACACGAAGAAGTCGGAATCCGAGATTCGGCAGATCGTCATGGAGAAGCTCGAGCTGACCGGTCTGCTCGGCGCCGAGAACAAGCTCCCCGGCGAGATCTCCGGCGGTATGCGCAAGCGCGCAGGCCTGGCCCGCGCGCTGGTCCTCGACCCGCAGATCATCCTGGTCGACGAGCCCGACTCCGGTCTCGACCCCGTGCGTACCTCGTACCTGGCGCAGCTGCTGCTCAACATCAACGCCCAGATCGACGCCACGATCCTCATCGTGACGCACAACATCAACCTGGCCCGTACCGTGCCGGACAACATCGGCATGCTCTTCCGCCGCCAGCTGGTCATGTTCGGCCCCCGTGAGGTGCTGCTGACCAGCGAGGAGCCGGTCGTCAAGCAGTTCCTCAACGGCCGCATGATCGGCCCGATCGGTATGTCGGAGGAGAAGGACGAGGCGCAGATGGCGCGCGAGCAGGCGCTCGTCGACGCCGGTCACCACCACGGTGGCGCCGAGGAGATCGAGGGCATCATCCCGCAGATGAAGGCCGAGCCGGGCATGCCCGCTCGCCAGGCCGTCTTCCGCCGCCAGGCGCGGGTGCGTGAGATCATGCACACCCTGCCGCACGCGGCCCAGGTGGCGATCCGCGAGTCGCTCGACGAGTCCGCCGACGACACCCAGGTGATGGCCGCCTACGGCAGCGAGCACCCCACCGCCCAGTTCGACACCAAGACGATTCCGCACGGCCAGATCAACGGCTGAGCGACTTTCACTCCCACTACGAGCCCCCGGCCATCCGGCCGGGGCTCGTAGTGCGTTCAGGGGCGGTGGCGGCTCGGCGTGGCCGGAAAACGGGCGCTGAGCGGCGGTTACGCGAGTTGGCGCACACGGCGTGTCGCGAGTAAAATGACCGCGGTTCCGGACGGGGATGCGCAGCGCGCCAGTCGATCTCACTTCTCGGACAGACCGCGCCGCGCCACTTGACGAGGCGGGCGCGAACCGTCACCCTATTCACAGCAGCGTCAGCTGTTACAGGGGCTTCAGCGCCCAGAACACCCGACGCGGCCAGCGTCACGGGAGTTCGGCGCGTTTGCCGTGTGAGCGGTCGCACGGATGGTATGTTGACACCCCCGTGTATGTGGGTGTAAGTTTGGACGTTGCGCTGGCTGCCTCCTGTCCACACCTTGATTCGCACTCGTAAGTTCCACCCTTCCGGTGTTACTTCCGCTGCTGCCTGTTCGGGTTTCGTTCGGGTTGTAACCAGCGGAATTCGTAGCAGACAAGCGACGGTCGCGGACCACCACGCGACGCGCGTGAGGTGCTGGAAGGACGCATCTTGGCAGTCTCCACCCAGACCAAGGCTGGAATCCCCGGAGCCCCGTTGAGGGTTTCGTTCGCGAAGATCCGTGAGCCCTTGGAGGTGCCCGGACTTCTCGACCTACAAACGGACTCGTTCGCCTGGTTGGTCGGTACCCCCGACTGGCGTGAGAAGGCGGCCGCACGCGGCGACGTCGGTCTCGCAGGCGGCTTGGAGGAGGTGCTCGAGGAGCTCTCGCCGATCGAGGACTTCTCCGGTTCGATGTCCCTGTCGTTCTCCGATCCGCGCTTCGAAGAGGTCAAGGCCTCTATCGATGAGTGCAAAGAGAAGGACATGACCTACGCGGCGCCGTTGTTCGTCACCGCGGAGTTCATCAACAACAACACCGGCGAGATCAAGAGCCAGACGGTCTTCATGGGCGATTTCCCCATGATGACCAACAAGGGCACCTTCATCATCAACGGCACCGAGCGCGTCGTCGTCTCGCAGCTGGTCCGCTCCCCGGGCGTCTACTTCGATCACAGCATCGACAAGGGCACCGAGAAGGACCTGCACAGCGTGCGCGTGATCCCGTCGCGCGGCGCGTGGCTGGAGTTCGACGTCGACAAGCGCGACACCGTCGGTGTCCGCATCGACCGCAAGCGCCGTCAGCCGGTCACCGTGCTGCTCAAGGCGCTGGGCTGGACCACCGAGGAGATCGTCGAGCGTTTCGGCTTCTCCGAGATCATGATGTCCACCCTGGAGAAGGACAGCACCCCCGGCCAGGACGAGGCGCTGCTCGACATCTACCGCAAGCTGCGTCCGGGCGAGCCGCCGACCAAGGAGTCCGCGCAGACCCTGCTGGAGAACCTGTTCTTCAAGGAGAAGCGCTACGACCTGGCGCGCGTCGGTCGCTACAAGATCAACAAGAAGCTCGGCATCCACGTGCACGAGCCGGTGACCTCCTCGGTGCTGACCAAGGAAGACATCGTCACCACCATCGAGTACCTGGTGCGTCTGCACGCCGGTGACCGCTCGATGACCGCCCCCGGTGGCGAAGAGGTCCCCGTCGAGATCGACGACATCGACCACTTCGGCAACCGTCGTCTGCGCACCGTCGGCGAGCTGATCCAGAACCAGATCCGCGTCGGCCTGTCCCGCATGGAGCGCGTGGTCCGCGAGCGGATGACGACTCAGGACGTCGAGGCGATCACGCCGCAGACCCTGATCAACATCCGCCCGGTCGTCGCCGCGATCAAGGAGTTCTTCGGAACCTCCCAGCTGTCGCAGTTCATGGACCAGAACAACCCGCTGTCGGGTCTGACCCACAAGCGCCGCCTGTCGGCGCTCGGCCCCGGTGGTCTGTCCCGTGAGCGTGCAGGCCTGGAAGTCCGTGACGTCCACCCGTCGCACTACGGCCGCATGTGCCCGATCGAGACCCCGGAAGGCCCGAACATCGGCCTGATCGGTTCGCTGTCGGTGTACGCGCGGGTCAACCCGTTCGGCTTCATCGAGACCCCGTACCAGAAGGTCGTCGACGGCAAGGTCACCGACGAGGTCAAGTACCTGACCGCCGACGAGGAAGACCGCTACGTTCGCGCGCAGGCCAACTCTCCGGTCGACGCCGAGGGCCGCTTCCTCGAGGAGAAGGTCCTCGTCCGCCGTGCGGGCGAAGAGGTCGAGTTCGTGACGCCGGCTCAGGTCGACTACATGGACATCTCGCCGCGCCAGATGGTGTCGGTCGCGACGGCCATGATCCCGTTCCTCGAGCACGACGACGCCAACCGTGCCCTCATGGGCGCGAACATGCAGCGTCAGGCCGTGCCGCTGATCCGTTCCGAGTCCCCGATCGTGGGCACCGGCATGGAGCTGCGCGCCGCGGTGGACGCGGGCGATGTCGTGGTGAACGAGAAGCCGGGTGTGGTCGAGGAGGTCTCGGCCGACTACGTCACCGTGATGGCCGACGACGGCAGCCGCAAGTCCTACCGGATGCGCAAGTTCAACCGCTCGAACCAGGGCACCTGCTCCAACCAGCGTCCGATCGTGGACGAGGGTCAGCGGGTGGAGAAGGGCCAGGTTCTGGCCGACGGCCCCTGCACCGAGAACGGTGAGATGGCGCTGGGCAAGAACCTGCTCGTCGCCGTCATGCCGTGGGAAGGCCACAACTACGAGGACGCGATCATCCTGTCGCAGCGCCTCGTGGAAGAGGACGTTCTCACCTCGATCCACATCGAAGAGCACGAGATCGACGCCCGCGACACCAAGCTGGGCGCCGAGGAGATCACCAGGGACATCCCGAACGTCTCCGACGAGGTGCTGGCCGACCTGGACGAGCGCGGCATCATCCGCATCGGTGCCGAGGTCCGCGACGGCGACATCCTGGTCGGCAAGGTCACCCCGAAGGGCGAGACCGAGCTGACCCCCGAGGAGCGCCTGCTCCGCGCGATCTTCGGTGAGAAGGCGCGCGAGGTGCGCGACACCTCGCTGAAGGTGCCCCACGGTGAGTCCGGCAAGGTCATCGGCATCCGCGTGTTCTCGCGCGAGGACGACGACGATCTGCCTCCCGGTGTCAACGAGCTGGTCCGCGTCTACGTGGCCCAGAAGCGCAAGATCCAGGACGGCGACAAGCTGGCCGGCCGCCACGGCAACAAGGGCGTCATCGGCAAGATCCTCCCCGTCGAGGACATGCCGTTCATGCCCGACGGCACCCCGATCGACATCATCCTGAACACCCACGGTGTTCCGCGTCGTATGAACATCGGCCAGATCCTGGAAACCCACCTCGGGTGGATCGGTAAGGCCGGCTGGAATATCGACGTGGCCACGGACGGTACTCGTCCCGAGTGGGCGGCCACGCTGCCCGAGGAGATGCTGGCCGCGCCGGCCGACTCCAACATCGCGACGCCCGTCTTCGACGGTGCCAAGGATGACGAGCTGACCGGCCTGCTTGCTTCGACCCTGCCGAACCGTGACGGTGAGCGCATGGTCGACGAGAACGGCAAGGCGACCCTGTTCGACGGCCGCTCCGGCGAGCCGTTCCCGTACCCGGTCGCGGTCGGTTACATGTACATCCTGAAGCTGCACCACCTGGTCGACGACAAGATCCACGCCCGTTCGACCGGTCCGTACTCGATGATCACGCAGCAGCCGCTGGGTGGTAAGGCGCAGTTCGGTGGTCAGCGTTTCGGTGAGATGGAGTGCTGGGCCATGCAGGCCTACGGCGCGGCGTACACGCTGCAGGAACTCCTGACCATCAAGTCCGACGACGTGGTGGGCCGTGTGAAGGTCTACGAGGCGATCGTCAAGGGCGAGAACATTCCGGAGCCGGGCATTCCGGAGTCGTTCAAGGTGCTCCTCAAGGAACTCCAGTCGCTGTGCCTCAACGTGGAAGTGCTGTCCTCGGACGGCGCCGCGATCGAGATGCGCGACGGCGACGACGAGGATCTGGAGCGCGCCGCGGCGAACCTGGGCATCAACCTGTCCAGGAACGAAGCGGCCACCGTCGACGATTTGGCGAACTAGGTGGTGACGCGGGTGGCTGTTTCGGCAGCCGCCCGCGAACCCGCGATCGATAACTAGTGAACTTTTTGCTCGAATTCGACCCGAACAGGGGAAAGGAAGTTACGTGCTAGACGTCAACTTCTTCGATGAACTCCGGATCGGCCTGGCCACCGCCGAAGACATCCGCCAGTGGAGCTATGGCGAGGTCAAGAAGCCGGAGACCATCAACTACCGCACGCTCAAGCCGGAGAAGGACGGGCTCTTCTGCGAGAAGATCTTCGGCCCCACCCGGGACTGGGAGTGCTACTGCGGCAAGTACAAGCGCGTCCGCTTCAAGGGCATCATCTGTGAGCGCTGTGGCGTCGAGGTGACTCGCGCCAAGGTGCGTCGTGAGCGGATGGGCCACATCGAGCTGGCCGCACCGGTCACCCACATCTGGTACTTCAAGGGCGTTCCGTCGCGCCTCGGTTACCTGCTCGACCTGGCGCCGAAGGATCTCGAGAAGATCATCTACTTCGCCGCCTACGTCATCGTCGGTGTCGACGAGGAGCTGCGCCACAACGAGCTCAGCACCCTCGAGGCCGAGATGGAGGTCGAGAAGAAGGCTGTCGCCGATCAGCGCGACGCCGATCTCGAGGCCCGCGCGCAGAAGCTCGAGGCCGACCTGGCCGAGCTGGAGGCCGAGGGCGCCAAGTCCGACGTGCGTCGCAAGGTCAAGGACGGCGGCGAGCGCGAAATGCGTCAGCTGCGCGACCGGTCCCAGCGTGAGCTGGACCGCCTCGACGAGATCTGGACGACCTTCACCAAGCTGTCGGTCAAGCAGCTCATCGTCGACGAGGTGCTCTACCGCGAGCTCGTCGACCGCTACGGCGAGTACTTCACCGGCGCCATGGGTGCGGAGTCCATCCAGAAGCTGATGGAGAACTTCGACATCGACGCCGAGGCCGAGAACCTGCGCGAGACCATTCGCTCGGGCAAGGGCCAGAAGAAGCTGCGCGCGCTCAAGCGGCTCAAGGTCGTCGCGGCCTTCCAGGCCAACGGCAACTCGCCCATGGGCATGGTGCTCGACGCTGTTCCGGTGATCCCGCCGGAGCTGCGCCCGATGGTTCAGCTCGACGGTGGCCGCTTCGCCACCTCCGACCTGAACGACCTGTACCGCCGCGTGATCAACCGCAACAACCGCCTCAAGCGACTGATCGATCTGGGTGCGCCCGAGATCATCGTCAACAACGAGAAGCGGATGCTGCAGGAGTCCGTCGACGCGCTGTTCGACAACGGCCGTCGTGGTCGCCCGGTCACCGGTCCGGGTAACCGCCCGCTGAAGTCGCTGAGCGATCTGCTCAAGGGCAAGCAGGGTCGTTTCCGTCAGAACCTGCTCGGCAAGCGTGTCGACTACTCGGGCCGTTCGGTCATCGTGGTCGGTCCGCAGCTCAAGCTGCACCAGTGCGGTCTGCCGAAGCTGATGGCGCTCGAGCTGTTCAAGCCGTTCGTCATGAAGCGTCTGGTCGATCTCAACCACGCACAGAACATCAAGTCCGCCAAGCGGATGGTCGAGCGTCAGCGTCCCCAGGTGTGGGATGTCCTCGAAGAGGTCATCGCCGAGCACCCGGTGCTGCTGAACCGCGCGCCCACCCTGCACCGCCTGGGTATCCAGGCCTTCGAGCCCCAGCTGGTCGAAGGTAAGGCCATCCAGCTGCACCCGCTCGTGTGTGAGGCGTTCAACGCCGACTTCGACGGTGACCAGATGGCCGTGCACCTGCCGCTGTCGGCGGAGGCGCAGGCCGAGGCGCGCATCCTGATGCTGTCGTCGAACAACATCCTGTCCCCGGCGTCGGGTCGCCCGCTGGCGATGCCGCGTCTGGACATGGTGACCGGCCTGTTCTACCTGACTCGTCTCGACGAGAAGGGTGTCGGCACCTACCAGGCCGCAGGCAAGGACGAGCCGGAGACCGGCGTCTACTCCTCGCCCGCCGAGGCCCAGATGGCCGTCGACCGCGGTGAGCTGACCGTGCGTTCGATGATCAAGGTGCGCCTCACCGAGCAGCGCCCGCCGCGCGAGATCGAGGCGGAGCTCTTCCCGGAGGGCTGGCACCGCGGTGACGCGTGGCTGGCCGAGACCACCCTGGGTCGCGTGCTGTTCAACGATCTGCTCCCGGCGGACTACGCGTTCATCAACGAGCCGATGCCGAAGAAGCGGCAGGCCACGATCATCAACGATCTGGCCGAGCGCTACCCGATGATCGTCGTCGCGCAGACCGTCGACAAGCTCAAGGACGCCGGCTTCTACTGGGCCACGCGTTCGGGTGTCACCGTCTCCATGTCGGACGTGCTCGTTCCGCCGGAGAAGGCCGACATCATGGAGCGGTACGAGGCCATGGCGGATCAGATCGAGAAGAAGTACCAGCGTGGTGCGCTCGATCACCAGGAGCGCAACAACGCCCTGGTCAAGATCTGGCAGGAAGCGACCGAAGAGGTCGGTACGGCGCTGCGTTCGCACTACCCGGCCGACAACCCGATCATCACGATCGTCGACTCGGGTGCGACCGGTAACTTCACCCAGACTCGTACCCTCGCCGGTATGAAGGGTCTGGTGACGAACCCCAAGGGTGAGTTCATCCCGCGCCCGATCAAGTCCTCCTTCCGTGAGGGCCTGACCGTGCTCGAGTACTTCATCAACACCCACGGTGCTCGTAAGGGTCTGGCCGACACCGCGCTGCGTACCGCCGACTCGGGTTACCTGACCCGTCGTCTGGTTGACGTCTCGCAGGACGTCATCGTGCGCGAGCACGACTGTGGCACCGAGCGCGGCATCGTCGTGCCGATCGCGGAGAAGCAGGCCGACGGCTCGCTCATCCGGGACGCGCACGTCGAGACCTCGACCTACGCTCGCACCCTGGCGACCGACGCGGTCGACGCCAGCGGCAACGTCGTCGTGGCCAAGGGCGCCGATCTCGGCGACCCGGCCCTGGAGGCGCTGCTCGAGGCCGGTATCACCGAGGTGAAGGTCCGCTCCGTGCTGACCTGCACCACCGGCACCGGCGTCTGCGCCACCTGCTACGGCCGCTCGATGGCCACCGGCAAGCTGGTCGACATCGGCGAGGCCGTCGGCATCGTCGCCGCCCAGTCCATCGGTGAGCCGGGTACCCAGCTGACCATGCGTACCTTCCACCAGGGTGGTGTCGCTGGTGACGACATCACCGGTGGTCTGCCCCGCGTGCAGGAGCTCTTCGAAGCTCGTGTGCCCAAGGGCAAGGCGCCCATCGCCGAGGTCTCGGGTCGCGTGCGGCTCGAGGACGACGACCGCTTCTACAAGATCACGATCATCCCTGATGACGGGTCGGAAGAAGTCGTCTACGACAAGCTCTCGAAGCGTCAGCGTCTGCGTGTGTTCAAGCACGACGACGGCACCGAGCGCCTGCTGGCCGACGGTGACCACGTTGAGGTGGGTCAGCAGCTGCTCGAGGGCGCTGCCGATCCGCACGAGGTGCTGCGCGTGATGGGTCCCCGTCAGGTGCAGGTCCACCTGGTCCACGAGGTCCAGGAGGTCTACCGCTCGCAGGGTGTGTCGATCCACGACAAGCACATCGAGGTCATCGTGCGCCAGATGCTGCGTCGCGTGACGATCATCGATTCGGGTGCGACCGAGTTCCTGCCCGGTTCGCTCACCGAGCGCGCCGAGTTCGAGAACTCGAACCGTCGCGTGGTGGCCGAGGGTGGCGAGCCCGCCTCCGGCCGTCCGGTGCTGATGGGTATCACCAAGGCGTCGCTGGCCACCGATTCGTGGCTGTCGGCGGCCTCCTTCCAGGAGACCACCCGAGTGCTGACGGACGCGGCCATCAACTGCCGCTCCGACAAGCTGATCGGCCTGAAGGAGAACGTGATCATCGGTAAGCTCATCCCGGCCGGTACCGGTATCAACCGCTACCGCAACATCCAGGTGCAGCCGACCGAAGAAGCCCGCGCCGCCGCGTACGCGGTGCCGTCCTACGACGACACCTACTACTCGCCGGACAGCTTCGGCACCTCCACCGGTGCCGCAGTGCCGCTGGACGACTACGGCTTCAGCGACTACCGCTAAGTTGTAGGTAGGCAAAACAATTCGGCCCCGCTCCTTTTCGGAGCGGGGCCGGACTGTTCTCCGAGGCAGATCCGGGTGTGGTAGTTGTTGCGGGTGTCGACTCCTTCGCGTACATCCCTGGTAGTCCTGTGCGGCTTGCTCTTTGCGGCAGGCTGCTCGACGGGAGGCGGCAGGGTGACGGGAAGCGGTGTCCCCGAGGCGCGGTCGTACGCGTCAGTGCCCTCGTCCTGTGCGGACGTGGACGCGGCGGCGCGAGAGTCGCTGGTTCAGTTCGCCGGTGATCTCGAAAATCCGGACACCCGTTTGCATGTCGCGGATACGGGCTCTTCGAATGGGCCGAATGAGATCTTCTGCGGGGTGAGCTTCGATGCGAACCCCGTCCCAGACGGTGATGTCATGCCTGAAGCCGGGCCGCTGCTGCGCACGGTGACCATCGAACTCGACCGTGGGCCGGTAGTGCCGGAGGGGCTTCGGACCACGAGGACTCCGATGGCTTCGAATGCCGCGCAGCGTACGAACTTCAGCACGCCGCGACAGCTCGACGGCATCGGCGACGACGCGATGATCACGATCGAAGACAGCGATGGAACGATCCGAAGCTGGGCGACTTCGGTGATCGGCAACGTCAGGATCCAGGTGGTGACGGCCGGGATGGACTGGAGTGGCGGCACATCCCCGCCGGTCTGGGGGTCGCCGACGATGCGTGCGGACCTGAGCGAGGGCGCCGAAGCTATTCTCACCGAGCTGGCCCGCGAGCTGCCCTCGGCCATGCCGACAGCGACGAGTGAGCCTCCGACCCCGCCCGCTGTCGCGACGAGCACGGTTCCGCCGACAGCGGATCCGCCTGTGTGGGATCCCTGTTCGATACCGGAATCCGCGATCGCGAAAGCGCGGCTGCGCCCGGCACCGAAACAGCCGGCTGCCAGTGGCAGCCGATGTGAATGGAAAGGTGACGGCTACACCCTGGCGATAGCCTCGACCGCCGACGCCTTCCATCAGATCTACTACAGCCACTACGGCTGGTACCCGCACCCACGCCCGGTGAGGGTCGGCGACCGGCAGGCGCTACAAGTGGCCAAATCCTTCGGCGGCGCTGACGCCGAGGTCGATGACGGCTACTGCGAGCTCGGCTTCGATACACCTTTCGGCACGAAGAACGGCCTCCCGATCGGCGCGGTCGGTATCGAAATGTGGGACGACGATAACGATCGCAAGCCGGCTGCTGTCTGCAAAGACCTAGTCCGCATCGCGGAACCGCTCGTCGCGCATATCCCGCCGAGCCGGTAGCGATTGCAGCATTGGCGCTAGGTTGGATCAGGCGACCTTGATCGTGTGCGGCCCGACGCTGACGCTGATGTCGACATGTCCGCCGAGCGCGCGGGCGTAGGCGCGGAGTGTGTCGAGTTCCATGGCGGCGAGGTCGCCGTTCTCGATCTGCGAGATCCGTGCCTGACTGACACCGAGGGCGGCGGCGAGCTCGGCCTGCGTCTTGCCGATCGTTTGGCGGAGCTCCTTGAGATGGTGGCCGGCGATTCGGCCATCCAGCTGTGCCGCGGCTGCCGCCTGAACCTCTGGGTCGGCCAGTTCCGGATGCAACCGGTGGGCTTCTTCCTTCACCTCACGCCAATTACGTGCGCCAGTCATCGTTCCTCCTTCGCCTTCTCGACGCGGTAGTCGGCATGGCGATTTTCCGCCAACGGGATCGCGTCGTCGTACCAGTGGGACCACCGCCCGGCTTTGTCCCCGCTGACCAGGATGATCGCCTGACGATCCGGATCGAATACGAACAGCATCCGGATCTCCGAGCGTCCACGTGACCCTGGGCGCAGTTCCTTCGGATTCTTCAGCCGACTGTGTTCGAGCGTATCGACCAGAGGTCTGCCCAGTGCGGGACCGACCGCGGCGAGTCCAACGCCTGCTCGATCAAGGCTGCTGAGGCCGGGTCGGACTCGCACAGCTTCATGAACCAGCGATCAACCGGTTCCAGTAGCACGATCTCCCATTCCACCCAGCAAGTATAAGTCAAGACTTATGTCGCGCGAGTGGTATTCGTGGTCAGTTGGAGGTGGCGGCCGCCGCCTCGGGATCGCTGACTGTGACTGTTCCGGGTTCGCCGAGGCGGACGGTGATAACGCCGATGAGAATCAGTGCCCCGCCGAGTAATTGGATCGGGCGGGGGGCTTCGCCGAGTAGGGCCCAGGCGAACAGGAGGGCGGCGAGGACCTCGGTGAGGGCTACGAAGGAGGCCAGGCGGGAGCCGAGGCGGCGGGTGGCGGCGATGCCGGTGACGTAGGCAATCGCCGCGGTGACGATGCCGATCAGCAGGATCGGGACCCACCACGGCGTGCTGAAATCGTCGAACACGACAGTCGCGGTGGTGGCGCGCAGTGGCACGATGCCGACCATTCCGGCCAGCAGCAGCGCGACCCCGCCGATCAGCAGTCCGCCCGCGGCCAGGACCGTGCCGGGCAGCTCGCCACCCTGGGCGGAGAGCACGAAATACGCGGCGGCGCCGATCATCGCGGCCAGCGCCCAAGTGATGCCGATCGGGTCGGTCGACACCCCGGCGAGGATGTCGAGCACGAGCAGCAGTCCGGTAATGCCGAGTGCGGCGCCGGCGAGGGTGGCCGAGCCGGGCCGCTGGCGGTGCCGTGCCCACATCCAGCCGACGACGGCGATCGGTGCGGTGTACTCGATCAGCAGCGCGGCGCCGACCTCCATGTGCGCGACGGCGTTGAAATAGGCCAGCTGGGTGCCCGCGATGGCGAGCAATCCGTACAGCACGATCAGGTTCGCGTTGGCGCGCACCAGGTTCCAGTTCCCGCGTATCTGGGGAAGGGCGACGGGGAGCAGGACGACCCCGGCAAGCAGAACGCGCGCTGCGACCACTGCGGCCGCGCTCCAGCCCGCGTTCATCAGCCCGCGCGCGAGCGGACCGGACAGGCCGAACGAGGTGGCGGAGGCCAGCGCGAGCAGCAGTCCGGATCGCATCCGGGTCACGCTGTCATGGGTCAAAGTCGCCATGACTAATGACGGTAAGGAGCCTGCGGTAATATGTCAACGTGGTTTTTGCTCATGACACCGAGGCGGCGCTGCTGGCGGCGGTCGAGCTGGTCAACTCCGCCGAAGACCCCGACACGCTGACCGAGACCGCGCAGCTCGACGAGTTCTTCGACCGGCACGTCTACACCGGCGTGCATACCGGCGATGCCGCGGAACTGGCCGCCGTGCGGGAGTTGCGCGCGCCGCTGCGGCGCATGCTGATGAGCGACCGCGACACCGCGGTCACCCTGGTGAACGAGACCCTGGCCGAGCATCGCGCGGTCCCGCAATTGGTCCGTCACGGCGACGTCGACTACCACGTCCACGCCGTGCCGCCCGAGGCCCCGCTGCCGGTCCGCATCGCCGTCGAGACAGCCATGGCGATGATCGACCTGATCCGCGCCGACGATCTGAGCCGCCTGTCGATCTGCGCCGACGACACCTGCGAAGGCCTGGTTCTCGACCTGTCCCGCAATCGTTCCCGCCGCTACTGCAGCACCGCCTGCGGCAATCGCAATGCCGTCGCGGCCTACCGGGCGCGGCAACGTTAGAGCCTGCGCACCTTCGGGCACTTCTTGCCAGCCAGGTGACACTTGTCCTCGAAGCCGGCGGGCAGCCACGCCCCGGTCCGCAGCAGCGGATGATGCGGAAAGTGCTGTAGCGCCGCGGTGACGAAGATCAGCGGCGCCCACGCGCTGCGGATCTGTAGTTGCTGCATGGTGCCGTTGCGGTCCGGGAACCGGCAGCCGACCAGGTCGGGTGCGGTGAGGTCGGCACTTTCCAGCGCCGACCAGTACAGCGAGAACGACCGCTCCGGATTCGCCAGGTGAATCCGCCGGTTCGAGATCATCGCCGATCCTGGCCGTTCGGCGATCCATCGCGGTTGCGCCGCCGCCTCGGCCCGCGACCGCCTGGTCTCGTTGCGCACCCCATTACCCAGGTGCGCGACAGCGCCCAGCGGCGTCTGCCCGTCGGCGCGTACTCTGCCCCGCACCCAGCGACCGTCCCCGACACCACGCCAGGTGAACCACTGGACTCCGCCGTCGGCGAAGCAGATCTCGCCGGGCTCCAGCCGGACCCGCGTCGCGGCGGACGGGATCTGCGCGACCCGCCCGCTCGCGATCAGCTCGGCCACTCCGCACGTGTACAGCAGGTAGTCGTCGAACCACGTCCATCCGGCCTGCTCGGCCAGGGCCCGATCGATATCGGCCAGCGGGTCGAACACGTCTCTCACCACCCACTCACAACGTGCGGAGTTTCCTCCTGACCACGGTAGCTGGTGCTCAGGGCGCCCCGGTGACGTAGGCGAGCGCGGTATCGATCGCAGGCTGCCCACCCGCCATCGCGTACCCGGCCATCGCGCCGATCGCGGCGCCCGCCACGGTCGCGACCGGGACGGTGATGAAGTCGAGGACGAACAGTCCGAGCGGGAAGCCGAGAACGAAGCCGATGGCGGCCCCGATCGCCGCGCCCTGGATGATCTGCGGCTGCAGGCGCTGCGTCTCGGCGTAGAACTGTTCCTGGGCGCTGATCTCGCGCACCGGCGCATCGGCCTCGCCGACCGGGGTGAGCGTGAGACGGGTGCCCGACTCGTCGACCGCGGGGGTGAGCGGCACGGCGTGCTCACCGAGGCGCACGACCATCGGCAGCGCGGCGATCACCGCGCCGGAGGCATCGGTGACCGTGACGACCTTCGCGTCGTGCACGAGCTGGAACTGGCCCGCGTCGAGCGTCGTGACCGCGGCACGCCGATCCTCGGACACGCCGACCTGGTAGTTCACGCCCCGGTCGACACTGCGCAGGGCGGGCAGCGGCGTGCTGCCGGACTGCGTGCCGACGGGTCCCGGCTCGGCGGCGCCGATTCCCGTGGCGGACAGGGTGACTCCCACCGCCAGCAGCGCCGCGCCAACCACAGTGCCGATCCTCATCCCGCAAGCCTCCCGCTGAATTCACCCGGGACCGATTCGTCCCGTTCGTCGCGGCAAACCTAACCGCTGGAAGGGTTTTCGGGAAGTTGTCGCGAGGCCGTTCGGCGTCGGCGTCACGCGGATCACAAGGGCGCGGTCGGTCTTCGGGTCCGATCGCCGAGATGGTTCCGCACGGTCAGCGGGCCGCAGCGGGGCGGTCTGCCCCGCTCGGTGGGCGGCGGGCGAAATCCGGTGCGTGTTCCGGGCGGATCCCGATCCCGCCGAGGTAGGCGACGAGTCCGGCGAGTATCGGCACAGCGTCGACGGCCCGCAGCGGCAGCGGGGCGGTGCGCAGCTCACCGCGGAGCGCGGGGGCGATGAGCATGTCGTGCTCGCCGCGCTGGGAGCGCTGGGTGAAGCTGGCGGGCAGCATCCGCCTGCGCTGCACCTTCTCCAGGTCGGCGGTCCGCACCGTGCCGTCGAGCAGCGGCTTGGCGAGGATGCGCGCGGCCGCGACGGCATCCTGCACGGCGAGGTTGACGCCGACACCGCCGACCGGCGACATCGTGTGCGCGGCATCGCCGATGCACAGCAGGCCGGGCACGTACCAGCGTTCGAGCATGCCGACGGTCACCTCGAGCAGCTTGACGTCGTCCCACGACTCGATCGCCGCGGTCGCCTCGGCGGGCCAGCCGAACAGTTCGGTGACTCGGTCCCGCAGCCACCGCACATCGTGGGCGGCGCGCAGTGTCGCGTCGCGACCCTTCTCGATGATGTAGCCGGTCTGGTAGTAGTCGCCCCGATCGATCGCGACCGCCGAGTTTCCGCTGGTGAAGCGGGCCTGGCTGGCGTCGCCCTCGGTGTCGTCCGTGGCCTTCGGGATGCGGAAGAACCACATGTCCATGGGCACGTCCTCCATCCGCTGCCGCAGGCCCGCCGCCTCGCGAGCCACGGAATCACGTCCGTCGCAGGCGATTACGAGATCGGCGCGCAGTTCGTGGTCGGCGCCGTCGGCATCGCGGTAGCGCACGCCGGTGACCGCGTCGGACTCGTGGAGCAGCCCGGTGACGGTCGACCGCATCCGCAGGGTGAACGTGGGTTCCACGGCGGCGGCGCTCACCAGCAGATCGAGGAAGTCCCACTGCGGCACCATCGCGATGTGGCGGTACCGGCCCGGGATCCGGGTGAGGTCGGCGGCGACGACCATGCGATCGCCGGCGTACATGCACATCCTGGTGAGCGCGGACTGTGGCAGCCGGGCGAACTCGTCGCCGAGCCCGAGCTCGTCGAGCAGCCGTACGGTCGACGGGTGGACCGTGTCGCCGCGGAAATCGCGTAGGAAGTCGGGGTGCTTCTCCAGCACGGTGACCTCGACGCCCGCCCTGGCCAGCAGCAGGCCCGCCATCGTTCCGGCCGGCCCGCCGCCGACGACGCAGCACGTGGTCTTGTCCATGAAATCCCCCTCGAACGTCATTGTCTACGACGAAGCGTAGTAGCAAATCCCGGGGCGGGTCCAGGGTTTTCGGAAATGCCAGGCGACCCTTGACGCCCGCCGCGGCGCGCGCAATACTGAACTAGATGGTTCAGTATGAATTCCTGAATGCCTCGTTCGGGGCGCTCGCGGACCCCACTCGGCGGGGGATACTCGAGCACCTCGGTCGTGGGCCCGCGAGTATCAGCGAGTTGGCCGAGCGGTTCGAGATGACCCTGACCGGCATCAAGAAGCACGTCGGGTTGCTCGAGGACGCGGGCATGGTGGTCACCGAGAAGCGTGGGCGGGTCCGGTACTGCCGGATCGGCGAGCACGTCTTCGATCGGGAGGTGGCCTGGATGCAGGGTTATCGGCAGATGCTCGAAGCCCGGATGGACCGTCTCGGTGAATTCCTGCAACGATCGGAGCCAGAGCAATGAGCACAACCACCAACGACGCGGTCATCACCTCGACCTCGGACCGCGAACTGCACATCGAACGCGATTTCGACGCACCGCTGGACCGGGTGTGGAACGCCTACAGCCGCGTCGAGCAGGTCTCGCGCTGGTGGGGCCGCGGTCACGAGCTCGACATCGAGCGCTGGGAATTCCGCAAGGGCGGGCACTGGCGCTTCGTCGAGCACGAGGGCGACGAGTCCTACGGTTTCGAGGGCCGCTTCCGGGAGATCACCCCGAAGGAGAAGATCGTGCAGTCCTTCGAATGGGACGGCATGCCCGCGCACATCTCGATCGACTCGACGACCTTCGTCGACCTCGGCAACGGCCGCACCCGCGTGGTCACCGACAGCATCTTCCACACCGCCGACGAATGCGCCGGCATGCTCGCCTCCGGGATGGAAGTCGGCCTCAACGACAGCTACCGCGCCCTCGACGCACTGCTCGCCGAAGGTCGCTGAGTACCGGTCGATCCGGCGCCGCGGGGAAGGCGGTGCCGGATCAGCGGTGGGTGCAGCCGGTGGCCCGCTTGCGTGGCTTCAAGCGCAGCGGCGGTAGCGGCGGCGCGGGAATCCGCTCCTCGGGCGAGTGCCCGATCACCTCGGCGAAACGGCTGGTGTCGTTGGCTTCCCACGCCTCGCGGGCCGCGACGATCTCGTCGTGACTGCGGCCGACGAAGTTCCACCACATCACCAGCTCTTCGGCGAACGGTTCGCCGCCGATCAGCGCGAAGTGCGCGCCGGCGGTGCTCTCCAGAAGCAACTCGGCGCGGTCCGTGCCCAGGTACAGCAGCGGGCCCGCGGTGAGCTCGGCGCCGTCCACCCGCACCGTGCCCTCGATCACCAGCACCGCGTGCTCGAAGGCCCGTTCCAGCGGCAATCGCGCCTCGGCACCGGGATCGAGCACGATGTCGGCCCCCACGATCGGGGTGTAGGCCTTCGCCGGTGAGGTGACCCCGCCGAGCGAGCCGATCAGGACGGTGGCCCGCAGCCCCGGCTCCTCGTACACGGGCAGCTCGCGATGCTGCTCGAAATGCGGTTCGACCCCGGTCGCGGTGCCGGGCAAGGCGATCCACAGTTGCAGGCCGTTGCCCGCGTGCGCGCCGGGAACGCCGAACTCCGAATGCGCGATGCCGCGACCCGAGGTCATCAGGTTCAGCTGACCCGGTTCGATCTCGACATTGGAGCCCACCGAATCGCGGTGCCGGATCCGGCCGTCGAACGGCCAGGTCACCGTCTGCAACCCGATATGCGGGTGGGGCAGGATATCGGGGGAGGCCCCGGTCCGCGTGACGGTCGGCGAGCCGAATCGGTCGAGAAAACACCACGCGCCGACGGTCGGCAGATCACGTTGCGGCAGTGTGCGTTCCACGTACACGCCGCGGACGCCGCCGAGCGGTACCTCCCTGGCGGGGTACAGCTCGGTGATCGGTCCCGGACTCGGCGACGGCTCACACAGCGCCTCGGCGGGATCGGCCTCCAGATCGCTCACGGCAAGAGACCCTTGCCCACCACGTGCGCGTCGTACTGGGGGTGCTTGTCGAGCCAGCCGCGGATGAACGGGCAGTGCGCGGTGATGGTGCGGCCGCGCTCGATCACGTCCTCGACGGCGTACTTGGCGAGCACGCTGCCCAGGCCCTTGCCCGCGTAGGCGTCGTCGATTTCGGTGTGGACGAAATCGGTGTCGTTGTCGCGCTCGACGTACTCGGCGAAACCGGCGAGCTCGCCGTCGTAGAACACGTCGTAGCGGTCCTTGTCCGCATTGCGCACGACCTGCGGCTCGGTCGAACCAGACTGCGCTGCCGGGGTGGTCTCAGGCATCTCCTTGCGCTCCTTCCGCACCCGAACAGGGTGCGCTCAGGATCGACACGCAGTGGACGCGCCGATCGCGTCGGCGATCGGAGACGATCACCGAGATCTGTGCATCGGACCAACTGCTCGCGCGCGATCGGGTATTCCCGGTCGGCGCGATCTTCCTCGGGCGGGGATGACCGCCTCGGCCAGGCCGAGCACGGCGCCTTCGGTCACCCTAGCGCGATGCGAGCCCGGTGCGCCGCGGCCCGTCGGAGCCGCGGCGCGGCGGACGCTACTCCCGGCCGGCCGAGGTGAAGGACATGTCGGCGTACCGGTTGCCCGCCACTTGTCCGGCGATCGGCTCCAGAGTCGCGAGTTCGTCGGCGGTGAGGCGCACGGTGGCCGCCGCGACGTTCTCGGCCAGCCTGCTGCGCTTGCGCGTGCCGGGGATCGGCACCACCGCGAGACCGTGCACCTCGGCGCGGGCGTGCACCCAGGCCAGGGCGGCCTGGGCCTGGGTGATCCCGTGTGCCGTGGCGATCGCGGCCAGCGGGGCGAGCAGTTCGGCGTTGTGCTCGGCGTTGTCGCCGGTGAACCGTGGCTGGAACTGGCGGAAATCCTTGTCGCTCAAATCGTTCGCGGTGCGGAACGCGCCGGTGAGGAAGCCGCGGCCGAGCGGCGAGTACGGCACGAAGGCCACGCCGAGTTCGGCGGCGGCGGGGACCGCGGTGCGCTCCACATCGCGGGAGAACAGCGACCACTCCGACTGCAGCGCCGCGATCGGGTGCACCGCGTGCGCGGCGCGCAGTTCGTCGCCGGTCACCTCGGACAGACCGAGCGCGCGCACCTTGCCCGCCGCGACCAGTTCGGCCAGCGTGCCAACGGTGTCCTCGATCGGCACGGCCGGGTCGCGCCGGTGCATGTAGTACAGGTCGATGGTGTCGATGCCGAGCCTGCGCAGGCTGGCGTCGACCGAGGCGCGGATGTAGGCGGGGGAGTTGTCGAAGCCGCGGAAGGCCGGGTCGTCGGCCTTGCGGACGATGCCGAACTTGGTGGCGATCACCAGGTTCTCCCGGTTGGCCCGGACGAAGTCGGCGAGGAATTCCTCGTTGTGGCCCGAGCCGTAGACATCGGCGGTGTCGAACAGGGTGACGCCGAGTTCGAGCGCGTGGTCGAGGGTGGCGCGCGATTCGGCCAGGTCGGAGTCGCCGTAGAACTCGCTGATGCCCATGCAGCCGAGGCCCTGCGTGCCGACCACGGGGCCGTCGGCGCCGAGGGTGACGGTGGGCAGTGTCGCGGTGGTGCTCATGTGTCGGTTCCTTCGCTCGTGTGCGCGGTGAGCGTGGCCGGCGGGTCGACTTCGGATCGGCCTTCGTAGATGGCGATCTTGTAGTCGAGGACGGCCACGGTCTGCTGTAGTTCCGCGATCTTGTCGAGCACGTCGGACCTGGTCTGCCGGAACATCGCCAGCCGCTCGGGGAAGGTCTGTTCGCCTGCCCGCACCAGTTCGGCGTAGCGGATCATGTCGGCGACCGGCATGCCGGTCAGCCGCAACCGGCCGATCAGCACCAGCCACTCCAGGTCGCGATCGCTGAAGCGGCGGTTGCCGGAGTGGTCGCGGCCGATGTAGCTCATCAGCCCGATCCGCTCGTACCAGCGCAGGGTGTCGCGACTGAGGCCCGATCGCCCGGCGGCCTCGCCGATCGAGTATTTCGGGCGCTCCCGCTCGTCGTCCCCGCTGTTGGTGCGCAGGGCCACGTCCTGATCCATCGTGCTCGTCCCTTCCCGTGGAACCCCACCGACGCTATCCACCTGGAGTGCACTCCAAGCAAGACTTATTCTCGCGGGACGAACGAACTCAGGTGTACTTCGGCAGCTCCTGGACGGCCCACCGGTTGCCGTCGGGATCGGCGAAGAAGGTGAACAGGCCCCAGCCCATGTCCTGCACCGGGCTGGCCTCCACACCAGCGGCGACGAGCTGGTCGTAGGCCTGCTGCGCGCTTGGCACGACCATCTGCATGCCTTCGACGCTGCCGGGGGCGGCGCTGGTCAAGCCGCGGCCGATGCAGATCGAGCAGCCGGAGCCAGGCGGGGTGAGCTGGACGAAGCGGATGTCCGGGCTCGGCGTGTGGTCGTGATCGGCGTTGAAGCCGATACTGGTGTAGAAGTCCTTGGCCCGATCGACGTCGGTGACCGGGATGGCAACGAGTTCGATTTTCCAATCCATGCCGTTCAGCATGGCACCGAAGACCGACAGAAACGTAGTGTGGATCACATGGCTGGTAAGGACATCGACCGGATCAGGGCTCGCTCGGCCTGGGAGACGGTCAAAGAGAGCCCCGTGATCACCGCGATCGCGGTGGCCCCGGTGGTGTTGGTACTCGGCGTGGTGTGGGCGCTGACGAACGGCTTCGTCGCCCTCGTGCTGCTCGCACTACTGGCTGTCGGAATCGTCGTCGGCGGCAAGCTGCTCAAGTAGCCCGCCAGGACTCAGCGTGGGACATGGAAATGCGTCAGTTCGCCCGAACCGGGATCCAGCTGCGCCCACGGGCGGTCGAACTCGAGCACGGCCAGCGCCGAGGTCGGGAACTTGCGGCTGAGCTCGGTCGCCTGATCGGACTCGCGGTTGGCCGCCAGTTCCCAAGCGGTCCACGGGATTCCGGGCACGTGCCCGACGACGAGCAGGGTCTCGATCGCGTCGTCGGTGAGCTGGATCAGCTCGATCAGGGTGTGCGGACTGGCCTCGTAGATGTCGTCGGTGTACTCCACCGGCGCGGCGATGCCGGTGGCGGCCAGGGTCTGCCTGGTGCGCGTGGCGGTCGAGCAGCGGACCGCATCGATGGGCGGCTGGGTGGTGCGCAGCCACTCGCCCGCCAGCGCCGCTTCCCGCTGTCCGCGCGGGGCGAGCGGGCGGGCGTGGTCGCCCACGCCCTCGGGGTAGGCCGATTTTCCGTGCCGCATCAGGATGAGGGTCGCCGCCATGGAACAACCGTAATCCCGACCGCGGGTGAGGTCGCGGTCACACTCGAGGCACACTGAAAGCTACGTCACCGTAGACGTGTTCGTGGCACACCCGCCGCGGGCCCGCCGCGGAGGGCGTCTCGAGCCACCGACCACATATTTCGAGGATCTGCACCTATGGCCTACGTCATCACGCAGCGTTGTTGCAACGACGCCAGCTGCGTCACCGAGTGCCCGGTCGACTGCATTCGCCCGACTCCGGATCAGCCGGAGTTCGCCACGGCGGAGATGCTGTACATCGACCCCGACACCTGCATCGACTGCGGCGCCTGTGTCGACGCCTGCCCGGTGGACGCCATCTTCTCCGAGGACGACCTGCTCGCCTCGCTGGCCAGGTATCGCGAGATCAACGCCGCCTACTTCCAGCGCCACCCGCTGGAGTCGAACTTCGATCCGCTGGCGACGCCGACACGTCCGCCCAAGGAGCTGGGAACCCTGCGCGTCGCGATCGTCGGCGCGGGCCCGGCCGCGTGCTACGCCGCCGACGAACTGCTCCGGCGCAGCGATGTCGAGGTCGAGATGTTCGACCGCCTGCCGACCCCGTGGGGTCTGGTGCGCGCGGGCGTCGCACCCGACCACGCCGGCACCAAGGGCGTGGCGAACATGTTCGACTCGGCTTTCCGCCGCGAGACGCTGCAGTACTACCTCAACGTCGAGGTGGGTGAGCACATCGATCACCAGGAGCTGCTCGACCACCACCACGCGGTGATCTACGCCGTCGGCGCGTCCAGTGATCGCAAGCTCGGCGTGCCCGGCGAGGATCTGCCCGGCAGCCATTCGGCCACCGAGTTCGTCGCCTGGTACAACGGCCACCCCGACTTCGCCGATCGCGAGTTCGACCTGTCCGGCGAGCGCGCGGTCATCGTCGGCAACGGCAATGTCGCGCTCGATGTCGCCCGCGTGCTCACCGTCGACCCGGACGAGCTCGCCAAGACCGACATCGCCGACCACGCGCTGGACGCTTTGCGCCGCAGCAATATCCGCGAGGTGGTGATCCTCGGCAGGCGCGGCCCGCTGCAGGCGGCCTACAGCACGCCGGAGTTCCTGGCGCTGACGCACCTGAAGGGTGTCGACGTCGTGGTCGACCCGGCCGACATGGAGCTGGACCCGCACAGTCGCGCCATCCTCGACGACCCGAACATCGAGCCGTCGCTGCGGCTGAAGTATCAGCTCGCCCAGGAGTACTCGACCGTGCAGCACGACCCGTCGCACAAGCGGATCGCCTTCCGCTACCTGACGACCCCGACGGCGGTGCACGGCGACGACCAGGTCACCTCGATCGAATTCGCGCACAACGAATTGACCGAGGAGAACGGGCAATTGGTGGCCACCGCCACCGACCGCACCGAGACGCTCGGCACCGGACTGGTGCTGCGCTCGATCGGCTACCGCGGTGTGCCCGTCGCGGGCCTGCCGTTCGACGAGCGGCGCGGCATCGTGCCCAGCGAGCACGGCCGGGTCATCGAAGCGACCGAGCCGGTGCCTGGTGTGTACGTGTCCGGCTGGATCAAGCGCGGGCCGCGCGGCGTGATCGGCTCCAACCGGGTCGACGCCGAGGAGACCGTGGAAGCCGTGATCGCCGACTTCATCGCGGGCAAGCTCACCGCGCCGACCGGTGACCGGGCCGCGCTGCAGGCGCTGCTCGCCGAGCGGCAGCCGGAGCTGGTCGACCGCAAGGGCTGGAAGACCATCGACCAGGCCGAGAAGTCCGCGGGCAAGGCCGCGGGCAGGCCGCGCGTCAAGTTCACCACTCGCGCCGACCTGCTCAAAGCGGCGAAGGGTTAGCGGATGGCCCCGGCTCGGAAACGGGCCGGGGCTATTCCGGCAGCGGCATGATCCGCACGACGGTGGTGGTCGTGCCGCCGACGACGAACCACAGCCGCAGCACCTGCTGACCGGTCCGGTCGCCCGGCTCGTACCGCCCGCGCACGGTGATGTGCTCGCGGGCCAGCACCGGCGCCACGTACTCGATCACCGCGCGATGCGGTCCGGCGACCAGCTTCGGGTAGTCGACCAGGAACTGCTCGACGGCCTGCCAGTAGCAGGTGTGGTTGACGTGGTTGTACTGGTCGATATCGGTCGCGCGCACCGGGAAGGGCAGATCGGTGTCGGACTCGCGCGGCGCCGGATCGGTGAGGTAGGGCCGCCAGCGCAGCCGGTGCTCGTCGGTGGACCGGGCCAGGTAGGCAAGGCCTTCGTCGCTGATCCGGGCGGGCAGGTTGCTCGATTCGCTGAGGTTGATCCAGAAACCCTCGGTCTCGATCAGACCGCCGCCGTCGCTGGTGATCCTGGTGCGCATGTTCGTCCAGCGGGTCGACATGCTCGAGCACCAGCGGGTCAGGCGCACCTGATCGGGCCAGGTGACCGGCCGGATGACATCGATGACGGTGCGGCGCACGATCCAGGTCGGGTCGGTGCGATGCAGTGCCGTCTGCTGGAGCTCGTCCCAGGAGATGTCCTGCAGATAGCGCGCCACCGCGTCGAGGCGCAGCCGCTGATAGGGATCCACATCGCCAGCCCGGACGGGCCACGCCGCGGCGAAACCCATGCCCTCCTGGGGAAGCGGGGCCAGTGGCTGATCGAGTGACACGTGTGCTCCTTGCACGGCGCACCGGGGTATGCCGCGACTTCTTGCGTAGTTCTGCAGACGACTTTACGGGTCGCAGATCACACCCTCACGCTGAGCCGGGACTATCGGTACCAGGTGGCGGTCACAGCGCCGGCGCCGACCCCGTTGTCGTACATGACAGGAGCGACCCGCGCCCGGTAGCCTGCTTGGATGGCCGGCGGGGCAATGGCGGGCTCGATGTTCGGGCGCTATGAAATGCGCAGGCTCCTCGGAGTCGGCGGTATGGGGGAGGTCTACGAGGCCTACGACACCTCCAAGAATCGCACTGTCGCCGTCAAGGTGCTCAACCGCGAACTGGCCAGGGATCCCGTCTACGTGCAGCGGTTCCGGCGGGAATCGCACGCGATGGCGAGCGTGCAGGAACCGCACGTCATCCCGGTGCACGACTGGGGCGAGGTCGACGGTGTCCTCTATATCGACATGCGCCTGGTCAAGGGCAGCGATCTCAAGGATCGCCTGCAGCAGCACGGCAGGCTGACGCCCGGTGAGGCGGTGCAGGTGGTGGAGCAGATCGCCGCCGCACTCGACGCCGCGCACGAGATCGGCCTCGTCCACCGTGACGTGAAGCCCGCCAACATCCTGCTCACCAGCAACATGTTCGCCTACCTGGTGGATTTCGGTATCGCGCACGCCGACTCGGACCCGCAGCTCACCAGCACCGGCAGCGCCGTCGGCTCGATGGCGTACATGGCCCCGGAGCGGTTCGAGGACCAGCCGATGACGGCGGCGGTGGACACCTACGCCCTCACCTGCGTGCTCTACGAATCCCTGGTCGGCCGGGTTCCGTACCCGGTCAACAGCCTCGCCGGCGCGATCGGCTCACATCAGATGGCGCCGCCGCCGCGGCCGAGCGCCGTCGACCCCGGACTGTCCTTCTTCGACCCTGTGATCGATCGCGGCATGGCGAAGCGGCCGCAGCAGCGCTATGCCACCCCCGGCGACCTGGCTCGCGCCGCCCGCGCGGCACTCGTGCAGGCCGAGCGATCGGCGCCGAGCACGGCGCCGGGACCGCAGGTGGCGGCCGCGACCGTGGTTCCCGCGCCGCGGTCGTGGGACACCGGTGAGCCGCCCCCGCCCACGGTGTCCGGGCCGCAGGTCGTGGTCACGCCCGCCGCCCCCGCGCACCAGGAGTGGACGCCGCCGCCTGGCTATCCGACGCCAAGCCCGCAGCCCGCCCGCGTCGGTGGCCACACCCACCCCTCCGCGCCGTTACCGCTACCACCGCAACGCAATTCGTCGACGCCGATCCTGGCCGGTGCGCTGGGCGCGCTGATCGTGCTCGTCGCGGTCGGCGCCACGGTATGGGTGATGCTGGGCGTCGGCGACGAGAAGAAGTCCGTCGCCGATCCGCCGAACACGACGACCGGCGCCGTCGTCCC
This sequence comes from Nocardia sp. NPDC055053, assembly GCF_053608285.1. Lineage (NCBI taxonomy): Bacteria > Bacillati > Actinomycetota > Actinomycetes > Mycobacteriales > Nocardiaceae > Nocardia > Nocardia sp. NPDC055053. The sequence goes on along the minus strand of NZ_JBSGVD010000008.1, from coordinate 128,334 downwards.
GCCGCCGCCGCAGATCGAGACGGTCAGCCAGACCGTGCCGACCACCCGGGTCGTCACCTCACCGCCCTCGCCGACCAGGACGACCGTGCCGCCGCTGCAGTCGAGCGTCTCGGGCGCCGACGGCCAAGGCTTCCTCAACGGCAGCCCGCGCTGCAACGACAACGACGCCGCGATGACCATCGCGCGCACCACCGGTTCGCGCGTGATCATCTGCCACACCGGCGACAACCGCTACTACTACAAGGGCGCACGGGCAAGCAACGGTCTCGGCATCGAACTCGACGACCCGGTGCCCACCGGCAGCGGCGGTTTCACCGCGACCAACCCGACCGACGGCACCCGATATCAGCTCACTCCCGCGGGCCTGACGATCATCAAGGACGGGTCGGTGCTGGCGAGCGAGCAGGTCACGGAATTCGCCCATCGCTGACCGGTTCGCCGGGATATTGTTCGATCATGCGCGCAGCCCAGGTCGGCAAGTTGGACGGTCCGTCGGCGATCGAGATCGTCGACCTGCCCGAGCCGGTGGCCTATCCCGGCGGGGTACTGATCGACGTGCACGCGGCGGGCATCGCCTTCCCCGATGTGCTGATGACGCGCGGGCTCTACCAGATGAAACCGGGCCTGCCGTTCGTCGTCGGCGGTGAGGTGGCCGGTGTCGTGCGCGCGGCGCCGGAGGGTTCGTCGCTGCGTCCCGGCGACCGCGTCGCCGCGCTGACCATGCTGGGCAACGGTGTCGCCGAGGTGGCCGTCTCGCCCGAGCACGCCGTATTCAAGCTGCCCGGCAACGTCTCGCTCGAGGCGGGCGCCGGCATCCTGTTCAACGACCTCACCGTCCACTTCTGCCTGACCAAGCGCGGCCGGATCACCGAGGGTGAGACCGTGCTGGTGCACGGCGCCGCGGGCGGCATCGGCACCTCCACCCTGCGGATGGCGAGGGCGCTCGGCGCGGGCCGGGTGATCGCGGTGGTCAGCACCGAGGCGAAGGCCCAGGTGGCCAAGGCCAACGGCGCGACCGATGTGGTGCTGACCGAAGGCTGGCTCGCCGCGGTGAAGGAGCTCACCGACGGTCGCGGCGTCGACATCGTGCTCGACCCCGTCGGCGGCGATCGCTTCACCGACAGCATCCGCTGCCTGGCCGGTGGCGGCAGGCTGCTGGTCGTCGGTTTCACCGCGGGCGAGATCCCGACCGTGAAGGTGAACCGCCTGCTGCTCAAGAACGTCGAGGTCGTCGGCGCGGCCTGGGGCGAATGGGTGATGAGCCACCCCACCTACCTCGCCGAACAGTGGGCCGAGGTCGAACCCCTGCTCGCCTCCGGCGCCATCCCCGCACCAGAGCCGGTCCTGTACCCGCTGGAAAAGACCGCCGAAGCCGTTGCGGCGCTGGACAACCGGACCGCCACCGGCAAGGTGGTCGTGCAGCTGCGCTGAGTGGGTGTGCGGGGTCCGGCTCAGCGCGGCTCGCGGTAGGCGGGGGCCTTCGCGGTGCCCGCCGGGGTCAGGGTGCGCAGCAGCGGCATGGTGCGCCGCGCGATCACCGTCGACAGCACGATCACGCTGTGGGAGCGCACCACCGAAGTGGTCCGATCGATGCTGAGCAGCACCGCCTGCAGCCCGGCGTGTGAGTCGGCGCCGATCCGGCACAGCACGTCACCGGTGCCGGTCGTCGCGTAGGCCTCCAGCACGCCGGGGATGGCTTCGAGCTCGGCGCTGACGGTGTCCAGCGCGCCCTGCGCGATCTCCAGCGTCACGAAGGCCTGCACGTCGAATCCGGCGGCGGTCACGTCGATCTGCGGATCGTAGGAGGCGATCACCCCCGACTCCTCCATCCGGTTGATCCTGGCCTGCACGGTCGCCCGCGCGACCTTCGTGCGCCGCGACAGCTCGAGGATCCCGGCCTTCTGGAACTGGTGCATCGCGGTGAGGATCGCGAGATCGAGTTCGTCCAGTTTCGCCGGCGTACGCATCGAAAGACCTCCGTGTCTGCGCGGTCAGGTGCTATTCAAATTGTCCACCATCGGGCCGCGATCGGTGGCTTCTTGTGTCAGCCTGTTCAGCCTCCGATGGAGTAGTTGCCCAGCTCGCCCGGAACGGGATTTCCTAGGTCATGACCATTGAGCAGCAGCTCGTCGGGCTGATCGAGCACGACGACAGCGTCGATCCGTTTCCGGTGATCGGGTGGGACGCGCTGGTGTGGGTCGTCGGCAACGCGACCCAGAGCGCGCACTTCCTGCAGTCGGCCTTCGGGATGCGGCTGGATGCGTACTCCGGTCCCGAGACCGGCAATCGCGACCGCAAGTCGTTCGTGCTGCGCAGCGGGGGAGCGCGGTTCGTCGTGCAGGGGGCGGTCGATCCGGACAGTCCGCTGGTCGCCCACCACGACCGGCACGGCGACGGCGTCGTCGACATCGCGCTGGAGGTGCCCGATGTCGACCGCTGTATCGCGTGGGCGCGCGACCACGGCGCGCAGATCCTGGTCGAACCCCACGACGAGAGCGACGAATTCGGCATCGTCCGCTCCGCGGCGCTGGCCACCTACGGCGAGACCAGGCACACGCTGGTCGACCGGTCCGGGTACTACGGGCCGTACCTGCCCGGCTATGTCTCCCGCACATCCACCCATCAGCGGCGCACCGCCCGGCTCTTCCAGGCGATCGACCACGTGGTCGGCAATGTGGAGCTCGGCATGATGGACCGCTGGGTCGACTTCTACCGCAGCGTCATGGGATTCACGAACATGGCCGAGTTCGTCGGCGACGACATCGCCACCGAGTACTCCGCGCTGATGAGCAAGGTCGTCGCCAACGGCAACCACCGGGTCAAGTTCCCGCTCAACGAACCGGCGGTGGGCCGCAAGCGTTCTCAGATCGACGAGTACCTCGAGTTCTATCGCGGCCCCGGCGTCCAGCACATCGCCCTGGCCACCGGCGACATCCTCGCCACGGTCGACGCGTTGCGCGCCGAAGGCGTCGAATTCCTGCAGACCCCCGACACCTACTACGAGGACCCCGAACTACGCGCGAGGATCGGCCACGTGCGAGTCCCGGTGGGGGAGTTGCAGCGTCGCGGCATCCTGGTCGACCGCGACGAGGACGGCTACCTCCTGCAGATCTTCACCCGTCCGCTCGCCGACCGCCCGACCGTCTTCTTCGAACTCATCGAGCGACACGGCTCACTCGGCTTCGGAAAAGGCAACTTCAAGGCCCTCTTCCAGGCCATCGAACGCGAGCAGGAGGCTCGCGGCAATCTGTGAGCCGGGCGGCGCAGCCATTAGAGTTCATGGCATGCGGATCCCTTCGGCGATCATCACCGGCATGGCCCTGGTCGTCATGCTGACGTCGTGCGGATCGGGGGGCGACTCCGATACGCCGACCGGCCCGAACCGGCCACCACCGAAGGTCGCCTCGCTGGGGCCTTTCGTCGGTGAATGCGGACACGTCACCGACGACGAAGTCCGCAATCTCGCGGGCCTCGGCCAGATCTCGCGCGTGTTCAAGAACGCGACCGGCTGCAACTGGCAGGCCGCCGGCTTGAGTTCGCCGAGCGTCACCTTCGCCTCGTATCGGGGCAGCCCGATCGAACGCGAGAAGGCGTGGGTGTCCAACGTCGGCCGCAATCCGCAGACTATCGATGTGGGCGGTCGCCCTGGTTTCCAGGCTGTCGACCCCGATGGCGTCGTCTGCGATCTCGCGGTCCAGCTCGACGACGACTTCTTCGAATGGTCCATGTCCACCGGCCTGTTCGCGACCGGCGGCAACCCGTGCGACCGGACCAGGAAACTGGCCGAGCTGACCGTGGGACGGCTGAAGTGAGCGCGCGCCGGGTCGCGCTCGCCGCGACGGCCGCGCTGCTGCTCACCGCCGCGCTGGCCGGCTGTGCGGAGAAGGTCGAGGGCAACGCGCAGCCGCTGGGTGGCGGTGGCGGCGGTGAAACGATCAATACCGACTTCGACAAACTGCTGCGCGAGTGCGATGTGGTTGCCGTCGACAAGATCGGCGAGATCGTCGGCAACGCCACCTACGTGGATGACTCGTTCACCGGCGCCGTCTGCATGTGGGAGATCGAGGACGCCCCCGGCGGCGCGGCCATGGCCACTCTGAACTGGTACGAGATGGGTACGCTGAACAACGAGAAGACCACCAACGACAAGTTGGGCTATCTCACCGGCGACATCACCGTGCAGGGCCGCAGGGCGCTGCAGGTGCGCAGGCCGGGCGACAACGACTCCTGCGGGGTCACCGCCCCGGCCGCCGATGTCGGGGTCGTCGGCTGGTGGATCAACTACAAGCCGGGTTCGTCCCATCCGGATCCGTGCGTCGCCGCCCAGAAATTGGTGGAGCTGACCTTGGATCTGGCCCGGTAGAAGCCTTGACGGTCCACCCCGCTTTGACCCGGATTCGGGCACGCGGGTATCGTGGATCCCTGTGCCCGGATTGCTACGGGCAAGTTCGTGCGTGAACGTAGGCCAGCGAAAGCGGCCGGAACGTTCCAGCGTGCCCAGAAAAAGGGCCCTGAGCTGCGCGCGACACGCCCGACCGCGGGTAAACGGAAACACGGTCGGACGTGCGAGTGAAAGCTCGATGAACTGAAGACACGTGTTCCGACAGCCGCAATTACCAATAAGGAAAGCCGGTCTATGCCAACCATCAACCAGCTGGTCCGCAAGGGTCGCCGCGACAAGGTCTCCAAGACCAAGACTGCGGCCCTGAAGGGGAGCCCGCAGCGTCGTGGCGTGTGCACTCGCGTGTACACCACCACCCCCAAGAAGCCGAACTCCGCGCTCCGTAAGGTCGCGCGTGTTCGCCTGACCAGCGCAGTCGAGGTCACGGCGTACATCCCCGGCGAGGGCCACAACCTGCAGGAGCACTCGATGGTGCTCGTCCGTGGCGGTCGTGTGAAGGACCTCCCCGGTGTCCGCTACAAGATCATCCGTGGCTCGCTGGACACCCAGGGTGTGAAGAACCGCAAGCAGGCCCGCAGCCGCTACGGCGCCAAGAAGGAGAAGAGCTGATATGCCACGCAAGGGCCCCGCACCCAAGCGTCCGCTGATCAACGACCCGGTCTACGGGTCGCCGCTGGTCACTCAGCTGGTCAACAAGATCCTGCTGGACGGTAAGAAGTCCACCGCCGAGCGCATCGTCTACGGTGCTCTCGAGCAGGCGCGTGAGAAGACCGGCACCGATCCGGTCGTCACCCTCAAGCGTGCGCTGGACAACGTCAAGCCCGCCCTCGAGGTGAAGCCCCGCCGCGTCGGTGGCGCCACCTACCAGGTGCCGGTCGAGGTCCGTCCGGGCCGCGCCAACACCCTGGCCCTGCGCTGGCTGGTCAGCTACTCCCGCGCCCGTCGCGAGAAGACCATGGTCGAGCGTCTCGCCAACGAGCTCCTCGACGCCAGCAACGGCCTCGGCGCTTCGGTGAAGCGTCGCGAGGACACCCACAAGATGGCCGAGTCGAACCGGGCCTTCGCGCACTACCGCTGGTGATTGCCGCCCGGCCCGTCGCTAGTGTCGGCGCCGGAAGGCTTTCAGTCGGGACGCGGCACTTCGGTGCCGCCCCCGGCGTTGACATTGTGACGACCCGAACCAGGGTCGTTCCCGAGAATTCCAACTAGCTAACGAGCGGGGAAGATTTCCGTGGCACAGGACGTGCTCACCGACCTGAACAAGGTCCGCAACATCGGCATCATGGCCCACATCGATGCGGGCAAGACCACCACTACCGAACGCATCCTCTTCTACACCGGTATCACGTACAAGATCGGTGAGGTCCACGACGGCGCTGCCACGATGGACTGGATGGAGCAGGAGCAGGAGCGTGGTATCACCATCACCTCCGCCGCTACCACCTGTTTCTGGAAAGACAACCAGATCAACATCATCGACACCCCCGGGCACGTCGACTTCACCGTCGAGGTGGAGCGTTCGCTGCGCGTGCTCGATGGTGCTGTCGCCGTGTTCGACGGCAAAGAGGGTGTCGAGCCGCAGTCCGAGCAGGTGTGGCGTCAGGCCGACAAGTACGACGTGCCGCGTATCTGCTTCGTGAACAAGATGGACAAGCTCGGCGCGGACTTCTACTTCACCGTGCAGACCATCAAGGACCGTCTCGGTGCCAAGCCGCTGGTCATCCAGCTGCCGATCGGCGCGGAGAACGACTTCGAGGGCATCGTCGACCTGGTCGAGAACAACGCCAAGGTCTGGAAGGGCGAGACCAAGCTCGGCGAAGAGTACGAGGTCATCGAGATCCCGGCCGATCTCAAGGACAAGGCCGAGGAGTACCGCCAGGAACTGCTCGAGACCGTCGCCGAGTCGGACGAGGCGCTGCTCGAGAAGTTCTTCGGCGGCGAGGAGCTCTCGATCGAGGAGATCAAGGGCGCCATCCGCAAGATGACGGTCAACTCCGAGCTGTACCCGGTGCTGTGTGGTTCCGCGTTCAAGAACAAGGGCGTGCAGCCCATGCTCGACGCGGTCATCGACTACCTGCCGTCCCCGCTGGATGTCGAGGCCACCACCGGCCACATCCCGGGCAAGGAAGAAGAGCTCGTCACCCGCAAGCCGAACGTCGACGAGCCGTTCGCGGCCCTGGCGTTCAAGATCGCGGTGCACCCGTTCTTCGGTGAGCTCACCTACGTCCGCGTGTACTCGGGCAAGGTCGACTCCGGCTCGCAGGTCGTCAACTCGACCAAGGGCAAGAAGGAGCGCCTGGGCAAGCTGTTCCAGATGCACTCCAACAAGGAGAACCCGGTCACCACCGCCTCCGCCGGTCACATCTACGCCGTGATCGGTCTGAAGGACACCACCACCGGTGACACCCTCTCGGACCCGCAGAACCAGGTCGTCCTCGAGTCGATGACGTTCCCGGACCCGGTCATCGAGGTCTCGATCGAGCCCAAGACCAAGTCCGACCAGGAGAAGCTCGGCACCGCGATCCAGAAGCTGGCGCGCGAAGACCCGACGTTCTCGGTCAAGCTGGACGCCGAGACCGGCCAGACCGTCATCGGCGGCATGGGCGAGCTCCACCTCGACATCCTCGTCGACCGCATGAAGCGCGAGTTCAAGGTCGAGGCGAACGTCGGTAAGCCGCAGGTGGCCTACCGCGAGACGATCACCAAGGCCGTCGAGAAGCTCGAGTTCACGCACAAGAAGCAGACGGGTGGCTCCGGCCAGTTCGCGAAGGTCATCATCGCGGTCGAGCCCTTCGTCGGCGAAGACGGTGCGCACTACGAGTTCGAGAACAAGGTCTCCGGCGGTCGCGTGCCCCGTGAGTACATCCCGTCGGTCGACGCGGGTGCCCAGGACGCCATGCAGTACGGCGTGCTCGCCGGCTACCCGCTGGTGAACCTGAAGGTCACCCTGCTCGACGGCGCGTACCACGACGTCGACTCGTCGGAAATGGCGTTCAAGATCGCGGGCTCGCAGGCCCTCAAGGAAGCGGCCCGCAAGGCCGGTCCGGTGATCCTCGAGCCGCTCATGGCGGTCGAGGTCATCACGCCCGAGGATTACATGGGCGACGTGATCGGCGACCTCAACTCCCGCCGTGGCCAGATTCAGGCTATGGAGGAACGCAGTGGTGCCCGTGTCGTCAAGGCGCTGGTTCCGCTCTCGGAGATGTTCGGCTACATCGGTGACCTGCGGTCGAAGACCCAGGGTCGCGCGAACTACTCCATGGTGTTCGCCCAGTACGCGGAGGTTCCGGCCAACGTGTCCAAGGAGATCATCGCCAAGGCGACCGGCGAGTAATTCGCTTGCCGGGGCCAAGTACGCTTGGCCCCGGCAACCGGGCGTCAGCACGACCCCCCTTAATAACCGCACTGCTGCAAAAAAGCACGCACTAACTAGTCCAGGAGGACAACAGTGGCGAAGGCGAAGTTCGAGCGGACGAAGCCCCACGTCAACATCGGCACCATCGGTCACGTCGACCACGGCAAGACCACGCTGACTGCGGCGATCACCAAGGTGCTGGCTGACAAGTTCCCGGATCTGAACGACGCGTTCGCGTTCGATCAGATCGACAAGGCGCCGGAGGAGAAGGCTCGTGGTATCACGATCAACATCTCCCACGTCGAGTACCAGACCGAGAAGCGCCACTACGCGCACGTCGACGCCCCCGGTCACGCCGACTACATCAAGAACATGATCACCGGTGCCGCCCAGATGGACGGCGCGATCCTGGTCGTGGCCGCCACCGACGGCCCGATGCCGCAGACCCGCGAGCACGTGCTGCTCGCCCGTCAGGTCGGCGTGCCCTACATCCTGGTCGCGCTGAACAAGTCGGACATGGTCGACGACGAGGAAATCCTCGAGCTCGTCGAGATGGAGGTCCGCGAGCTGCTGGCTTCGCAGGAGTTCGACGAGGACGCGCCGGTCGTGCGTGTCTCCGGTCTGAAGGCGCTCGAGGGCGACGAGAAGTGGGCTGAGGCCATCGTCGAGCTCATGGCTGCCGTCGACGAGTCGATCCCGGACCCGGTCCGCGAGACCGAGCTCCCGTTCCTGATGCCGGTCGAGGACGTCTTCACGATCACCGGTCGTGGCACCGTCGTCACCGGTCGTGTCGAGCGCGGCATCGTCAACGTGAACGAGGAAGTCGAGATCGTCGGCATCCGCGAGAAGAGCACCAAGACCACCGTCACCGGTATCGAGATGTTCCGCAAGCTGCTCGACCAGGGCCAGGCGGGCGACAACGTCGGTCTGCTGGTTCGTGGCATCAAGCGCGAAGATGTCGAGCGTGGCCAGGTCGTCGTGAAGCCGGGCACCACCACTCCCCACACGGAGTTCGAGGGCCAGGCGTACATCCTGTCGAAGGACGAGGGCGGCCGCCACACCCCGTTCTTCAACAACTACCGTCCGCAGTTCTACTTCCGTACGACTGACGTGACGGGCGTTGTGACCCTCCCCGAGGGCACCGAGATGGTCATGCCCGGTGACAACACCGAGATGTCCGTCAAGCTGATCCAGCCGGTCGCCATGGACGAGGGCCTGCGCTTCGCGATCCGCGAGGGTGGCCGCACCGTCGGCGCCGGTCGCGTCACGAAGATCATCAAGTGAGTCTGTAGACTCACTGACTCCGCAACGGCGTCGCTCCCCCGGGAGCGGCGCCGTTCGGCGTTTCCGGGGCAGCTGTCCCTCTCCGTCATCGTGGTTTGTCGGTGGGGCTCGGTAGCTTTGGGGCGGTAGCGCATTCGAAGGGATCGGAGACGTCGTGGGTAGAGCTGCGCTCGAACAGGAGTTGGACGTCACGGAGGGGACCCTCGAACACGGGATGCCGTATCTGGCGTTCGGTTCGGGGCGGCCGCTGGTGTTCTTGCGGTGGTTCACGCCCGATCATGCCAATCCGCGGGGGTGGATGCGGGGCTCCGAGGTCAAGACGATGGCGCCGCTGGCCAGGCATTTCCGGGTGTATGCGGTGAATCGCGCGCCGGGGATGGCTGTCGGGACGACGATGGGCGATATCGCGCGCGAGCATGCGGAGGCGTTGCGGGCCGAATTCGGTGAACCGGTCGATGTACTGGGGATCTCGTCCGGTGGATCGCTGGCGTTGCAGCTGGCCGCCGATCATCCGGCGGTGGTGCGCAGGCTGGTGGTCGCCTCGTCGGGGTATCGGCTCGAGGATGCGGCGCGGGAGTCGCAGATGAAGTACGCGACGGCCGCGGCCGCGCGGAAGCGGGCCCTGCAACATCTGGTGACCCAGGGGATCGAGTCACCGGTCAAGGCGCGGCTGGTCGGTGCCGTCGGGTGGCTGGCCGATCCGCTGGTGCGGCCGAAGAATCCGGCCGACACGCTCGCGTTCGTGCGCGCCGAGGACGCGTTCGATCTGGACGGCAGGCTCGCCGACATCACGGCCCCGACCCTGGTCGTCGGCGGTGACCGGGACGAGTACTACTCCGTCGACACCTTCCGCCACACCGCCGACGGCATCCCCGGCGCTCGCCTCGTGATCTATCCCGACACCACGCACCTCGGCGCGATCAAGCACCGGCGTTTCGCGCCCGATGTCACCGCGTTCCTGGAGGGGGCCTGATCAGGCAGGCCGGACGCGAACCGTGACGCGACCACGGTCATCGCGATGGCTCACCGCGTGGCCCGGCCGGTCCACCCCACCGATGCGCAGGGTGACCGGCGCGCCCTCGCCGAGGAAATTGCGCCACCACTTCTTCTTGTCCGGCATGGCCACCCCGATGACATACTCGTCACCGGAACGGCGGTAGTTGACCGGCGTGCTGAAGGTGCGCCCCGAGCGGCGGCCGACGTAGCTGACCTGAGCGAAGGACCCACCGAGGAGCTTCCCGACGACCGGCGCCTCGGTCAACGCGACCACTCCGGCGTTGAACCCGCTCAAGCCCCGACGCAACAACGATTCCTGACTCAACGGCCTCTCCCGCCTGGTGGTGAAGAACGAGTACGTGCCGCCCACGGTAGCGAGCGTTCTTGACGAAACTCTGAGAGTCTGTGGCGCCGCGGCGATTCCGCGCGATCAGCGAATCTTGGCGCCATAGACGTGTTCGACGCTCAACGCCATCAGCACCCGGCGGTCCGAAACCATGACCTCCCGGTACTCGTTCCAATCCGGGTGCTCACCGGCGGCGGCACGGTAGTAGGCGACCAGAGCCTCCACCTCGGGACCGTTCGGGTCGGTGCCGGGACCGGTGAGGGTGACGCTGCCCTCGGCCGTGGCCCAGGACCAGCCGTCGGGCGCGGTCACCTCGAAGGCGGCCCGCGGATCCCGCCGGAGGTTGGCCGTCTTGGCCCGGCCCTCGGTCATCGAGACATAGATGATCCCGGCGTCACGGTCGTAATACGGGGTCACAGGGGACAGTTGTGGCCGTCCGTCCGCTTTGATCGTGGCCAGTACGCCGAGCTTGGCCGTCGCGAGCAGTTCTTGCGGGTCGAACTCTGCTGTCATCGGTGGGTCTCCTCGGGGTGCACAGTGCCTGACTCGCCGGACCACGGGCGGGCCCTCGTTGTGACGAACCGTGGTCGTGCCGCATTTATGCCCGGCTCGCATCCCGGAACACCCGCAGGCGGAAAACCCGTCGACAGCCGGGCGGCCGACCGCGTAGAACTGGTCCCATGGTTACGGCACGTCCGCATTCGCGGCACTAGTTCGCATCGGGTCTTCGGGCGCCGGTGTGGCGCCGCGTGATCCGACGCCCGTGCCGTCCGGTGGAACGCACAACTGGCGAGCGTCGACTCTTCGACCGAACTAGCTGACCCACTGGGGGATTCCCATGACCAGACCACGCGCCGACCTCGCCCGCATGCGCAATATCGGTATCGCCGCCCACATCGACGCGGGCAAGACCACCACCACCGAGCGGGTGCTGTTCTACACCGGCGTCACCCGCACCCTCGGCGAGGTCCACGACGGGACCGCCGCCATGGACCGGATGATCCAGGAGCGCGAGCACGGCATCACCATCGCCGCCGCGGCCACCACCTGCTGGTGGAACGAGCACGAGATCACCATCCTCGACACCCCGGGCCACGTCGACTTCACCGTCGAGGTGGAGCGATCGCTGCGGGTACTCGACGGCGCTGTCGCCGTGTTCGATGCCAAGGAGGGCGTCGAGCCGCAGTCGGAGCAGGTGTGGCGCCAAGCCGACAGGTACGGCGTGCCACGGATCTGCTTCGTCAACAAGATGGACAAGCTCGGCGCGGATTTCGCCTTCACCGTGCGGACCATCGCGGAGCGACTCGGCGTGCGGCCGTTGGTGATTCAGCTGCCGATCGGCGCGGAGGGTGAATTCGAAGGCATCGTCGACCTGGTCGAGATGACGGCGAAGGTGTGGCGTGGCGATACCGACCGCGGTGCGCGTTTCGAGGTCGTCGAGATCCCGGACGACCTGCGCGTCAAGGCCGAACAGCACCGCGAGGCACTGGTGGCCGCGGTCGCCGAGGCCGACGAGGCGGTGCTGGAGCGCTACCTCGCCGGCGCGGCGATCCCGGTCGACGAGCTCAAGGCCGCCATCCGCACGATGACGGTCGACGCGCGCGCCTACCCGGTCCTGTGCGGTTCGGCGCTGGCCAACATCGGCGTGCAGCCGCTGCTGGACGCGGTGGTCGACTACCTGCCGTCGCCGCTGGATGTCGTCGCTGTGCACGGTTTCTCACCGGAAGGGGAGAACATCGAGCGCGCACCTGATATCGCCGAGCCGTTCGCGGCCCTGGCGTTCAAGGTCGCGCTGCACCCGTTCTTCGGCAAGCTCGTGTACCTGCGGGTCTACTCGGGCCGCATCGAACCCGGTGCGGCCGTCCTGAATTCGACGAACGGACGAAAGGAGCGCATCGGCAAGCTGTTCCAGATGCATTCGAGCACCGAGATCGCCGTCGATCGGGTGCAGGCCGGTCAGATCTGTGCCGTGATCGGGCTGAAGGAGACGGGCACCGGCGACACCCTGTGCGATCGGAACGCCCCGATCGTGCTGGAGTCGATGACCTTCCCCGACCCCGTCCTCGCCGTCTCGATCGCACCGCGGACCCGCGCGGATCAGGACAAGCTCGGCGTCGCCCTGGCTCGCCTGGCCGAGGAGGATCCGACGTTCACCGTGCACGTCGACACCGAGACCGGCCAGACGGTCGTCGGCGGCATGGGCGAACTGCATCTGGAGATCCTGGTCGACCGGATGAAGCGGGAGTTCCGGGTCGAGGCCGAGATCGGCGCACCACGGGTGGCCTATCGCGAAACCGTCACCGCCGCGGTGGATCTGTTCGAGTACACCCATCGCAAGCAGGTGGGTGGGCGCGGGCAGTTCGCCAAGGTGGTGATCGCGCTGGAGCCGCACGTGGCCGAAGACGGCGCGGTCTACGAATTCGAGAGCCGGGTCGCGGGTGGGCGCGTACCGCGGGAGTACATCCCCGCGGTCGACGCGGGCGCGCAGGACGCGCTGCGCGTCGGCGCGCTGGCCGGCTTCTCCCTGGTGAACGTGAAGGTGACGTTGCTCGACGGCGCCGCCCACGTGCAGGATTCGTCGGACCTGGCGTTCCGGATGGCAGGCGCGGCAGCGGTGCGAGCCGCTGTCGCGAAGGCGAAACCGGTGCTCCTCGAACCGGTGATGGCCGTCGAGGTCGTCACTCCCGAGGAGTACGTCGGCGAGGTGATCGGTGACCTGAACGCCCGCCGCGGTCGCGTCACCGACCTCACCCAGCGGGGCGGCGCCCACGTCGTGCGCGCGCTGACCCCACTCCAGGAGATGTTCGGCTACATCGGGGATCTTCGCTCGAAGACCCGCGGCCGAGCGACCTACTCCATGGTGTTCGACTCCTACGCCCCGGTCCCACCGGGCGTCGCGGAGTCGATCATCGCCCGCTGACCGGTCCCGGTGGCGTCGTATCCAGTGGAGGCGACGTCACCGGGTCACTCGCACTCACTGCCGCACGGCCGAGCAACCGCAGCGCGTCGGCCGTGCCCGCGTCGCGCGGGGTGTAGACCTCGAGCCGATGGTCGGGGCTGTCCGGCTGCAGCCACACCTGGTAGTCGACGTCGACGGTCCCGACGGTGGGGTGATGCAGGTGCATGGCACCGACCGTGCAGTCGGCGACTTCGCCCTCGGCCCACAGGGCGGCGAACTCGGTACTGCGCATGGACAATTCGCCGATCAGTTCGGCCAGATGGCCGTCAGCGGGATAGCGGCCCGCGGTGAGGCGCAGATAGGCCACGTGGATGCGCGCCAGCTCGGACCAGTTGCGGTGCAGGTCCCTGGTGAGCGGGTCAAGGAAGAACATGCGCGGGATCGACGGACGCAGCTCGGGGTCGGCGGGGGCGGCGAAGTCCAGATGCTCGGCGAACAGGGCTTGCCCGCTGCGGTTCCAGGCGAGTACGTCACCGCGGCGGCCGAGGACGACGGCGGGCATGGTGTCGCCGAGCGCGTCGAGCAGCGCGAGGACCCTGGGGTGCGCGCGTTCGGGCTCGGCACGGGTCAGGCGCGGCGCCGCGGACAGCCCGGCCAGGTTGTGCAGGTGCGCGGTCTCGGCGGCGTCGAGTCGCAGTACCCGCGCGATGGCCTCGATGACCTGCGCGGATGCCGTTCCCGCCTGATCCTGCTCGAGGCGCGTGTAGTACCCCGCGCTGACACCGGCCAGCTGCGCGAGCTCCTCGCGGCGCAGCCCGGACACCCGGCGGGTGGCGCCGTAGGTCCGCAGCCCGATGCGCTCGGGCGTGATCCGGTCGCGGCGGGTCTTGAGGAACGCGCCCAGGCTTTCCAGTTCCATGCCTTCCGATCGTAGGCACGGCGGCCGACCGGCGGGTATCCCTGCGAGGTGTACCCATCACCGGGTCTGGTTGCCGGTGGCGGGCTGCCGCAGATTCGGGAACATGACTCGACTCGACACACCTCCTTCGACGCTACGGGCCTGGCTGGGCCTGCTGGTGATCCTCGGCCCTGTCCTGCTGGTCGCCATGGACGGCTCGGTGCTGTTCCTCGCGATGCCCGCGATCACGGATGCGCTCACCCCGACCGCGGACCAATCCCTGTGGATCCTGGACAGTTACGGTTTCGCGGTCGGCTCGCTGCTGATCGCGTTCGGCAGTATCGGCGACCGGTACGGCAGGCTCCGGCTGCTGATGATCGGCGCCGCGGTGTTCGGAGCAGCCTCGGCGGCAGCGGCTTTCGCGCCGAGCGCCGAGATCCTGATCGGCCTGCGGGTACTGATGGGCGTGGCGGGAGCGACGCTGCTGCCGTCGGCGCTGGCGATCCTGAGCACCCTGTTCGCAGACCCGCGCAGGCGCGCACAGGCCATCGGGATCTTCGCCGCCACCTTCGCCGCGGGGTTCGCGGTGGGTCCGATCGTGGCGGGGCAGCTGCTCACCAGGTTCTGGTGGGGATCGGTGCTGTTGATCAATCTGCCTGTGCTGCTGGTGTTCCTGGTGTTCGCGCCGGTACTGCTGCGTGAGGTGCGCGAGTCCAGGGTCGGCCGGGTCGATGTGGCGAGTGTGCTCGCCTCGGCCGCCGGGCTGCTGCTCACCATGTACGCGGTCAAGCACGCGGCGGCCGACGGTGCGTCCGCGCCCGGGTCGGTCGCCGGGCTCGCCGGGCTCGCGCTGCTGATCTGGTTCGTGCGCAGGCAGTTCCGGATCACGCACCCGCTCATCGACTTCGGGTTGTTCCGCAGTCCGGTGTTCACGATCGCGATCGTCACCGGATTCCTGCCGCTGGCAGCCTGGTCGGCGACCGCCTACCTCGCGAGCACCTATCTGCAGTCGGTGCTCGGGCTGACGGTCGCCCGCGCGGCCTTGCTCGCGGTCCCCGGTGCCGTCGTGCTCACCGTGGCTGCGGTCGTGACGCCCGCGGTCGTCGCCCGGATCGGGCAGTCGTCGGCGCTGATCGGCGCGCACTTCGCCATCGCCGCCGGACTGTTCCTGCTGCTGTTCGCCGGTGATACGGGCGGCGCGGGCTGGTACATCGCCTCGACCGCCGTCGCTGGCATCGGCTACGGCATCTCGTTCAGCGTGGTCGCCGATATCGCCGTCGCCGCGGTCCCGCCCGAACGGGCCGGTTCGGCCGCCGCGCTCGCCGAGACCGGCAACGAACTAGGCAACGCCTTCGGGATCGCGGTCTTCGGCTCACTGGCCGCGCTGCTGTTCCGGCTGCACGGCCCCGACCTCGCGCCGACCCTCGGCGAGACCCTGCACCTGCCCGCTCTCGCGCCGGTCGTGCTGGCAGACGCGCGCGCCGCGTTCGTGGACGGCCTGCATGTCGTCGCCGTGATCGCGGGGCTGCTGCACGCCGCGCTCGGCCTGCTGGCCGTGCGTGTGACCTGAGCGCCCGCTCAGCCGAGGTCCTCCGGCAGGCCTGTGTCGGAGATCGCGAGGACATCGGTCGTCCGCTGGAGGACGTCCACCACTACTTGCGCCGGTCGCACACGGAGATCCGGGTAGTCGATCTCGCCTGCCCGCGGGTCGGCAGTCCAGGCCAGCCGTTCCGCGCCGAGGGAGAACTCCGCGGCGATGTCCTCTCGATTGCCGCGTGGATCTTGCCGGTGCCAGGCGCCGTCGAGGTGCACGGCCACCAGACCGTGCAGGACATGACCATCGCCGTTGCCGAGTCGCTGATAGCAGAGCGCGGTCGGGATCCCCTGCCCGCGCAGGAGCGCGGCGAGCAGGTGTGACTTCGCGTAGCAGAGGCCGACGCGCTGCTCGAGAACGTCCGAGGCCTTCAGCGTCACCCGCGGATCCTGCGCATCGTAGGAATGCGCGACCTCGTCCCGCACCCACTCGAACATCCGCCTGGCACAGTCGATATCACCGTCTGACTGTGCTCGAAGCTCGCTGCCGAGCGCCCGAACGGCTGGATGGTCGACTTCCACGATGTCGTCGCCGCTCAGATAAGCCGAGGGATCGGGCGTCGACATGACCGTATTAGACATGTTCCGACCATAGCTTCAGCGAGTCACCGCTCGTCGAGCATCGCCTCAGCCGAGGTGGGTCATTCCCGCGGCGACCACCTGGGCGACGGAGAGCAGGTCGTCGGTGGTGGGGACCGGGATGTCGTCGAGGGCGTGGAGGCGGTCGGTGCCCGCGATGGCGAACATGGCCGAGACCCAGGCGGCGGCGCAGGCGCGCAGGGTGCTGGGGCGGATGGGGGTTGGGACGCTTTCCTGGAGGACGCGGGCGGTGACGTCGAGGAGCTGGTCGCGGAGCTGGCGCAGGCGGCGGCGGACGTCGGGGTGGGTGTCGGCCTCGCGCCACATGATGACGCGCAGGACCGAGGAGTGGTGGTCGCGCAGGTTGATGGCGGTGTCGAGGTTGATCAGGCTGGTGGCCGGGTCACCGGGGGCGACGACGGCGTTCAGGTCGTCGATCGGGTGTTCCGGGACGCGTTCGCGCATGAGCGCGGACAGGATCGCGTTCTTGGTGGGGAAGTAGTAGAAGACCAGGCCCTTGGGCACACCGGCGGCCGCGGCGAGGGCCGCGGTCGGGGTGGCATCGAAACCTTGTGCGGCGAACAGGTTTTCGGCGGCATCCAGAATGAGTTGCCGGGCGTCGCCATCGCGTTTCGCGTTGCGGCGCCCGACGTGTCGGCCCGGCATCAGTGATGCGGAGCCATGTCGTGCAAGCGGGCATTCATCGCGGGCAGCGCGGCGACCGCCACCACCACCGTCACTACCCCGACCACCCATGCGGTCATGGATGCGCCGCGGAAGGCGGTGAAGTCCATCGCCCACGGCGAGATGAACAGCAGGACGCCGAACAGGCCCATGGCGTAGTCGGCGGCGGCCATTTCCGCCCTGACCATCTGGATCAGCCCGGTCGCCGCGATGAGCACGCCGAGCACGATCAACGTCCAGCGGGCGTTGTCGTTGGTGCTGACCCACAGGGGCGACAGTGCGGTGAATGCGCCGAGCACGACGGCGAGAAAGTCCTGTGCACGGCTGTCGGTGAACATGGGGACATGCCTCCTCGATGAGACGAAAAATCCTTCTGACCTCGGTCTACTCCTGATTGACCGCCCGGTCGATACCGGAACCGGCACGGTTGTGTTGCGACGTGGGTGTCACTGGTGACCGCGCGCACTGGTACAAACATCTGGGGGCCGTAGTGGCCCGCGACACAAGGACATGGGCGGTCAGCTCCCGGCGGCGGTGGCTCGCGCGAGCACGTAGGGCGCCGCTCATGGCGAGAGGACACAGGTATGAGCGCGCCCATCGTGATCGTCGGAGCGGGTCTGGCAGGCATGCGCACGGCGGAGGAACTGCGCAGGGCCGGTTACGAGGGTGGTGTGCTGCTGCTCGGCGACGAGTCGCGCCCGCCCTACGACCGCCCGCCGCTGTCGAAGCAGTTCGTCCGCGGCGAGACCGACGACACCACCCTGCGTCCGCCGGAGTTCTTCGCGGAGAAGAACATCGAGCTGCGTCTCGGTACCGCGGTCACCGGGGTGGATACCGCCGCGCGCACCGTCACCCTCGCCGACGGCACCGGCATCGGCTACGACCAGCTGATCATCGCGACCGGTCTGCGCCCGCGCAGGCTGCCAGGCCTGTCCGAGGTGGCCGGTGTGCACGTGCTGCGCGCCCACGAGGACGCGCAGACCCTGCGCGCGGAACTGGACGGGGCGAACCGGGCGCTGATCATCGGCGCCGGTTTCATCGGCTGCGAACTGGCGGCCAGTTTCCGCGCGGCCGGTATCGACGTGAGCCTCGTCGAGCCGCAACCGACTCCGCTCGCCTCGGTGCTCGGCGAGCAGATCGGCGGCTTGGTGGCTCGCATGCATCGCGAGGAGGGTGTGGACCTGCGCTGCGGCGTCGGCGTCGACACGCTGCGCGCCGACGATTCCGGCCGGGTGCGCGGCGCGGTGCTCACCGACGGCACGGAGATCGACGCCGACCTCGTCGTGATCGGTGTCGGCTCGGTCCCGGTCACCGACTGGCTGGCCGATTCCGGCATCGAACTCGCCGAGAAGGCGGCCGGGGGCGGGGTGCTCGCCGACGAGGTCGGCCGCACCTCCGCCGACGGTGTCTGGGCGGTCGGCGATGTCGCCGCCTGGCAGCACGACACCGGCGTCCGCAAGCGTGTCGAACACTGGACCAGCGCGGGCGAACAGGCGAAACTCCTGGTCACCGCGCTGCTCGGCGGGGCTGCCCCGACCGCGGCCAGGGTGCCGTACTTCTGGAGCGACCAGTACGACGTCAAGATCCAGGCTCTCGGCACCCCGTCACCCACCGACGACGTCACCGTGGTCACCGACGACGGCCGCAAGTTCCTCGCCTACTACTCCCGCGACGGCATCCTCACCGCCGTCCTCGGCGCGGGCCTGACCGGCCAGGTGATGAAGCTGCGCGCCAAACTGGCCACCCAGACCCCGGTGGCCGACCTGCTCGCCGCGGCGGGCTGACCCGAAGGCTCTGTCCGTCGCCACGGAACTGGATTACTGTGGCGGCGTGGGGTTTACCGAGTACTCGGCCGGTGATGTCGTCTATTTCCCTGCGGGCCCGTTCAGCGGTATCTGCGGCGTCGTCCAGGAGGTCGATGTCCGTCGTTCCACACTGCGGCTCGAGTTCGCCGAAGGGGTGGCCCATCGTGAGGGCGGTGTCCTGCGGGAGCGGCGGCACAACCTGACGGTGGGATTCGACGAGATCGAGTTGGTCTGACCTGCCCGGCAGGACATGGTGGCGACCGGCCGATTCGGGTGCCTGTAATACGGTGGACCCCGTGATCGTCGCGCTTATCGATTCCGGCCTAGGCCTGCTGCCGACGGCTGCGTGGTTGCGCAAGTTGCGGCCCGATGTGGATCTGCTGCTCCTGCTCGACCCCGAGGGCGCGCCGTGGGGGCCCAAGCCGGAGGACTGGGTGGTCGAGCGGGTGCTGGGGGCTGCCCGGCAGGCGCTGGAGCTCGGGGCCGAGGTGATCGTGCTGCCGTGCAATACCGCGAGTGTGACGGCGCTGGATCATGTGCGGGCCGAGGTGGGGGAATCGGTGCCGGTGATCGGGACCGTGCCCGCCATCAAGCCCGCGGCGGCGCAGTGCCGGTCGGTGGCGGTGTGGGCGACAGCGGCGACCACCGCGAGCCGCTACCAGGCCGACCTGATCGCCCGCTTCGCCGGTGACGCGAAGGTCGTCGGCGTTGCCTGCCACGGCCTGGCCGACGCGATCGACCGCGGCGACCTGCCCGCCATCCGCGATTCCATCGCCGACGCCGCCGCGCGCACGCCGGCCGACGTCGAGGGCGTTGTCCTCGGCTGCACGCACTATCCGCTGGTCATCGATGCCATCGTCGCCGCGCTGCCCGACGGTGTGCGCTTGTTCGACAGCGCCCAGGCCGTCGCCGCGCAAACGATCCGCAAGATGGACGAACTCGGCCGGCCGTCCACCGGTAACGGCACCGTCGCGGTCCGCGCCAGCGGCAGACCGGGCGAATTGCCTGCCAGCGCGGCCGCTTTCGAGTCCGGCCGCGTGGTCGGCGCCGTCCCGAGCTGAAGTCGGGGCGCACCTGAGCTGGTGCGGGTGGCCCGACCATGATCGGCGCCTTGGTGACAGGCGAACCATGGCATCGCGCGACCTGCCGAATATCTGCGCGGACTTGTCGGTCCATCGGTGTTGAATGCGAAGGAATTCTCCTCGACGCCGGAGGTACCCGTGTCCGAGTTCCCCACCGCTACGCAGGTGCGCGCCGCGCTCGCCGCGCAGGCCGATCCCGCCGACGCGCAGCACCTGCAACGCTTCTTCAAAACGGGCGCGGGCGAATACGGCGAGGGTGACGTCTTCCTCGGCGTCCGTGTTCCCGCCACCAGGAAGGTCGCGAAGCAGTTCGCCACCCTGCCGCTGAAGCAGATCGGCGAACTGCTCGACAGCCCGGTCCACGAGGAGCGCCTGGCCGCCCTGTTCATCCTGAACGCCCGCTTCGCCGCCGCGTCGAAACCGCGCACCCGCGACGACGCGGCCCGCGCGGAGATGGTCGAGTTCTACCTCGACGCCGTGCGCCGGGGCCGGGTGAACAACTGGGATCTGGTCGACGCCTCCGCCGAGCACATCGTCGGCCCCTGGCTGCTCGACGAAGACCGCACCCTGTTGTTCCAGCTGGCACAGCAGGATTCGCTGTGGGAGCGGCGGGTGGCGCTGCTGTCGACCTTCGCCTTCATCAAGGCGGGCGACGCGAGCACGACGCTGGAACTGGCCGCGAAGCTGCTCGACGACCGCCGCGACCTCATCCAGAAGGCGCTCGGCTGGATGCTGCGCGAGGTCGGCAAACGCGTCGACCCCGCGGTGCTCACCGGCTTCCTCGACGTCTACGCGCCGAGCATGGGTCGCACCGCGTTGAGCTACGCCGTCGAGCACCTGGCCCCGGAGCAACGCGCCGCCTACCGCGCGATGCGGTGACAGGGTCGAGCTGGTCCGGTACCCGGCTCAGAACTGGATCTTGAGGTGGTCGGTCACCGGTCGCGCCTGGCAACCGAGGATGTACCCGTTCTCGATGTCCTCGGGGTCGAGGATCTCGGCGTTCCCCATCTCCACCTTGCCCTCGAGCACGGTGCACGCGCAGGACCCGCACTCGCCCTCCTGACAGGAGTAGGGCACGTCGAGGCCCTTGTCGAGCATGATGTCGACGAGGGTCTGCTTGCGCGGCCAGGACAGCTCGTGCACCTGCCCGTCGAGCTCGACCTCGACCGTCGCGGCGTCGGCGGCCTCTTCGTCGCTGACCTCGGCCGGAGCGTGGTCGGCGAACGGGTCACCGGCGAGGGAGTTGA
Source organism: Nocardia sp. NPDC055053 (assembly GCF_053608285.1). Classification (NCBI taxonomy): domain Bacteria; kingdom Bacillati; phylum Actinomycetota; class Actinomycetes; order Mycobacteriales; family Nocardiaceae; genus Nocardia; species Nocardia sp. NPDC055053. Next base: position 107,164 of record NZ_JBSGVD010000008.1, on the reverse strand, counting down.
ACACCTCGGCGTGGGTGCGGGCGCGCGGCACTTCGAGCGTGGCCAGCGCGTCGTGCACCAGGTCCATGAACGGCTTCGGCCCGCACATGAACGCCTCGTAGGCGGTGTAGGGCGCGACCAGCGTCGAGAGCATGTCGGCGGTCGGCAGCCCGAGCAGCGGTTCGAGCCAGTGGATGACGGTGAGCCGCTGCGGATGCTTGCCGACGAGCTCGCGCAGCTCGTCGGCGAAGATCACCGAGTTCGCGTCGCGGTTGGCGTAGACCAGCACCACCTTGCCGGTGCCCTGCGACAGCGCCGACTTCAGGATCGACATCACCGGGGTGATGCCGCTGCCCGCGCCGAACAGCAGCAGGTCCTCGTCGAGGTTCTTGGGCGTGAAGACGCCGGAGGGCGGCAGTACTTCGAGCTGGTCGCCCGCGGAGATGTTGTCGCACAGCCAGTTCGAGCCGTACCCGCCCTCGGTGCGCTTGACCGTCACCTTGGGCAGATCGTCGGTGAACGGCGAGCTGGCCAGCGAGTAGCAGCGCGCGACCGAGCCGGTCTGGTCGCTGGGGATGCGCAGGGTCAGGAACTGGCCCGGCGAGTAGGTCATGCGTTCGCGGAGGTCGGCGGGCACCTCGAAGACCACGGAGTTGGTGTCGGCCGTTTCGGCGATCACCGCGGCCACCCGCAGCACCACCGAGCGCGAACCGTGCGGAACCTCGACTGTGGTCATGTCGTCCTCTCGAACAAAACTAGAACGTGTTTCAGTTTCATGCTAGGTCGGGACGCGCCTGCAGGGCAAGCTGTGCCTCGAGACCGGCGACCAGCACCTCCATCCCGAAGTCGTAGGAGTACTTGCCGCGCAGGTCCGCCATGTACTTCGTGGCTCGTGCCACCGCCTCGGGCAACAGCACGTCCGCCGGGGCGGAGCGGTCACGCGGATTCACCCGGCTGCGGCCGAACAGGTAGGTGTGGATGGTCGCATACGCGGCCAGCACGTTGCGGTCGCTGAAGCCCGCGTCGAACAGGATCTCCATCACCGCGTCGATCAGGTCGAGCTGCTTGCCGAGCATCTGCTCGAGCAGGATGTCGCCCAGGCCGGGATGCCTGCGCAGTTTATCGTCTATCTGATCGATCAGATCGCGCAGGCGCTCCTGCCACGGTCCCGACTCGCGTGCGGGCTTACGCACCCCGAGCAGCGCGGCGCTGGCCACCAGGTCGAGCAGTTCCCGTTTGTCGGCGACGTAGTAGTACGGCGCCATCGGCGAGACGCCGAGCTCGCGGGAGAGTCTGCGCATCGACAGCTTCTCCACGCCGTCCTCGCGCACGACTCGTAGCGCGGCCTCGACGATCTCCGACTCCGAGAGTGTGGAATGCGCGCCGCTCCCTGCCCCTCCGTGGTTACGCAAACTTCCGCCTCACCTCTGCTGCCACCGGGCTCACCGGCCCGTACCCGTCCGCTCCCGGAAGTCTAGAGGGGCGCCCCAGAGTGCTCGCGGCCATCGAGATTTTCGAATTCCGCCCCTTTATGGCAGTGACTGACGTTAAAGTCGGCGGTGACCGGCAACACAATGGAGGTAGTCATGCCCGAGAACGCAACGCCTGCGACCGTCGAATCCGACGAAGACCTGGTTACCGAGACGCTGATCGAAGAGGTCAGCATCGACGGCATGTGCGGCGTGTACTGACCATGGAGGCAGGCGTGCTCGATCTCGACACCCGCTGGGCGCTGCATCCGCGCGTCTCGCTGCGACCGGAATCCTTCGGTGCGCTGCTGTATCACTTCGGCACTCGCAAGCTCTCGTTCCTCAAGAGCCGCGACCTGGTCGACGTGGTGCAGTCGCTGCCTGCCCATGCCTCGGTGCGGGACGCACTGCGGGCCAAGGGCGTCGGTGCGTCCGATATGCACATCAAGGCGCTCGCGCAGCTGGCCGACACCGACATGATCGTGCCCGCGCCGGGCCCGGTCACCGCGGTGCCACCGGTGAGCATGCCTGCCTCCACGGAGACCACCCAGGGTGGCAGGCTGATCGACCGGTTCGAATCCGGTCTGGCCGCCCCGATCTGCCTGACCTGGGAACTCACCTACGCGTGCAACCTGTCGTGCGTGCACTGCCTGTCCTCGTCGGGTCGCCGCGATCCGAACGAGTTGACGACCGAGCAGTGCAAGGCGCTGATCGACGAGTTCGAGCGCATGCAGATCTTCTACGTCAACATCGGCGGCGGCGAACCGACGGTGCGCCCGGACTTCTGGGAACTGGTCGACTACGCCACCGCCCACCACGTGGGGGTCAAGTTCTCCACCAACGGCGTTCGCATCAACGAGGAGGTCGCCGCGCGGCTGGCCGCCAGTGACTACGTCGACGTGCAGATCTCCCTCGACGGCGCCGACGCCGCGGTCAACGACGCCGTGCGTGGCCCCGGCTCCTACGACACCGCGATCCGCGCCCTGGAGAATCTGCACAACGCGGGTTTCAAGGACGCCAAGCTCTCGGTCGTCGCGACCCGCCACAACATCGCCCAGCTCGACGAATTCAAGGCCATCGCCGACCGTTACGGCGCGACCCTGCGCCTGACCCGCCTGCGCCCGTCGGGCCGCGGTGCCGACGTCTGGGACGAACTGCACCCACTGCCCGAACAGCAGCGCGAGCTCTACGACTGGCTGGTCGCCAACGGCGAGGGCGTGCTCACCGGCGACTCGTTCTTCCACCTGTCCGCTTTCGGTTCCGCGCTGCCCGGCCTGAACATGTGCGGCGCGGGCCGGGTGGTGTGCCTGGTCGATCCGGTGGGCGACGTCTACGCCTGCCCGTTCGCCATCCACGACCGGTTCAAGGCCGGAAACATCGTCGCCGACGGCGGTTTCGACGCGGTGTGGACCACTTCGGAGCTGTTCGCCGAACTGCGCGAGCCGGTCGACGGTGGCGCCTGCACCAAGTGCTCGCACTACGACGCCTGCCGCGGCGGCTGCATGGCGGCGAAGTTCTTCACCGGCCTGCCCGCCAACGGTCCCGACCCGGAATGTGTTCAGGGTTATGGCGAAGCGGCCCTGTCGATGCCTGGACGCACGATTCCCCGACCCGCGGTCGACCATTCGCGCCCGGTTCGTACCCGAGGCCGGGTGTCGCTGCCGTTGACCGTGAAGCGCGCTCCTGCCAAGGCGTGCAACGAGAGTCCGCTCGGCTAGGCGGGTCAGTTGCCGGAAGTGCGCTGCCGATCTTGTTGACGCGTCTGGTTACCGGTCACAGCGGCATTTCTGGCGGACTTTCCTCCTTTTTTGTGGGGTGATGATGTCTGCGGGCTCGAGTGCGAATAGCATGCGAGGAATGCGCCATGATCGTCTGCCCGACGGCTTCGGGGTACGGATCGATCCACGGGTACGCGCATTTTCCGGGGGTCGGATCCTGATCGGTGGATCGCCCGCGCGGATCATGCGCCTGGCCCCGGAGGCCGCCGAGCTGATCGGCGACGGGTACCTGGAGGTGACCGATACCAAGTCCGCGATCGTGGCGCGCCGGCTGCTCGATTCCGGTGTGGCGAACCCGCGGCCGCGGCTGCTGCCCTCGCTCGACGACGTCACCGTCGTCATCCCGCTCTACAACAACGCCGACGGCCTGCTGCGCCTGCTGGCCACGCTGCGCGGGCACAACGTGATCGTCGTCGACGACGGCTCCGACGAACCGGTGCGCATCCCGCCGCGTCAGGGCCGCGGTCAGGTGACGGTGCTGCGCCACGAGATCCCGCTGGGTCCGGCGGCCGCGCGCAACGCCGGATTACAGGCGGCGACAACGGGCTTCGTCGCGTTCCTCGACTCCGATGTCGTACCGCGCAGCGGCTGGCTGGAAGTCATGCTCGGGCACTTCAGCGATCCGCAGGTCGCGCTGGTCGCGCCGCGCATCGTCGCGCTGGACAAGGAGTCCAACGCGCTGGCCCGTTACGAGCACACCCGGTCCTCGCTCGACCTCGGCAGGCGCGAGTCCGCTGTCCATGCGCGCGGTGTCGTGTCCTATGTGCCGAGCGCGGCGCTGCTCGCCCGGCGCGCGGCGCTGCTCGGTGAGGGCGGTTTCGACGAGTCGATGCAGGTGGCCGAGGATGTCGACCTGTGCTGGCGGCTGGAACGGGCGGGCTGGCGGCTGCGCTACGAGCCCGCCGCGCACGTCGCCCACGATCACCGGGTCGCCTTCCGCGCCTGGTTCGGCCGAAAGCTGTTCTACGGCACCGGCGCAGCACCGCTGGGCAAACGGCACGCGGGGATGGTCTCGCCGCTGTCGGTGCCGACCTGGACCGTGCTGGCGAGCATTCTGTTCGCGACGCTGTCCAAGTGGGGCCTGCTCGGCGGGCTGGTCACGCTGGCCACCGCGCTGGTGCGGATGCGGCGGGTGTTCACCGAACTGGACAATCCGACCCGCATCGCGGCGGTCTATCTCGCGCGCGGCTATTTCGCCGGAATGTGGCGGCTGGCTTCGGCGATGTGCCGCGACTACTGGCCGGTGACGCTGGTCGCGGTGCTCGCCTCGCGGCGGATCCGCAAGATCGCGATCACCATGGCGCTGGCAGACGGGCTGGCCGACTGGTTCACCCATCGCGATTCCGGTGGACTCGACCCGGTGCGCTATGTCGCCTACAAGCGTCTCGACGACGTCGCCTACGGCAGCGGCCTGTGGCTCGGCGTCATCAGGGCGCGCAGCTTCGAGGCGCTCAAGCCGAGCGTGCCGCCCCGCTGAGTTTCGCCGCGTGACCAGCACTCTCGTCGTCGGGGCCGGGTCGGCCGGGTGCGTGGTCGCGGCCCGGCTCAGCGCCGACCCGGCGCACACGGTCACGGTGCTGGAGGCTGGACCGGTCTGGGCATCGGCCGCTGGGCTGCCTGCCCACCTGCTCGATCCGGGGCATCTTCCGGTCGGCCCGGACTCCGGGGTTGTGTGGCGGTATCCGGGAAACATCGTGCGGGGCAAGCTGATCGGCGGGTCGGGCGCGATCAACGGCAGCTACTTCGTCCGCCCGACCGCCGCCGACTTCGCGGCGTGGAGCGCGGCGGCAGGCAGCGCGCTGTGGTCGTTCGACGCGGTCCTGCCGATATTCGCCGACCTGGAAGCCGACCAAGATTTCGGTACCGCGCCCGGGCATGGTGCAAGCGGCCCGATCCCGGTCCAGCGCAGCACTGATCCGGCGCCGGTCAGCGCGGAGTTCGCCGCCCGCTGCGCGGCACTCGGCCTCGCCGAAATCGCCGATCTCAATGCCGTCCCCTCGGGGCGCGCCGGAGGTTTCGGGCGAGTTCCGCTGGCGGTGGCCGACGGCCGCCGGGCCGGACCCGCGCTCACCCATCTCTATCCCGCACTCGCCCGGCCGAACCTGAACGTCATCGGCGGGACCACGGTGACCCGGCTGCTGCTGCGCGGCGCACGGGTCATCGGCGTGGAGTGGGCTCGGGGGCGCGAGCGCGGCGCGACCTTCGCCGACCGGGTGATCGTCTGCGCGGGCGCGGTGGAATCAGCGGCGCTGCTGATCCGCTCCGGGATCGGCCCCGAGCCGCAGCTGCGCTCGCTCGGTGTTCCGGTCGTGCTGCCCGCGCCGGTCGGCGCGTGGTGCACCGATCATCCGGAGATCGGCATCGAGTACCCGGGACCGGCGCCGGAGTCGGCGACGGTCGCGCTCGAATACGTCCTGGAACTCGACGACCTCGAACTGCGCCCGTATACCCCCATGTTCACGCCGGGCCTGCGCAGGCTCGGCGTCGCCCTGATGTCTCCGGAGTCGACCGGTGAACTGACGCTCGGCTCGGCCGACCCGGATGTACCGGCCCATATCGACCAGGGTTATCTGCGCGGCGCCCGCGATCGTGACCGGCTCCGCGCCGGGGTCGAGGTCGCGGCGCGAGTGCTCGGCCTGCCGCTCGGCACCGTCGACGACACCTGGCTGCGCGCGCATCTGGGGACGTCCCAGCATCTTTCGGGTACCTGCCGGATGGGCCCCGCCGGTGACCCGCGCGCCGTTGTCGACGAGTGCGGCCGGGTGCACGGCATCGAGGGCCTCACGGTCGCCGATCTGTCCGTCGTCCCGGTGCCGTTGCACCGTGGTCCGCAGGCCGCGGTAGTGCTGCTGGCGGCATTGATAGCCGATCTACATGCGGTGTGACGAAGTGACATTTGCTACCACAATGTGACCTGCGGGACAAACCCACACTTCTGGCGAAGCGGCTGATAACTGACCGGTACAGTTTGTAGCGGGAAAGAAAGGCAAATGGTCAGCAATCTCGCAGGTGGGCGGCCCCCACGGCAGGCGGCGGAGACGGGCGCACAGCTCGGTGCTCTGGAAGCCTATGCCGCACAGGCCCATGGTTTTCTCAGTGCCGGTGGTGAACAGCTGACCCAGCTGGCCGGCCTGCTGCGTCCGCTCGTACTCGAATCCTGGCTACGCAGTGTGCGTGGCGGAATCGATCCGGCGGACGTTCTCGACGGTCGCGGTCTTCGTGGTGCCGATCTGGCGCGTTACCGGGATGCCCATCCCATCGCCGCGCTGATGCCACTGATCGACAAACTGCTGGTCCAGGACGCGGCGCGCGCCGGACTGATCGTGACGGTCGCCGACCAGTTCGGCCGGGTGCTGTCGGTGCACGGCCATCCGGAGCAGGTCGCCGCCGCCGCCGAGATCGGCGTGCGCGAGGGCGACGATCTCAGCGAACGCCGGATCGGCACGAACGCGGTCGGCCTCGTCGTGCGCACCGGCCGCGCGACCTGGATCCACGGACCCGAACATTTCCTCCATCGCATGCACCAGATCACCGGCGCGGCGGCGCCGGTACACGAGCCGGACGGCCGGTTGATCGGCGTGCTGATGATTGCCGGCGGTATGCGGGTGGCCAAGCCTGAGATCCTCGCTCTGGTGAAAGCGGCGGCCACGGCGGCCGAGATGGATCTCGTCATGCGGGCGATGCGCGCGGGCCGCGGTGGCGCGGCCGCGGAGCCGCAACGCACCGGCGAGGCGGGCGCCGACGCGGGACCGGCCCGGCTCGGGCTCGATGTGCTCGGCCTCGGACAGCCACAGCTGAGTGTGGCGGGGGAGCGGGTGCCGCTCTCCCAACGCCATGCCGAGATCCTGCTCCTGCTCACCGAGCATCCCGAAGGGCTGGGCGCCGATCATCTGGCGCTGCTGCTCGACGACACCGATCTGGACAACGGCACGATCCGCGCGGCGATGTCGCGCTTGCGGTCGGTGGTCGGCGCCACGGTCGTCGGATCGCGTCCATACCGTCTCCGGGTGCATGTCGCAACCGATGTGGAGGCGCTGCGGGCCGCGCTCGACTCCGGTGATATCGAATCCGCATTGCGCTTGTACGCCGGTCCGGTGCTCCCGCGATCCTCGGCTCCCGGCATTTGCGACATCAGGGACGAGCTTCGCGTGCGGCTGCGCACCGCGGTGCTCGCTTCGGCCGATCCCGGCGTGCTGCGCCGGTGGACGGCCGGTCCGGAAGGCCGTGACGACGCCGCCGCATGGGCCGCGTACCGGGCCACCGTCGACCGCGATTCGCCACTGTATGCGCAGATCGAGGCCAAGATCCGGGTGCTCGACCGGCGCCTCGGTGCCGATGCAACGCAGATGCAACGTTTCGGCTCATAGTCTCCGGTTCTGAAAGTGTGACAGCTCACACATCCGGCACGGATGTGGCGTGGCACACACTGATGCCCAGGTCGCGGGCTACCCTCCAAACCGACTGGACGCTTGTTCGGTTTTTTTATCGGAAAAAGTTCCTTTTTATTAACCGACCGCCTAGTGTCTGCAATGCATGGACAGGCAGCCATGTGATGTAAGTGACAACGCCGAGGTGCGAGGTTCGAGCCGCGGCCGCGATGTTGGAGGAACGATCAACAGCTAGGCACCCGCGACGGACACGAACCGTCTGTCGCGCCGACGGCCGACCAGGTCGTCGATCTCGTCCACATGATCTGTCGGGGATCCTGCGCGAGTGTGGCGTCACGCCCACTGCGCTCATGCCGAATTTCTCGGTCTCACGGAGTACTCAGGTGTCTTCGTGCTGCCCGAAAAACGTTCGGTCTGCTGTTTTTTCGCGATTCGAGGAGGCTCTGGTGCACGGTACGGAGTTGGGTGGGTTCAGCGCGCGACCACAGGAAGCGGAGACCGCGTCGGCGCCGTTCCCGCTGACCCCCGCCCAGCTGGGTGTCTGGTACGCGCAGCTGCTCGATCCCGATGTCCCGATCACCATCGCCCAGTACGTCGACATCACCGGTGAGCTGGATGCCGCTGTGCTGCAACAGGTCACGGCCGAGGCGGCGCACGCCTACGGTTCCCCGCTGGTGCGCATCGGCGAATCCGACGGCGTCCCGTACCAGGTCGTCGACCACGCCATCCCGGTCGAGACCGAGCTGCCGCTGATCGATCTGCGCCACCACGACGACCCGGTCGCCGCCGCGCACGAGTGGATGCGCGCGGAATTCGGCGCCCCGATCGACCTGCTCACCGACCGGCTGGTGGCGGGCGCGGTGCTGCGGGTCGGCGAGGCGCGCTGGTTCTGGTACCTGCGCGGACACCACATCGTGCTCGACGGCTACGGCGCCTTCACCAACTCCCAGCGCATCGCCGAGCTCTACACCGCGCGCATGCTCGGCACCCCGGCACGCGAGGTCGTGCCGGGTGACCTGGCCGAACTCGTCGAGGGTGAACAGCGCTACCGCGAGAGCACCCGGTTCGCGGGCGATCGCGAACACTGGGCCGAGCGCATCGCGGGCCTGGACAGCCCGACCGGGCTCGACACCCGCACCGCCCCGCGCGCCGCGATCAACCTGGTGACCGGCGGCCGGCTGTCGGAAAAGCTCGTCGACCGGCTGGAAACCATTGCCGCCAGCGATGATTCGACCATCTCGGCCGTGCTGCTCGCCGCCTTCGCCGCCTACCTCGGCCGGCTCACCGACCGCCCGGACGCGGTGCTGAGCCTGCCCGTCACCGCCCGCACCACCGCGGTGATGCGCCGCTCGGCGGGCATGCTGTCCAATATCGTGCCGCTGCGCCTGCCCACCGGCGCCGCGGGCGCCGGCACCACCTGGGGTGAGCTGCTGCGCGCGGCGCGGGTGGAAGTGGCCGGTGCGCTGCGTCATCAGCGCTACCGCGCCGAGGACATCCGCCGCGACGCCGAGGACGACGGCCGCCCCGCCCGGCGCGCGCTGTTCGGCCCGCTCGCCAACTTCATGCTCTTCCGCAGCGACCTCACCCTCGGCACCACCACCGGCCGCTACCGGGTGCTGTCCACCGGCCCGATCGAGGACCTGAGCCTCAACGTCTACTACGGCGACCGCGATCGCGTGCACGTCGACTTCGAGGCCAACCCCAACCTCTACGACGCCGACACGCTGGCCCGCCACCACAGCCGGTTCCTCGGTTTCCTCGAGCGCCTCTCGGCCGCCGACCTGGACACCTCGATCGCCGCCGTCGAAGTGGCGACCGAGCTGGAACTGGAGGTCAGCACCAAGATCTGGAACGCGACCACCTTCGACGTCGAAGCCGCGCTGGCCGAGCGCGCGGTGGCCGCGACGACGTTGCCCGCGCTGTTCGAGGCCCAGGTCGCCCGCACGCCCGACGCCGTCGCGGTCCGGATGGCCGGCGACGACGCGACCATGACCTACCGCGAGCTGGCCCAGCGGGTCAACCGGCTGGCCCGGCGGCTGCGCGCCGACGGTATCGGCCCGGAATCGCTGGTGGCGCTGAGCATTCGGCGTTCGCCCGACCTGGTCGTCGCGATGTACGCGGTACTCGCCGCCGGCGCGGCCTACGTGCCGATCGACCCGGATCATCCGGCCGAGCGCATCGCGCACATCCTCGGCACCGCCGCACCGGCCGCCGTCCTCACCACCACCCGCGACGGTGCGCCCGGCGCCGACGCGCTACCGGTGCTCGCCGTCGACGCCCTCGATCTCACCGGCTACGCCGACACCCCGCTGACCGATGCCGAGCGCACAGCGCCGCTGCGCCCCGGTCACCCGGCCTACGTCATCTTCACCTCCGGCTCCACCGGTCTGCCCAAGGGTGTGGCGGTCGAGCACGCCGCGATCGTCAACCGGCTGGTGTGGATGCAGCACACCTACCGGCTGCACGGCATCGACGTGGTGCTGCAGAAGACCCCGACGACATTCGACGTCTCGGTGTGGGAGTTCTGCTGGCCCTTGCAGATCGGCGCGACCCTGCTGCTCGCCGAACCGGACGGTCACCGCGATCCCGGTTACCTGCGTAAGGTGATCGCCGAACACGGCGTCACGGTCGCGCATTTCGTACCATCGATGCTGGAAGCCTTTCTCGCCCAGCAGGAAATCGCCGAGCGCACGTCGCTGCGACTGGTCTTCGCCTCGGGCGAGGCACTGCCCGCTGCACTGGCGCAGCGGCTGCGGCTGCTCACCGGAGCGCGGCTGCACAATCTCTACGGCCCGACCGAAGCCGCCGTCGATGTCACCTTCCACGAGGTGAACGACGCCGACCGGGTCACGGTGCCGATCGGCGCGCCGGTGTTCAACACCCGGCTCCATGTTCTCGACTCGCGGCTGCGGCCGGTACCGGTCGGGGCTCCGGGTGAGCTGTATCTGTCGGGGGTACAGCTCGCCCGGGGCTATGTCGGACGTCCCGAGCTCACCTCGGGGCGCTTCGTCGCCGACCTGACCGCGCCGGGCGCGCGCATGTACCGCACCGGTGACCTGGTGCGATGGACGACCAACGGTGAACTGGAATACCTGGGCCGCACCGATTTCCAGGTGAAGCTGCGCGGTCTGCGGATCGAGCTCGGCGAGATCGAGGCCGTGCTCGAAGGCGTCGATGGCGCGGTGCGCGCGGTGGTCGTGGTCCGCAGCGATGCGGGCGTCGGCGAACAGCTCGTCGCCTATGTCGTGGAAGCCGAGCCGGGCACGGTCGCGGTCGAGCAGCTGCGGGAGGCGGCGCTGCGCGCGCTGCCCGGGTACATGGTGCCCGCCGCGTTCGTGCTGCTCGACGCGCTGCCGGTGAACGCCTCCGGCAAGCTGGACCGCAAGGCCCTGCCCGCGCCAGCCCGCATCGTCGTCGCCTACGCCGAGCCGGTCGGTCCGGTGGAGCAGACGGTGGCCAGGGTGTTCGGCGAGGTCCTCGGGCTCGACCGGATCGGCCGCGACGACGACTTCTTCGCGCTGGGTGGCAACAGCCTGGTCGCGACCCAGGTGGCCGCCCGGCTCGGCGCCGACCTCGGCTGCCGGCTCGGCGTGCGCGATCTGTTCGGCGCGACCACTCCCGCCCGGCTGGCCGCCGCGATCGCCGAGCGCGCCGACGCCGGGATCTCTGCCCAGCTGCCGGTGCTCGCGGCGCGTCCGCGTCCCGCGATGATCCCGCTCTCGCCCGCGCAGCAGCGGATCTGGTTCCTCAATCGATTCGATCCGTCGGCGCCCGGCTACAACATGCCGTTCGTGGTCCGGCTGCGTGGCACCGCGAATCTGTCCGCGCTCGTCGACGCGCTGACCGCCGTCGTCGGACGGCACGAGGCGCTGCGCACCGTGTTCCCCCCGGTGGCTGCGCCCGGCGGCGAGGTCGCCGAGCAGGTCGTGCGCGACGCCGGGATCGTGCGGATCGGTGAGCCGACCACGGTCGCCGCCGCCGACCTGGACGCCGAACTCGCCCGATTCGCCTGCGCCGGTTTCGATCTCGAACGCGAAGCGCCGTTCCGCGCGCACATCTTCGTCGTCGCGGACGAACCGTACGAGTGCGCGCTGGCGGTCGTCCTGCATCACATCGCGGCCGACGGTGTTTCGCTGCAGGTACTCGTGCGCGATGTGCTCACCGCCTACCAGGCCGCCGCCGCGGGCATCGAGCCCGGCTGGGCGCCGCTGAGCGTGCAGTACGCCGACTACGCCTTGTGGCAGCGCGAACTGCTCGGTGCCGAGGCCGATCCACAGTCGCTGGCCGCGCGCGAAATCGCTTTCTGGGAACGGACTCTGGCGGGTTTGCCTGATCAGCTGGAACTCCCGTCGGCGCGGTCGCGTCCGGTCGAGCCGAGCATGCGCGGCGCCCGGACCGGCTTCACCATCGGCGCCGGCCTGCACCGGCAGCTGTCCGAGCTGGCCAACCAGGCGGGCGCGTCGCTGTTCATGGTGCTGCACACGGCGCTGGCCGTGCTGCTGGCCAGGCTCGGCGGCACCACCGACATCGCGATCGGTACCGGCGTCGCGGGCCGCGGCGACCGGGCGATCGACGATCTGATCGGCATGTTCGTCAACACCCTCGTGCTGCGCACCGAGGTCGACCCGGCCGCGAGCTTCACCGCGGCACTGGAACACACCCGCGAGACCGACCTGGCCGCGTTCGCGCACGCCACGGTCCCGTTCGACCGGCTGGTCGACGTGGTGAATCCGGCCCGTTCGCAGGCCCGTCACCCGCTGTTCCAGGTGGCGCTGAACTTCCAGGCCGTACTCGACACCAGCTTCGAGCTCGGCGGAACCCCGGTGGCGGTGCACGAGATCGAGCTCGACATCACCAAGTTCGACCTGCAGATCACCCTCGCCGAACGCCGCGGTGCCGCAGGCGAACCCGCGGGTATCGAGGCCGTCGCCCTCTACGCCACCGACCTGTTCGACGACGCCGAGATCATCGACCTCGGGGCGCGTTTCGTGCGCCTGCTCGGCGCGGCCGTGTCCGCGCCCGAGACGCCGGTCGGCGATCTGCCGCTGCTGTCGGCGGCCGAACAGGCCCGTCTCACCGGCATGCGCGGCGCACCCGTCACCGCCACCGGTCTGCTCCCCGACCTCCTCGCCGCCGCCGTCGCGGCGGACCAGGATCGGGTCGCGGTCACCGACGGGGACCGCAGCCTCACCTACCGGGAACTCGATCGGACGTCCTCGCGTCTGGCGCGGGTGCTTATCGATGGGGGCGTCGGCCCCGATGACATTGTCGCGGTCGGGATTCCGCGTTCGGTCGAATCGGTGCTGGCCGTGTGGGCGATCGCCAAGGCCGGCGCCGCCTGGCTGCCGGTCGACCCGAGCTACCCGCTCGACCGGATCACCCATATGGTCACCGATTCCGGTGCGCGCGTGGGTCTTACAGTGTCCGCGGCGCAGTCAGCGCTGCCCGGCCCCACCGACTGGCTGGTCCTCGACGAGCTGAAGCTGATGGCCGACTGCGCCGCCCGCTCCAGCGCTCCGGTCACCGACGCCGACCGGGTGCGCCCGCTGCGCGCCCAGCATCTGGCCTACGTCATCTACACCTCCGGTTCCACCGGTCTGCCCAAGGGCGTGCTGGTGACCCATGCCGGTATCGCCGGATTCGCCGCCGAGGAGACCGACCGCATGTTCGGCACCCCCGACGCGCGGGTGCTGCAGGTGGGTTCGCCGTCGTTCGACATCTCCGTGATGGAGCTGCTGCTCGCGGTGAACTCCGCCGCCACCCTGGTGATCGCGCCGATGGGCCGCCACGTGGGCGCCGACCTTGCGCAACTGCTGGCCGAGGAGCAGGTCACCCACGCCCTGATGACCCCGTCGGGTCTGGCGGTGCTCGACCCCGCACAGCTCGACGACCTGCGCATGGTGATGGTCGGTGGCGAGGCCTGCCCGCCCGGCCTGGTCGCCCGCTGGACCGAGGGCACCGTGCCCCGCGCGTTCGTCAACGCCTACGGCCCCTCCGAGACGACGGTCGCCACCAATATCAGCGCCCCGCTGTCCGCGCACGCGCCGCTGACCCTCGGCACCCCGCTGCGCGGCATCGCCCAGTGGGTCCTCGACGACCGGCTGCGGCCGGTCCCCGCCGGTGTACCAGGCGAGCTATACGTCGCGGGCGCGCAGGTGGCCCGCGGCTACCGCAGCCGCGCAGCCCTCACCGCGGGCCGCTTCGTCGCCTGCCCGTGGGAGCCGGGCGCACGCATGTACCGCACCGGTGACCTGGTCCGCTGGACCGCCGAAGGCACCCTGGAGTACCTGGGCCGCAACGACGACCAGGTGAAGCTCCGCGGCTTCCGCATCGAACTGGGCGAGATCGAAGCCGCCCTGCTCGCGCATCCGTCGGTGCGCCAGGCGGTCGTGGTGGTGCGCGCCGACGCGCACCGTGGTGACCAGCTGGTCGCCTACCTGGTGCCTGCCAACGCTGACGCCGTCTGGCGGGGTGCCTCCGATGCGCGAGAAGTACTGAGGGGCAATGGAATCGGGGACGTCGTGAACGCGGTTTCGTCGCACGAGGCCGTGGCGCCGGACGTGGTCGGCGCCGAGGCGGGCGCTATTGCGTCGCACGACCGCGGGTCGGCCGGAGTCGATGCCGAAGTGGACTCTGTCGTGTCGCGTGAGGGTGTGGAGCCGCCCGGCATTGGTATCGAGGCGGTCGCGCCACGCGAGATTGTGGAGACGATCGAGGTCGATGTAGTGGTGATCGAGGCCGCACTGCGTGGCTTGCTCGCCGCGCACATGGTGCCGTCCGCGTTCGTGGTGATCGATGCCCTGCCGCTCACCCCGGGCGGAAAGCTCGACCGCCGTGCGCTGCCCGAGCCGGTGTTCGCCGCTCGTGCGTTCCGTGCGCCCGCGACGGGTGCGGAGACCGTGGTGGCGCGGGTGTTCGGCGAGGTGCTCGGTGTGGAGCAGGTCGGCGCCGATGACGACTTCTTCGCCCTCGGCGGCAACTCGCTGGTCGCCACTCAGGTGGTCGCGCGCCTCGGCGCCGCGCTCGGTGTGACGGTGTCGCTCAAGGTGCTGTTCGAGGCGCCGACGGTCACCGCGCTCGCCGCCGGCCTCGGTGCGGGCGAGTCGGCACAGGCCGGCCTGCCGCTGGTGGCGGGGGAACGGCCGCAACGGATTCCGCTGTCCTACGCGCAGCAGCGCATGTGGTTCCTCAACCAGTTCGACGCGGATTCGGTGGCCGACAATATCGCCGCCGCCATCCGCCTGACCGGTGCGCTCGACCACGCCGCCATGACCGCCGCGGTCGCCGCGGTGTTCGCCCGCCACGAGGCGCTGCGCACCCGCTACCCGTCCGTCGACGGCATCCCCTTCCAGCAGGTGCTCGCCGCCGGGCAGCTGACGATCACGCTCGAGCCCGAAACCATCGACCCGGCCACGCTCGATGACCGGATTCGCGCCGTCGCCGCGGTGCCCTTCGCGGTCGACCAGGAACCGCCGGTGCGCCTGCATCTGCTGCGCACCGCCGCCGACGAGCACGTCCTGGTCCTGGTGCTGCACCACATCGCCGCCGACGGCTGGTCGGTCGCCCCGCTCACCCGCGACGTGATGGTGGCCTACGCCGCCCACCTCGCGGGCACCGCGCCGCGATGGACCCCGCTGCCGGTGCAGTACGCCGACTTCGCCCTCTGGCAGCGCGCCGCACTCGGCGCCGAGGACGATCCCGATTCACCCATGGCGCGCCAGATCGATTTCTGGACAACCGAACTCGCCGAGCTGCCCGACCTGCTCGCCCTGCCCGCCGATCGTCCGCGCCCCGCGGTCGCCTCGGGCCGCGGCGCCCGCCACACCTTCGCCGTGCCCGCCACGATCACCGACCGGCTGCGCGCGCTCGCCGCCGACACCAAGGCCTCGCTGTTCATGGTGCTGCATGCCGCCTTCGCCACCACGCTGGCGAAACTGTCCGGGCAGCATGATATTTCGATCGGTACACCGGTGGCGGGCCGTGGCGATCAGGCACTCGACGAGCTCGTCGGTATGTTCGTCAACACCCTCGTGCTGCGTACCCAGGTCAGCCCCGGCGCCACCTTCGCCGAGCTCGTCGGCACCGTCCGCGACGGTGACCTGCGCGCCCTGGCCAACACCGACGTCACCTTCGACCGGCTCGTCGAGGCGCTCAACCCCGAGCGCTCCACCGCCAGGCACCCGCTGTTCCAGGTGATGCTCGACTTCCAGAACAACACCAAGACCGAACTCGAACTGGCGGGCCTCACCGCCGCCGAGATCGAGATCGACACCTACACAGCCAAATTCGACCTCCAGCTGACTTTGCGCGAGACAACCGACGGCCTGCTCGCCCGCTTCGAGTACGCCACCGACCTCTTCGACGCGCAAACCATCACAGATTTCGGTACCCGCCTGCTGCGGGTGCTGGACACGGTGACCGCCGATCCCAGCGTCGTGATCGGCGACATCGACCTCCTCGCCGCCGCGGAGCGCACCCGCATCCTCGACACCTGGAACGCCACCGAGTACCCGGTCGACGAGTCCATGACGCTGGTCTCGCTGTTCGCGGCCCAGGCAGCGCGCACGCCGGGCGCGATCGCGGTGACCTGCGAGGACGAATCGCTCAGCTACGCCGACTTCACCGCGCGGGTCAACCGCCTCGCGCGCCTGCTGATCTCGATCGGCGTCCGGCCGGACCGTACCGTGGCCATCGGCATGTACCGCTCCACGGACCTGGTCGTCGCCATGTACGCGGTGCTCGCCGCGGGCGGCGCCTACGTGCCGCTGGACCCGGAGCACCCGGCCGAACGCCTCGCGAACGTCATCGACGCGGCGGACCCGGTCTGCGTGCTCACCCGCTCGATCGACGAACTCGACCTGCCCGCGACGGCTTCGATTCCCGTGCTCGAGTTCGAGCAGCTCGACACCGCCGGCTACCCGGCCGAGCCGGTCACCGACGCCGACCGCCTCGCCACCCTGACACCGGCGAACGCCGCCTACCTGATCTTCACCTCCGGCTCGACCGGCAAGCCCAAGGGTGTCGTCGTCTCGCACGCCGCGATCGTCAACCGCCTGGTGTGGATGCAGGACGCCTACCGCCTCACCGCCGCCGACACCGTGCTGCAGAAGACCCCGGCGACCTTCGACGTCTCGGTGTGGGAGTTCTTCTGGCCCTTGCAGATCGGCGCCCGGCTGGTGCTGGCCCGGCCCGACGGTCATCGCGACCCGGCCTACCTGGCCGACCTGATCGACGCCGAGTCGGTCACTGTCGCCCACTTCGTGCCGTCGATGCTGTCGGTGTTCGTCGCCGCTCTCGGCGCGTCCTCGACCGCACTCGCCGACGACGCGAGCGCTGGCGGCGCCTCGGCGAGTGCGCTCCCCGGGGACGTGACCGGGACGGCGACCGGACGGTGCGCGTCGCTGCGGATGGTGTTCGCCTCGGGTGAGGCGCTAGCGCCCGCACCCGCCCAGCTGTTGCGCCGCCTCACCGGTGCGGCTGTGCACAACCTGTACGGCCCCACCGAGGCCGCGGTCGACGTCACCTTCCACGAGGTCGTCGATGCCGATGTCGTCACGGTGCCGATCGGTGAGCCCGTCCACAACACCCGCGTCTACGTGCTCGACGAGCGGCTGCGGCCGGTCCCGGTGGGCGTCCCCGGTGAGCTCTACCTCGCCGGCGCCCAGCTCGCCCGTGGGTACGCGGGTCGCGCGGACCTGACCGCCGACCGTTTCGTCGCCGACCCGTTCGCGGTGTCTGGTGCGGGGACTCCCGAGAGCCCCGCGGTCGGCTCGTCCGAACCCGTCGGTCGCCCCGCGGCGGGCTCGCGCATGTACCGCACCGGTGACCTGGTCGCCTGGACCGCCGATGGCGAGCTGGAGTACTTGGGCCGCACCGACTTCCAGGTGAAACTGCGCGGTCTGCGGATCGAGCTCGGCGAGATCGAGGCCGCGCTGGCAGACCTGGCAGAGGTCGCGCAGGCGGCGGTTCTCGTCCGCGACGACCTGCTGGTGGCCTATCTGGTCGCGGCGACGGACATCGACACCGATGCGGTGAAGGCCGCTCTCACCCGCACGCTGCCCACCTACATGGTCCCCGCGGCGTTCGTCGAACTCGACGCCTTCCCGCTCAACGCCTCCGGCAAGCTCGCCCGCTCGGCACTGCCAGAGCCGGTTTTCGAGGCCGCCGTGTTCCGCGCCCCCGTCACCGAGGTGGAGCGGATCGTGGCGACCACATTCGCCACCGTGCTAGGTTTCCCCGCCGACCGGGAAGTCGGCCTCGACGACGACTTCTTCGCCCTCGGCGGCAACTCGCTCAATGCCACCCAGGTGGCGGCCCGCCTCGGCGCCGTCCTCGACACCCAGGTGCCCGTGCGACTGCTGTTCGACGCACCGACCGTGGCAGCCATGGCCGAACGGTGCGTCGCGCTGCGCGGCACCGGTCGACGCCTCCCGCTCACCACTCGCGAACGCCCACAGCGGATTCCGCTGTCGGCGGCACAGCGCCGGATGTGGTTCCTGAACCGCTACCTCGCCGATGCCGACGGCCCCGGCGACGCCGTCGACAACATCCCGGTCGCCCTGCGCCTGTCCGGTGAGCTCGACATCCCGGCGCTCGAAGCGGCCATCGCCGACGTGGTCGACCGGCACGAAACCCTGCGCACCAGCTACCCGGACGGCCCGGACGGCGCCGAGCAGCTGATCGCCGGCACCGCACGCCTCGTCCTGCGGCCGGAGCCGATCACCGAGGCCGAGCTGCCCGAGCGCCTGTTGTCCTGCGCCGCGATCAGATTCGACCTCGCCACCGAAATCCCTTTCCGCGCAGCTCTGTTCGCCGTGGCTGACGAGCACGTCCTCGTGCTGGTGGTCCACCACATCGCCGCCGACGGCTTCTCACTCGGCCCACTGGCCGCCGACCTGATGACCGCCTACGCCGCCCGCCGCGAGGGCACCGCCCCCGCGTGGTCGCCGCTGCCGATCCACTACGCCGACTACGCGCTCTGGCAGGACGAGAACCTCGGCGAGGCAACCGATCCCACCTCCCTCGCACACACCCAGCTGGCGTTCTGGCGCCGCGGCCTGGCCGGTCTCCCGGAGCAGCTGGAACTGCCGACCGACCGCCCCCGCCCCGCCGAGTCCAGCTTCCGTGGCGGCGTGCACCGGTTCCAGATCGACTCCGATCTGCACAGCGAACTGCGTGAACTGGCCCGCAAGCACGAGGCCACCCTGTTCAGCACCGTGCACGCGGCGCTGGCGGTGCTGCTGGCCAGGCTCTCCGGCGGCAGCGACATCGCCATCGGCACCCCCGTCGCCGGTCGTGGTGAGGCGGCGCTCGACGGGCTGATCGGCATGTTCGTCAACACCCTCGTGCTGCGCAGCCAGATCGACCAGCGCGCCGAATTCGAGACCACCCTCGACGCCGTGCGCGCAGGCGACCTCGACGCGATCTCCCACGCCGACATCCCCTTCGAACAGATCGTCGACGCGGTGGACCCGGCCCGCTCCCGCAACCGGCACCCGCTGTTCCAGGTGGCGCTGGTCCTGCAGAACTTCACCGTGCCCGCGCTCGAGGCGGCCGGGCTGAAGGTCGCGCCCGTCGACTTCGACGCCGCGGTCGCCAAGTTCGACCTGCAGTTCACCGTCCGCGAATCCGACGACGTCGACGGCCGTGCCGACGGCATGGCCATCGAAATCGCCTACGCCGCCGACCTGTTCGACGCGGGCAGCATCGCGGTGCTGGCCCGCCGGTTCACCCAGGTGCTGGCCGCCGTCGTCGCCGACCCGACCGTCGTCGTCGGTGACATCCAGCTGCTCAGCGCCGAGGAACAGCAGCGCACCCTGCACGACTGGGCCACCACCGGCAGCTCGGTGGCCTCGGACACCGAGACCATGCTGGACCGGTTCGCGCACGTCGCCGCGGCCGACCCGCATGCCGTCGCGGTGAAGGCGGGTCGCGACACCCTCACCTACGGTGAGCTCGACGCCTGGTCCAACCGTCTGGCCCGGCGGCTCGCCGGAGCAGGCGTCGGTCCGGAAACACTGGTGGCCGTTGCCCTTCCGCGTTCGGTGGAACTGGCCGTCGCGCTGCTCGCCGTGCTCAAGGCGGGCGGCGGCTACCTGCCGATCGACCCGAACTACCCGGCCGACCGCATCGAGTACGTCCTCGACGACGCCCGTCCGCTGTGCGCGATCGCCACCGTCGGCACCGGACTGGCCCGCGATTGGTTCGGCGGCCCGGTACTCGACCCCGCCGCCGACACCCTGAGCGGCCACTCGGCCGCACCGCTGACCGACGCGGATCGCCGCGCGCCGCTGACCTCGGCGAACACCGCTTACGTCATCTACACTTCCGGCTCAACCGGCCGCCCCAAGGGCGTGGTGATTCCGCACGCGAACGTGCTCGCACTGCTGGACAACAGCGCCAGGCACTTCGGCTTCGGCCCGTCGGACGTGTGGACGATGTTCCACTCCTACGCCTTCGACTTCTCGGTCTGGGAACTGTGGGGCGCGCTGCTGACCGGCGGCTCGGTGGTCCTGGTCGACTACTTCACCTCGCGCTCGCCCGAGCAGTTCCGTGAGCTGCTGCTCGCCGAGCGGGTGACCGTGCTCAACCAGACCCCGTCGGCGTTCTACCAGCTCATCGGCGCCGAGCTGGCCGCCCAGCCCGCCGACTACGCGCTGCGCACGGTGATCTTCGGTGGCGAGGCGCTGGAACCGCAGCGGTTGGCGGGCTGGTTCGCCCGCTACCAGCGCTCGCCGCGTCTGGTGAACATGTACGGCATCACCGAGACCACGGTGCACGCCTCCTATCGGGAGATCACCCCGGACACCGGTTCGGCCAGCGTGATCGGCAGTGCTCTCGCGGGACTGACCGTGCGCCTGCTGGATTCGCGCCTGCGTCCCGTTCCGGTCGGGGTGCCCGGCGAAATCTATGTCTCCGGAGCGCAATTGGCGCGCGGCTACCTGGCTCGTCCCGCGCTGACCGCGAGCCGGTTCGTCGCCGACGCGTACGGCGCGCCGGGCAGCCTGGCCTACCGCTCCGGTGATCTGGCGCGCTGGACCGCCTTCGGCGATCTCGAGTACCTGGGCCGGGCGGACCAGCAGGTCAACCTGCGCGGTTTCCGCGTCGAGCTCGGTGAGATCGAAGCCGCGCTGCTGCACAGCTCGGTGGCTCCGCGTGAGGTCGCGGTGCTGGTGCGCACCGACCTGGTCGACGAGCCCCGGATCGTGGCCTACCTGGTCGCCGGCCCGGGCACCGGGCGTATCGACGCCGCCGCCATCCGCCAGGAACTGGCCCGCACGCTGCCCGAGCACATGCTCCCGGCCGCCGTCGTGCCCGTCGAGCGCATTCCGCTGACCGTCAACGGCAAGCTGGACCGGGCCGCGCTGCCCGCACCGGTCTTCGAGACCACCGTCTACCGCAAGCCGGCCACGGTGACCGAGGAGATCATCGCCGCGGTCTACGCCGAGGTACTCGGCCGCACCGCCGCCGACGACCAGCCCATCGGCGCCGACGACGACTTCTTCGCCCTCGGCGGCAGCTCGCTGCTCGCGGCGAAGGCGGTCGCCAGGATCGGCGCCGCGCTGGACCGCCGGGTCGGCGTGCGAACCCTGTTCGAGACGCCGCGCGTCGCTGAGCTGGCCGCGTCCGTGGACGCGCAGGCGAAGGTCGACCGCCCCGCACTGGTCGGCCGGGCCCGCCCCGAGCTGCTGCCGCTCTCGCCCGCGCAGCAGCGCATGTGGTTCCTGAACCGCTTCGACCGCGCCTCGGTGGCCTATAACATCCCGTTCGCGCTGCGCCTTTCCGGTGATCTCGATGTCGCCGCGCTGCAAGCCGCAGTGGGCGATCTGGTCGCCCGCCACGAATCACTGCGGACCGTCTACCCGGAATTCGACGGCGCGCCGGTGCAGTCGATCATGACTGCCGCACAGGCGGTTCCGTCACTCGCGCCGATCACGGTCACCGCGGCCGAGCTGTCCGGCGCGATCGGCGACCTGGCGGCGACCACCTTCGACGTCACCGCCGAGATCCCGGTCCGGATGTGCTTGTTCCAGGTGGGCGCTGTATCCGGTGATGCGGGGTCACGCTCCGCCACTGCCACCTCCGGACCTGGTGGGACCATCGCGGGCGAATTCGTGCTCGCCGCCGTCCTGCACCACATCGCCGCTGACGGCTCTTCGATTGCCCCGTTCGTCGCCGATTTGATGCGCGCCTACACCGCGCGCCTCGCCGACACCGCCCCCTGCTGGGCGCCCCCGGCGGTGCAGTTCGCCGACTACGCGCTGTGGCAGCGCGAGCTGCTCGGTGACGAATCCGACCCGGAATCCGTTGCCGCCCAGCAGGTCGGCTACTGGAAGAACCAGCTGGTCGGGCTGCCCGATCAGCTGACCCTGCCGACCGACCGGCCCCGCCCGGCCCGGCAGAGCCTGCGCGGCGACAAGGTGAATTTCACCGTCGACGCCGATCTGCACGCCGCGCTCGTCGCCCTCGGCCGTAGCGCGGGTGCCACGCTGTTCATGGTGGTGCACGCGGCCTTCGCCGCCCTGCTGGCACGCCTTTCGGGTACGGCGGACATCGCCGTCGGCACCCCCAACGCCGGCCGTGGCGAAGCCGAGCTCGACGAGGTCATCGGCATGTTCGTCAACACCTTGGTGCTGCGCACCCAGGTCGCGGCCGACGCGCCTTTCACCGACCTGCTCGGCGCCGCCCGCGCCGCCGACATCGCCGCCTTCTCCCACGCGGATGTGCCGTTCGAGCGACTGGTCGAACTCCTCAACCCGGCCCGCTCCACCGCCCGGCACCCGCTGTTCCAGGTCGGCTACTCGTTCCAGAACCACGAGCGCGGTCAGCTCGAGCTGCCGGGGCTGACCGTCTCGGACATCGAATTCGATTCCGGCGTAGCCCAATTCGACCTGCACCTGTTCGCGCTCGATCACTACACCGCCGACGGCGCACCCGCCGGTATCGAGATGGCGCTGGGCTACGCGTCTGATCTCTTCGACGCCGGCACCGCCGAACGGTTCGCCGATCAGCTGCGCCGGGTGCTCGAATCCGTCACCGCCGCACCGGAAACCGTCGTCGGCGATCTCGATCTGCTCGGCGCCGACCGCACCTTGGTGCTCGGCACCTGGAACGCCACCGCGCACCCGGTCGAGCGGACCACCCTGGCCGACCTCGGCGCCCGCCAGGCCGCCGCCACCCCCGATGCGCTCGCGCTGGTGGACGGCGAAACCGGCGAATCGCTCGACTACGCCGCCTTCGACGCGCGCGTCAACCGGATCGCCCGGCTGCTGATCGCCGAGGGCGTCGGCCCGGAACGCACCGTCGTGCTGGCCATGCGGCGCGGGCTCGACCTCGTGATCGCCATGCACGCCGTCGTGCGGGCGGGCGGCGCCTACGTGCCGATCGACCCCGATCACCCGGTCGACCGTATCGCCTACATCGTGTCCACCGCGGCCCCGCTGTGCGTCCTCACCACCGCGGCCGACGGTCTGCCACTCGTCGTCGATGTGCCGGTCTTCGAACTGGACCACCGGGCGCTGCAAGCACTCTCGGACCACCCGGTCACCGATGCCGAACGCACCGCGTCCCTGCGCCCCGAGCACCCCGCGTATGTGATCTTCACGTCCGGTTCGACCGGCCTGCCCAAGGGCGTCACCGTGCCGCACGCCGCGATCGTCAACCAGCTGGCCTGGCTACACGACCGCTTCACCATGACCGGCACCGACCGCGTCCTGCTGAAGACCCCCGCCACCTTCGACCTGTCGGTATGGGAATTCTGGTCCCCGCTGACCTCCGGCGGCGCCCTGATCGTCACCCGTCCCGGCGACGAACGCGACCCGGATCGCCTCCGCGCCACCATGACCCGCCACGGCGTCACGGTCCTGCACGCGGTGCCGTCGCTGGTCGGCATGCTGCTGGCCACCGAAGCCGGACTTCCGGACTCCCTACGTGCCGTCCTCGCTATCGGCGAAGCACTGCCCGCCACCACCGCCGCCCAGTTCCGCGCCACCGGCACCGCGGCCAGCCTGCACAACCTGTACGGGCCGACCGAGGCGGCAGTGTCCATCACCGAATACGAAGTGGCACAGGACCCCACGCACGCGATTCCGATCGGCACCCCGGCCTGGAACAGCGACCTCTACGTCCTCGACGCCCGCCTTCGCCCGGTACCCATCGGCGTCGCGGGTGAGCTCTACCTGGCCGGTGACCAGCTGGCGCGCGGCTATCACGGCCGCCAGGCCCTCACCGCCGATCGCTTCGTCGCCAACCCGTTCGGGGCTCCTGCACCTGGCGCCGTATCTGCCGATGCCGAGCCTGCCCACGGTTCGCGGATGTATCGCACCGGCGACATCGTCCGCTGGCGTGCCGATGGCACCCTCGAGTACCTGGAGCGTGCCGACTTCCAGGTGAAGATCGGTGGGTTCCGGATCGAGCTGGGCGAGGTCGAGACTGCCTTGCTGCGCTGCGCCGACGTTCGCGCCGCGGTCGCGATCGCCAAGACCGACGAACGGGCCGGTTCGCGCCTGATCGCCTACGCCGCTGTCACCGATCTGACGCCCGGTGACGAGCCGGCGATCGCGGCCCGGCTGCGGGGCGAACTCGCCGCCGAGCTCCCCGCGTACATGGTGCCCGCCGTGCTGGTCGTGCTCGACGCGTTGCCGCTCAATGCCAATGGCAAGGTGGACCGGGCTCGGCTGCCCGAACCGGAGTTCACCGAGGCGGCCTTCCGTGCGCCGGTCACCGCGACCGAACAGCTGGTCGCGCAGACCTTCGCCGAGGTGATCGGCTGCGCGAGCGCAGGGCTGGACGACGACTTCTTCGCCCTCGGCGGCAACTCGCTGATGGCGACCCGCCTTGCGGCGCGGCTCGGCGTAGCGCTGGGTGCGCAGGTGCCGGTGGCCGCGGTGTTCGACGCACCGACCGTGGCCGCGCTGGCCGAACGGCTCGGCAGCATCGACCGCTCGGTCGCCCGTCCGCCGCTGACCCGGCGCACCGGTGACGGTCCCGCGGTGCTCTCGCCCGCGCAACAGCGCATGTGGGTGCTGCACCAGCTCTCGCCCCAGTCGGCGGCCTACCACATCCCGGCCGCCATCCGGCTCACCGGCGACCTCGACCTGCCCGCCCTGCAATCGGCGGTCGGCGACCTGCTTGCCCGCCACGACACCCTGCGCACCCGCTACCCCGACACCGCTGCGGGCCCGGTCCAGCAGGTGATGCCCGCCTGGTCCGCAGCGGTCGAACTGACCCCGATCCCGGTCTCGCCCGCCGATGTCGAGGCCAGGATCGCCGCCCTGGTCGCGCAGCCGTTCGACATCACCGCCGCACCGCCGGTCCGGGTAGCGCTCTATGGCCTCGGCGCAGCGTCCGAGGGCGCCACTCCCGAGGACTCTGCGTG
This sequence comes from Nocardia sp. NPDC055053, assembly GCF_053608285.1. Classification (NCBI taxonomy): domain Bacteria; kingdom Bacillati; phylum Actinomycetota; class Actinomycetes; order Mycobacteriales; family Nocardiaceae; genus Nocardia; species Nocardia sp. NPDC055053. Next base: position 82,173 of record NZ_JBSGVD010000008.1, on the reverse strand, counting down.
GTCACGCTCCGCTGCGACCGGTCGTGGTGCGGGCGACTACGTCCTCGTCGTCGTGGTGCACCACATCAGCGCCGACGGCTATTCCATCGCCCCGCTCACCCGGGACCTGGTGCGCGCCTACGTCGACCGCACCGAAGGACGCGAACCCGGCTGGGCGCCACTGGAAATCCAGTACAGCGACTTCAGCGCCTGGCAGCACGAGCTGCTCGGCGCCGACAGCGACCCGGACAGCGTGCTCGCCCAGCAGCTGACCTACTGGACCCGCGAACTGGCCGGTGCGCCCGAACTCCTCACGCTGCCCACCGACCGGCCCCGGGCCACCCGGCGCGAGATGCGCGGCGCCGCAGAGCGGTTCGAGGTCGATGCCGAGCTCACCCGCCGACTCGACGAGGTCGCCCGCGCCAACGGCACCACCCTGTTCACGCTGGTGCACAGCGCCCTTGCGGTGCTGCTGGCCAAACAGTCCGGCAGCGCCGACATCACCATCGGCGCGCCGGTGGCAGGCCGCGGCGCCCGCGAACTCGACGACCTGGTCGGCATGTTCGTCAACACCGTCGTCCTGCGCACGGAAGTGGACACGCGAGCGCCGTTCACCGACCTGCTCGCCCAGGCCAGGCGGCGTGACCTCGCCGCCATCGCGCACGCCGACGTCCCGTTCGAACAGGTCGTCGATGCCATGGGCCGGACCCGCTCGGGCGCCTACACCCCGCTGTTCCAGGTGATGCTCACCTTCCAGAACATGCCACCGGGCGGCATCGAACTACCCGGCCTGCACGTCCAGACCCTGGACCCAGGACTAGGCGAAGCCAAGTTCGACCTGCACCTGACCGCCCTGCAGCGCTACGACGCCGACGGTGCGCTGAACGGTCTCGACGTGCACTTCGGCTACGCCACAGATCTTTTCGACGCATCCACCATCCGGGTACTGGCCGAACGGTTCCGCAAGGTCCTCGCGGCCGTCGCGGCCGACCCGGCCGTGGTGGTGCGGGCGATCGACGTGCGCACCGACGCGGAGCAGACACCGCGTCCCCGCACCTACACCGTTGCCGATCTGCCGGGCCTCGTCGGCTCGGCGGCCCGGCTCGCGCCGGCGACCGTGGCATTCGCCCACGGCGAGCACGCCATCTCGTTCGCAGCGCTCGACGCCAAGCTCACCGCGGTGAGCAAGGCGATGGGCGCCGCGATGAAACCCGAAGCGCTGGTGAACGTCGCGCTGGCCGGGCTGGTGCCCGGCGTGCTCGCCGCACTCGGCGCGTCCGGACTCACCACCACTTTGCAAACACTGGTGACCGATGCCGCCGCGGTGATCGCCGGGTCGGGGTCGGCTGACGACACGGAAGGACAACTCTGATGTCGCACACGGATTCGGTCACGGCCGCTGTCTCGATCGACGCGCTGCTGCGTGACCCCGAGGACGAGCGCAGGCGTGACCCGGCGACGCTGCTCGCCGCTTTCACCACCCAGCTCCGCCACGATCCCGACGCTGTCGCGGTGCGTGACGGGCAGACCGAGCTCAGTTACGGCGAGCTCGGCGAGCGGGTCGACGCGCTGGCGGCCTGCCTGGCCGCACGCGGCGTCGGACCGGAGACCACCGTCGCGGTGTCGCTGCCGCGCTCGGCCGAGCTGGTCGTCGCCGTGCACGCGGTGATCGCAGCGGGCGGCGCGTTCGTCCTGCTCGACCCGGGTGCCCCCGCCGACGAGCGGCAGCGCACGGTGTCGCTGGCGGCGCCCGTTCTGATGATCACCGCGCCGGGCACACCCCCGTCGAACGGTGTCCCGGCGCTGGCGATCGATACCGAACCCGTCGGTGACATCGCGGCCGACGAGCTGCCGGGGCCGGGGGCCGACAATTCGGCCTACCTCGTTGTCGATGTGGCGGCGGCGAGCGCGGTCGTCGTCGGACACCGCGCCGCACAGGCCAATTCGGTGTGGCGGCAACGGCTCTGCGGTGTCGGCCCCGGTGACACCGTGCTCTGGCACGCGCCACTGACCGGTCAGGCGTCCGTGGGGGAGATGCTGCTCGCCCTGCAGACCGGCGCCACCCTCGTCCTCCCGACGAGCGGCTCCCTTGCCCGGTCGATCTCCGAGACCGGAGCCACCGCGGCCTGTTTCGATCCCGATCAGCTCGCCGCACTCGCCGCACTGCCCGATGCCGAAGAGCGCCTCGATTCCCTGCGCGTCGTGCTCAGTTGCGGCGCACCACTGCCCGCCAAGACCGCCGCCGCCCTACGCGCCGTGAGCGGCGCGACGCTGTGGCACGTCTACGGCAGGCCCGAGACCGCGGGCGAGGTCGTGGCACACGAGGTCACCGGCGCCGACCTCGAGGTGGTGCCGCTCGGCTCGGCCGCCGACGATGTCGAACTGCTGATCCTCGACGAGCACCTGTGCCCGGTCCCCGACGGCGAGGTCGGCGAACTCTACGTCTCCGGTGTGCAATTGGCGCGCGGCTACCTCGGCAGGCAGGCCACCGCGGCCACTTTCCTCGCCAATCCGATCGGCCCGGTCGACGACCGGATGTTCGCCACCGGCGACCTCGTGCGCCGCAGGCCGCCGGGTGACGGCTGGACCGCGGAACTCGAGTTCGTCGGCCGCGTCGACGACCGTGACCAGCTCGGCTCCGAGGCGCCGCGCCTTGGCGGGCTCCCCGGCGAGCTGCTGCTCGACGAATTCGAAGCGCAGGCCGCCGCGACCCCTTTCGACCCGGCGGTCGTGTACACCCCGAGCACGGGTGACCCGGCCTCGATCATCACCTACGGCGACCTGGACCGGCGCACCAACCAGCTGGCCCGGCACCTGACCGCGCTCGGCATCGGCCCGGAAGCGCCGGTGCTCGTGGATGTTCCGCGCTCGGTGGAGTTGATCGTCGCGATGTACGCCGTCCTCAAAGCGGGCGGCGCCGTCGTGCCCGTCGACACCACGACGGCTGTCTTACCACCGGTCGCCAACCCCGCACTCGTGCTGACCGTGCGCGACCGCGATCACAGTGCGCTGTACGACATTCCGGCCGTCGTCGTCGACGAGGTGCCGCTCGCCGACTACTCCGACGAACCGATCACCCGCGCCGAACGCCGCGCGCCGGTGTTGCCGGAGCATCCCGCGTTCATGCTGTATCCGCACGGCGCGACCCAGGGCATCACGATCAGTCACATCGCCGCGGTGCACCGGCTGACCGGCGTCCAGGGTCGTCACGCCTTCACCAACCGCGACGTCTACCTGCATCAGGCGGCCATCGGCGAGGTCACCGAATGGCACGGCTCTGTGCTGCCGTTGCGGGTCGGCGCGACCGTCGTCCTCACCGAACCACCCGATCCGGTCCGGTTAGCCGGCCTGGTCGCCGACTACGGCGTGACCGCGGCCGACTTCACCCCGCAGCGCCTGGCCGCCTTCACCGAGCACGTCCACCGGGCGGGCCTGCGCGCCGAGATCGCCTCGCTGCGCAGCGTCGTCGTCCTCGGTGCGCCGCTCACCGCGGCCGAGGTCCGTGCCTTCGGCGCGGTGGCGGGCGCCCGGCTGCACCACGACTACGGCCGGGCCGAGGCCACCGTCACCCTCACCTATCCGGCCGCACCGCGCACCGACATCCCCGAGCCGCCCGCCGTGCGGGTCCGCGAATGGAACCGCCGCGTCTACGTGCTGGACCCGCGCCTGCGGCCGACGAGCCCCGGCGTCGCGGGCGAGCTGTACCTGTCCGGCGCGCAACTGGCCCGCGGATATCGCGACGACCCGGTGGCGACCGCCGATCGGTTCGTGTCCAACCCGTTCGGTATCCCCGGGGAACGCATGTTCCGCACCGGCGAGCTGGCGCGCTGGGAAATCGACGGCACCACAGCGGCATTGGTCCGCCTCGGGACTGTGGGTTCGGTGCGAACCGGTGCACTGGAATCGTTCCCGGTTCGCGGCGCGAGCATGCGAGCCCGGATCGGTGCCGGGATCGGCGCGCGGATCGCCGAATTGTCCCGCAGGCACGCGGTCCCGCCGTTCGCGGTGGTCCGGGCCGCGATGACGGTCATGCTCGCCTGGCAGGCAGGCTCCGCCGTCGCGGGCGCCACCACCCTCTCCGAAATACTCTGTGCCGAACCCGATCCCATGGTCGCCTCGGCCACCGCAGCCACCAGTGAGTCGTGTGCCGCCACCGGCCCGCTGGGCGAGGTGACACTGAGCTACCTCGACACCGGCACCTTCGGCGTCCCCGGCCTCGAACTCACCGCGCTGCGCTTCGACGGTTCGACCGTCGCCGACGGCGTGCACTTCATCGTCGCGGCCAACCCCGACCCCGACGGCAATCTCGGCCTCGAAATCGAATACAGCACAGACCGTTTCGACGACCGCACCGCCGCAACCCTGCTTCGCCGCTTCTCCCGCGCACTCGGCCTGCTCACCGCCGCCCCCGACACCCCGAGCGACTCCTTCGACCTCAGCACCCCCGCCGAAAGGAAGATCCCATGAGCAACCCCTTCGACGACGAGAACGCCCAGTTCTACGTCCTGGTCAACGCCGAAGGCGAACACTCCCTCTGGCCCACCTTCGCCGCCGTCCCCGGCGGCTGGACCGTAGCCTTCGGCGCCGCCACCCGCACCTCCTGCCTCCAGTACGTCGAATCCCACTGGCTCGACATGCGCCCCAACTCCCTCATCGCCGCCATGGCCAACGAAGGCTGATCCGCGCTTCAGTCCGCGCGGGTCATCGGCGGTGGCTGCCAGGTGCCGTCGATGGCTGCTTCTTTCGGGGCGTAGAGGCGCAGGGTGAGGGAGAAGTCGCCGGTGGGTGGGATGGGGAGCCAGTTTCCGGTGGGGACGCGGGGTCGTGGGTCCTCGTATTGGATGGCGATGTCGATCGAGCCGTCGGGTGCGGCCACGGGTGGGGGGACGTGGCCTACGGCGTAGATCGCGTTCGGGTTGGGGACCAGGAAGCCCTGGGGGTCGTAGGCGGTGAGGGAGGCGAAGGCCGCTACCGGTGGCCATTGGTCGCGGGCGAAGCGGATGCGATAGCGCAGGGGACGGCCCTGGTCGTCGGTGGCGGGGGCGGACCAGAGCGTGGCGTAGAGGACGTTGCGGATCGGGGCGACGCCAGGGGAGCGCATCGCGACCGCCGCGCGGCGCAGGTAGTCGATGCCGTAGGCGCCCAGGTCGATCGGGATTTCCCAGCCGTTGACGTGCCGGGCGGTGGGGTCGCGCCAGTCGACGATCCGGCGATTCGCCTGGCGCACGGCCTCGTCGAGCACGTCGACGGGCTGACCGTCGACGGTGCCACCCGGCCGTACCCCGATCGCGGCGATCTCCCCCATCAGTGGGGCGTCGGCGGGTGCGGGCGGTGTGGTCAGCAGGAGCCGGCACAGGCGATTGAGGTAGGTGCGGCCGTCCATTGCCGCGATCCGCTTCACCGGCGGTTCCGGCCCGCGATAGATCGGCTGGAAGCGGCTCACGGTGCTGTCGAATTCGCCGCGTTGCCAGGCACTCAACGGGATCAGCTTGATCTGCTGCTGAAGGCCGTTCACCCGGGGCGCGTCTCCCGGCCCGTTGATCTGGATGCGGCCCACGATCGTCGACATCACCGCGGGCATGGACAAACGGGTGGTGTTCGCGGGCACCGTTCCCGACCACCCCGGTCCGGTGATGACATAGGTGTAGGGCGGCCCTTTGCTGTCGGCGGAGGTGCGTGGATCTTGGCTGGTCAGATCGTGCACGGTGTTGGCCCACCCGTCGAGCACCTGGAACAGCCAGAACCGGCCGGGTTCCATCTCCGGTATCTGCAGCACCAGCGGCTCGTCGGCGAGGTTGAGCCAGGCCTGCGAATAGACCATGTCGTGGCTGAGCCGGGCGATGCGCGTGTCCGGATCGGGCAGCCCGCTGTGATCGACGGTGTTCGTCGGCCCGCTCGCCGCCCGCAACATGTCCAGCATGATCATCGGATAGCCGAAGATGTAGGCGTCGATGGCGAGCGCGAGAACGTCCGGCGGCCCGGTGGTCCGCCTCGGACCCCGCTCCGGCTCGTCACCGCCGCAACCGGGCAGCGCCGCGGCCATCACACCCGCAGCGCCGAGCCCGAGCAGCCCACGCCTGCTCAGTCCGCCGTATTCACCCGCGAGACCATCCATCCACTCTCCGTTCGAGCGTATCGACAGCCACCATAAATCGCTTCCGCCCCGTTCCACCTCACCCGCAGCGGGTGAAATGCGCAGGTCAGCCGAGTAGGACTCGGCGCATGAGGTAGGCGACTCTGGCGCGGCAGGCGATCGGGTCGCCCGCGAAGGCCTGGCCTAGGTCGATGACCATGGCGAAAGCCGCGTGGACGAGGAAGCGGGACTCGGCGGCGGAGAGTTCGGGACGCTCCTCGCGGACCAGGCGGGCCCATTCCTGGACGCTCAGGCGCTGGATATTGCGCAGGACCGCGCGTTCCTCGGCGGGGACGTGCCCGAATTCGGCGTAGTAGACGACGGCGAGTGCGCGTTCGTCGAAGGTGTCGGTCACGAACTGGTCGATCAGGACACCGAGCGCCGCGCCGCTGTCGGGGGTGTTCGCGACGGCGGGGCCGATCGCGCCGGAGACGCGGTCCGCCGCGCGGCGGAAGGCGGCGGCGAGGATGTCGCTCTTGCCGCGGTAGAAGCGGTAGACCGCCGAGGCGGCCGACAGACCCGCGGCCGAGGCGATGTCTTCGACACTGACGTTCGGGTAGCCGCGTTCGTGGAAGAGCTCGACCGCTTTGCGCAGCAGTAGTTCGTGTTTGAACGAGTCCGGGATCTCGACCTGGGCCGGCTGCTCCGAAATCGTTGCCGCGGGCGGCAATCCGCTCTCGGCCAGGGCGAGGCAGGCCGCGCCGAGCAGCCGGTTCAGTGTGCGGGCCGGCAGGGCGGCGTGATGGTCGGCGATGCTGGTGATCACGCCGAACATCGCGGTCGACAGCATCCGTAGATCCGGTGCGGTCAGCTCGGGGCGCAGCACGGCCAGTTGCTCGTCGAGCGCGACCTGCACGCAGGCGCGCTGCTCGTCGAGCACCAGCCGATCGGCCGGTTCCAGATAGCGGCCCTCCCAGCGCACCAGCGTGACCGTCGCCCGGTTCTCCATCGTCGCGCCGATGAGCCCGGTCAGCATGTGCCGCAACCGTTCCGCCGCGGTCGGTGTCGCGTCGACGGATGCGGCGATCGAGGCAGTGAAGGCCTGCCCGACCCGCAGCAGCTCCTCCCGGAACAGCGCGTACTTGCTCGGGTAGTGCCGGTACAGCGCGGCCGAGCTGATGCCTAACCCGGCCGCGATGTCCTCCATGCTCACCCCGTGGTATCCGGCCGCGCCGAATGCCATCGCCGAGCTGGCCGCGATCTGCGCACGCCGATTCTTCGGCCGCCGCCGCACACCATCCTTCGCCCCGCCGACTACCGATCCACGTGCTCCACGAGACTCGCCGACATTCATACGCGAAGTGTATTGCAGCGTGTCCGAGCGCTTTGCGGGTGATCAGGCACCGCCCTTCGCGGGCGTCCGTAGCGAGCTCTCAGAGCTTGTGGGGTGGGGTGATTTGTGCGAACCAGTCCAGCAGCGCCGGGTCGTCGACGGCGCTGCGTTCGACGACGCGGCTCGCGTCAGCACCCTGGAAGAGTTTCTTGATCGGGACTTCCAGTTTCTTGCCGGTTCTGGTGTGCGGAATGCCGGGGGCCTCGCGGATCTCGTCGGGGACGTGGCGGGGGGAGACCTCGGTGCGGATCGCGGTGGCGAGGCGGGTTTTCAGGTCGTCGGTGAGTTCGGCGCCGGGGGCGAGGACGACGAACAGGGGCATCCAGTAGCCGCCGTCGGGTTGTTCGGCGCCGATCACCAAGGCCTCGGCGATCTCCGGGAACTGTTCGACGACCTGGTAGATGTCGGCGCTGCCCATGCGGATGCCGTGCCGGTTGAGGGTGGAGTCGGAGCGGCCGTGCACGACGACGCTGCCGTGCTCGGTCAGGGTGATCCAGTCGCCGTGCCGCCACACGCCGGGATAGGTGTCGAAATAGGCGTCGTGGTAGCGCTTTCCGTCCTCGTCGCGCCAGAAACTGACCGGCATCGACGGCATCGGCTCGGTCACCACCAGCTCGCCGACCTCGCCGTGCACCGGTTTACCCTGCTCGTCGAAGGCGTCGAGGGAGACACCGAGATACGGCGCCGACAGCTCGCCGGGCCAGACCGGCACGGTGGGCACGCCGCCGATGAAGGCCGACACCACGTCGGTGCCGCCGCTGATCGAGTTCACCTGCACATGCTCGCCCGCGTTCTCGTTCAGCCACAGCGCGCTCGACACCGGCAGCGCCGACCCGGTGATGCCGACGGTGCGCAGGGCCGACAGATCGTGGTCGGTGCGCGGAACGGAGCCCGCCTTGATACAGCCGAGGACATAGCCGGGACTGGTTCCGAGGACGGTGGCGCGCACCTGAGCGGCGAGGCGCCACAGCGCATCCGGCGCACCCGCGGCCGGGCTGCCGTCGTAGGTGACGATGGTCGCCCCGGCCAGTAGCCCGGCGACCTGGAAGTTCCACATCATCCAGCTGGGGCTGGTGTACCAGAAGAACGTGTCATCGGGCCCGATATCAGATTGCAGCGCCACGGCTTTCAGGTGCTCGAGCAGCACACCGCCGTGCCCGTGCACGATGCCCTTGGGCAGGCCGGTGGTGCCGGAGGAGAAGACGATCCACAGCGGATGATCGAAATCGACCGCGGTGGTGTCGATGACGCCGAGGCCGACCTCGGCGACAGCGTCGGACCACGCCACGCTGTCCGGCACGTCGAGGCCGAGCTGCGACACCGCGACGGTGGCGCGCAAGCTGGGCAGTCCGTCCCGCAGCGCGGCGATGTCGGCGCGCTTGTCGTGCTGCTTACCGCCGAACCGGTAGCCGTCGGCGGTCACCAGCACGGTCGGCTCGAGCTGGCCGAGCCGGTCCAGCGCCGCCTTGGCCGAGTAGTCCTGCCCGCACGCGCTCCACACCGCGCCGATGCTCGCGGTGGCGAGGAAGGCGACGATCGTCTCCGGGATATTCGGCAGGTAGCCGATCACCCGGTCGCCCGCCTCGACGCCCTGCTCACGCAGCGTTCGCGCGAAAACCGTGACCTGCTCGATCAACTCGGACCAGGCGATCTCCCGCGGCTCGGCGTCCTCGTGCAGGGCGATGATCGCGGGGCGGCCGAACTGGGCCATGCGGATGATCTGGTCGACATAGTTCAGCCGCGTGCCGGGGAACCACCGCGCGCCGGGCATCTCCCGCGAGCCGAGCACCTCGCCGGCGGTCTCACCGAGTTCGAAGTAGTCCCACAGTGCCTGCCAGAACCCGTCGATGTCGTCGACCGACCATTGCCACAGTGCCTGGTAGTCGGGGTACGCCTTGCCGGTCCTCGCGCTGACGAAGGCGGCGAAGCCGGTGATCCGTGCCGACGCGATGTCCTGGGCGTTGGGCTCCCATTGCGGTTGCACCGGATGTCCTCCTCTGGATTGCACGTGAACCGGGGTCTCCGGCGAATGGTTACCCGGCGCGCCGGGATGTACTCAGCGGGCCCGGCGGACGATCTGCTCGGCGTGCCGCAGAACCGGGGCGTCGACCATACGGCCTTCGAACGCGAAGACGCCGCGGTGATTGGGTACCTCAGCGAGAACCCTGCGTGCCCAACCGATCTCGTCCGGATCCGGCGCGTAGCCCTCGCGGATCACCGCCACCTGACTCGGATGAATGGCCACCTTCGCATCGAAGCCGACGGCCACCGCGTCGAGCGTCTCCACCGCCAGCCCCTCCAGATCCTTGATGTTCAGGAACACCGAATCCAGGGCGAACCGGCCGAAGGCCTTGGCTGCCAGCAGACTCGCCGAGCGCACGTGCCGCGCGACATCGCGGTAGCTGCCGTCGGCATGCCTGCTGGAATTGCCGCCAAGACCGGCGACCAGGTCCTCGGCGCCCCACATCACGCCGATCGCGTTCTCGGCCGCGACCGATTCCGCCACGCGAACCGCACCGAGCGGCGACTCGATCAGCACGATGACCTCGTACCCAGCCAGGCTTCGAACCTGTTCGGCCGATTCGCATTTGGGCAGCATGATGCGCCGGTAGGCGGTCTGCGCGAGGGCGGCCAGGTCGGCCGCGTACTCGTCGGTGCCGGCCGCGTTGACGCGAATCACGGTGTGCTGCGGGTCGAGTGGGGTCTCGATGAGCGCTTTCCTGGCCGTGGCCTTGTCGCCCGCGGCGACTCCGTCCTCGAGATCGAGGATCACCACATCGGCCGCTGCGGCGGCCTTGGCGAAGCGCTCGGGCCGGTCGGCCGGGCAGAACAACCACGCCGGTCCGCTCGGCTCCCAGGCACTCACGCTGTCTCCCGTCATCGTCATGCTGTGTCCTTTCGGCGGGCCGGGGCGCCCGGGGATGGTGCGGCACGCCAGTTCCTCCGGGCGTTGCCCGCTCATGCCGGAGGCGCCTTCCTGACCAGCGTCTGCCGCACGGCTTTCGCCACGATCACGCCGTCCTGGTTGCGCGCGGTGTGGGTGAGGCTGACGATGCCCTCACCCGGACGGCTCTTCGACTCCCGCTTGTCGGTGACCAGCGTTTCGGCGTACATCGTGTCGCCGTGGAACAGCGGCGCGGGCAGCGACATCTCGGAGAAGCCGAGATTGGCCACCAGGGTGCCCTGGGTGAGCTGGGCGACCGAGAGGCCGATCAGCGTCGACAGCGTGAACATCGAGTTCACCAGCCGCTGGTTGAACGGCGGCTGCGCGTCGGCGAAGGCCGCGTCCAGGTGCAGGGCCTGGGTGTTCATGGTCAGCGTGGTGAACAGGACATTGTCGGCCTCGGTGATGGTGCGGCCAGGCCGGTGCTCGTAGATCGTCCCGATCTCGAACTCCTCGAACCACAACCCACGCTGGACGACCCGCCGTGCTTCGCTCACAGCCCGAGCTCCCTTGCGATCAGCATCAGCTGCACCTCCGTCGTGCCCTCACCGATTTCCAGGATCTTGCTGTCACGGTAGTGCCTCGACACGGGGTATTCGTTCATGAATCCGTTGCCGCCGAAGATCTGCGTGGCATCGCGCGCGTTGTCCATCGCCGCCTCGCTGGCGACCATCTTGGCGATCGAGGCGGCCTTCTTGAACGGCTTGCCCGCCAGCATCAGCGCGGCCGCGTCGTAGTAGGCGGTCCGCGCGACGTGGGCGCGCGCCTCCATCCGGGCGATCTTGAACGCGATGGCCTGATTGCGGCCGATGGCCTGCCCGAACGCCTGACGCTCGCCCGCGTAGCGCACGCTCTCGTCGACGCAGCCCTGGGCTGCGCCCACCGCGAGCGCGGCGATGGCGATGCGGCCCTCGTCGAGGATGCGCAGGAAGTTGGCGTAGCCACGGCCGCGCTCGCCGAGCAGGTTCTCCTTCGGCACCCGCACATCGGTGAAGCTCAGTGGATGGGTGTCGGAGGCGTTCCAGCCGACCTTGTTGTAGGCCGGTTCGGCGACGAAACCGGGCGTGGTGGTCGGCACCAGGATGGTGGAGATCTCCTTCTTGCCGCCGGTCTGCCCGGTGACCGCGGTGACCGTGACCAGGCGGGTGATATCGGTGCCGGAGTTGGTGATGAACTGCTTTGCGCCGTTGATCACCCAGCTCTCGCCGTCCTCGATCGCGGTGGTGCGGGTGCCGCCGGCGTCGCTGCCCGCGTCGGGTTCGGTGAGGCCGAAACCGGCCAGCGCCCGTCCGCTGGTGAGCTGGGGCAGCCATTCGGTCTTCTGCTTGTCGTTGCCGAAGCGGTAGATCGGCATCGCGCCGAGCGAGACACCCGCCTCGAGGGTGATGGCCACGCTCTGGTCGACCTTGCCGAGTTCCTCGAGCGCCAGGCACAGGGCGAAGTAGTCGCCGCCCATACCGCCGAACTCCTCGGGGAACGGCAGGCCGAACAGTCCCATATCGGCCATCCCGGCGACGACTTCGTACGGGAAGCTGTGCTCGGCATCGTGTTTCGCCGAGACCGGCGCGACGACCTGCTGGGCGAAGTCGCGCACCGTGAGGGCGAGCTGGCGGTATTCGTCCGGCAGCGATCCGGTGGACAGGTAGTCGGTCATGCGTTGGTTCCTTCCGCGGCGGCGGTGTCGGTGGGATGGGCGATGACGCGGACCAGCACCTGGTCGAGCTTCACCTGGGCGCCCGGCTGTGCCAGGAGTTCGACGGTGCCCGCGACGGGGGCGGTGAGCGCGTGCTCCATCTTCATGGCCTCGATGACGATCACCGGGTCGCCGACCTCGACGGTCGCGCCGTCGGCGACCGGTGTCGCGATCACCGAACCCGGCATGGGGCTGCGTATTTCGGCGTCGCCGACGTGTGCCGCGTCGCCACGCACGCTCGCCTCGGCGACCTCGCGCAGCACGGCGACACCGCCGTCGCCGCTCACCCACAGCTGGCCGTCGGCCTCGGCGACGCGATGCACGCGGCGGAGTCCGTCGACGGTGAGGGTGAGACGGCCGTCGAGCAGCGCGGCCGCGAGTGAGCGGCTGTCGGATTCGTCGGCGTGCGCACCCGGCCGCGCGGTGTCATCGGCTTCCAGCCGGACGATCGCGGATTCCGGTGTGCCCGAGATGAAGACGTGGCGGATCTGATCACCCCCCGCGAGCCGGATCACGGTCGGTGCCGGTGCGCCGAGTCGCCAGCCCGACGGCACCGACCACGGGTCACCGCCCGTGCTCGGCCACCGGCGCAGCCAGTGATAGGCCGCGGCGGCGATGAATTCGTCGTCGGTGACGGCGGCGGGCTGGAAGTCTGCCACCCGGCGGTCCAGCAGCGCGGTGTCGAGGCGGCCTGCCTGGACGTCGTCGTCGGCGAGCAGGAAACGCAGGAACTCGATATTGCTCGTGACACCGAGCAGGACGGTCTGCTCGAGCGCGCGGTCCAGTGCGGCGAGCGCGTCGGCGCGCGTGGTGCCGCGCGCGATCACCTTCGACAGCATCGGGTCGTAGTCGCTGCCGACCACGGTCCCCTCGGACAGGCCCGAATCCACCCGAACGCCAGGGCCGTTCGGCTCGGCGAGGGCGAGCACGGTGCCACCGGTCGGCAGGAAGCCGCGACCCGGGTCCTCGGCGTAGACGCGCGCCTCGATCGCATGCCCGACCAGGTGGATCTCGTCCTGGGTGCGGGCCAGTTTCTGCCCGGCGGCGACGCGCACCTGGCATTCCACCAGGTCGACGCCGGTGACCATCTCGGTCACCGGATGCTCCACCTGCAGCCGGGTGTTCATCTCCATGAAGAAGAACTCGTCGGGCCGGTCGGCGGAGACGATGAACTCCACGGTGCCGGCGCCGACGTAGTCGACGCTGCGCGCGGTATTGCAGGCGGCGGTGCCGATGCGGGCCCTGGTCGCGGCGTCGAGCAGCGGCGAGGGCGCTTCCTCGATCACCTTCTGATGCCTGCGCTGCAAGCTGCATTCGCGTTCGCCCAGGTGCACGACATTGCCGTACTTGTCGGCCAGGACCTGCACCTCGATGTGGCGGGGCCGGGTGACGAACCGTTCCAGGAACAGGGTGTCGTCGCCGAAGGACGCGCCGGCCTCCCGTCGCGCGCTGACCAGCGCGGCGGGCAGGTCCTCGGCCCGGTCGACCCGGCGCATGCCCTTGCCGCCACCACCGGCCGACGGCTTCACCAGCACGGGATAGCCGACTTCGGCGGCGGCGGTGATCAATTGCTCGTCGCTGAGGCCGGGTTCGGCGAGGCCGGGAACGACCGGAACGCCGAACGCGGTGACGGTCTTCTTGGCGGTGATCTTGTCGCCCATCACCTCGATCGCCTTGGCAGGCGGCCCGAGGAAGACGATGTCGGCGTCGGCCAGCGCGGCCGCGAACGCCGAATTCTCCGACAGGAAGCCATAACCGGGGTGCACGGCCTGGGCGCCGGAGCGCAGGGCGGCGTCGACGACCTTCTCGATCGACAGGTAGCTCTCGCGAGCCGGCGCGGGCCCGAGGCGCACCGCCACATCGGCCTCACGCACGTGGCGGGCGTCGGCGTCGGCGTCGCTGTACACCGCGACCGAGCGAATGCCCATGGCGCGCAAGGTCTTGATGACGCGCACCGCGATCTCGCCGCGGTTGGCGACAAGGACGGTGTCGAATTCGACGGGGAGGGATTTGTTCAGCATGTCTCTCACATCCGGAAGACGCCGTAGGAAACGGGCTCGAGCGGCGCTTGCGCGCACACCGAGAGGGCAAGTCCGAGCGCGGTTCTGGTGTCGGTGGGCGCGATGACGCCGTCGTCCCAGATCCGCGCTGTCGCGTAGTAGGGGTTGCCCTGGGTCTCGTACTGCTCCCGGATCGGCGCCTTGAAAGCTTCCTGATCCTCGTCGGACCACGGCTTGCCCGCGCTGTCGAGCTGGTCGCCGCGCACGGTCGACAGCACCGAGGCGGCCTGCTCGCCGCCCATCACCGAAATCCGCGCGTTCGGCCACATCCACAGGAAGCGCGGCGAATACGCGCGCCCGCACATGGAGTAGTTGCCCGCGCCGTAGGAGCCGCCGATCACCACGGTCAGCTTCGGCACCCGCGCGCACGCCACCGCGGTGACCATCTTCGCGCCGTGCTTGGCGATGCCGCCCGCCTCGTAGTCGCGCCCGACCATGAAGCCGGTGATGTTCTGCAGGAACAGCAGCGGGATCTTGCGCTTGTCGCACAGTTCGATGAAATGCGCGCCCTTCATGGCGGATTCGGCGAACAGCACGCCGTTGTTGGCGACGATGCCGACCGGGTGGCCGTGGATGCGGGCGAACCCGGTGACCAGGGTCTTGCCGTATTCGGCCTTGAACTCGTGGAATCCGGCCTCGCCGTCGACGATCCGGTCGATCACCTCGCGCACGTCGTACGGCGTGCGCGGGTCGACCGGGACCACGTCGTAGAGCTCGTCCTCCGGTTTGGCGGGCGGGGTGCTCGGCAGCACCTCCCACGGCGCCTCGGGGCGCGGGCCGAGGGTGCCGACGATATCGCGGACGATGCGCAGCGCGTCGCGGTCGTCCTCGGCGAGGTGGTCGGTGACGCCGGAGGTCCGCGAGTGCAGCAGGCCGCCGCCGAGCTCCTCGGCCGTGACGACTTCACCGGTCGCGGCCTTCACCAGCGGCGGGCCGCCGAGGAAGATGGTGCCCTGGTCGCGCACGATGACGGCCTCGTCGGCCATGGCGGGCACGTAGGCGCCACCGGCGGTGCACGAACCCATCACCGCCGCGATCTGGGCGATGCCCTTGGCGCTCATGTTCGCCTGGTTGTAGAAGATGCGGCCGAAGTGCTCGCGGTCGGGGAACACCTCGTCCTGGTGCGGCAGGAAGGCGCCGCCGGAGTCCACCAGATACACGCACGGCAGGTTGTTCTGCGCGGCCACCTCCTGCGCGCGCAGATGCTTCTTCACCGAGATCGGGTAGTACGTGCCGCCCTTGACCGTCGCGTCGTTGGCCAGGACCAGGCACTCGCGGCCCGCGATCCGGCCGATGCCCGCGATCACGCCGGCGCCGGGGCACTCGTCGCCGTACATGCCGTTGCCCGCCAGCGGGGACAGCTCGAGGAACGGGCTGCCTGGGTCGAGCAGCTGGTCGACCCGCTCGCGGGGGAGCAGTTTGCCCCTGGCCGTGTGCCGCTCGCGCGACTTCTGCGGACCGCCGAGCGCTGTCTCGGCCAGCCGCTGCCGCAGCTCGTCGGCCAGCGCGTGGTGCGCGGCCCGGTTGCTCGTCGCGGCCGCGGTGCCGTTGTCGAGGTCGTGCGTAACGGTCATCACGCCATCCTGCCATCCGGTTAATCGCCAATAACTGAAATTCAGGTTAATCTTGACTAACCAAGTTGTCCAGACCCGGTGGAAGGGAGTCGAGGTTGGCCACGCTCGAGCCCGCCCCGGTGACCCGGCGCGAATTGATGAAAGCCCAGCGTCGGGAGCAGTTGCTCGACGCCGGCGCCCGGCTGATCGCCGATCGCGGATTCTTCGGTGTCCGCCTCGACGACCTCGGCGCGGCGGTCGGCATCAGCGGTCCGGCCGTCTACCGGCACTTCGCGAACAAAGAGGCCCTGCTGGTCGAACTCCTCGTCGGCGTCAGTGAGCGGCTGCTCGACGGCGGCCGCGCGGTCGTCGCGGCGGCGCAGTCACCGGCCGAGGCGCTGGAAGGCCTGGTCGATTTCCACCTCGACTTCGCCTTCGACGACCCCGAGCTCATCCGCATCCAGGACCGCGACCTCGACAACGTCCCCGCCGCCGACCGCCGCACCCTGCGCCGCACCCAGCGTCAGTACGTCGAGGTGTGGGTGCAGGTGCTGCGCGAGGTGCACCCCGGCCTCGCCGAGGAAACCGCCCGCGTCCAGGCCCACGCCGCCTTCGGTCTGATCAACTCCACCCCGCACAGCGCGACCCCGGCCATCGCGACGCGGGCCCGTCCAGTACTGCGGCAGATGGCGCTCGCGGCATTGTCGGAGGCGCCGCAGGCGGCGTCGCGCATTCAGCCTGCTCGCAAGCGCAAACAGCCGGCGCCGGAACCGGTTCGTGGCAGCGGGATCGTCTCCGACCTGATCGACGACCAGCGCCGTTGATCGGGTGACCGGATCTGGCGACCACCGGTCGGCTCTCAGTGCAGTTGGCTCACAAGCCAGCCGGGGCCGACGGTTTCGGCGCCGAGCGCCTGGACTCGGGAACGGAGTTCGCGGTCGGCGGTGACGACGGTGATGTGGCCGGTGGCCTCGGACACCACGTCGACGATCTTGTCGTCGCCTGCGCGTTCGGCCAGGACGACGGTCAGCCGCGGTGCCGTGGGTTCGTCGGCGGCGGCTTTGGCCGCGCCTTCGAGGACGACGGTTACGTCGGTCGATTCCGGTAGCCGGGTGGTCAGGTCGGCGATCTCCGACAGCAGGCGCCGGGCGGCGCCCGCGCGGTCACGCCACCAGCCGTCGGCCCGGGAACCGACGACATTGGCCGCGTCGACCACGATCAGCTGTCTCGGATCGCTCATCGGTTCAGTCTGCCTCCGGTGCGCCATCGGCGCGCGGCGGGCGCGCTGAATCAGGCTCGGGCGGGGGCGGCGGTCTCGACGGTGCTCAGGCGACCGTCGGTCATCCGGTAGACCGCGTCCATGCGGTGCAGGTGGGTGGGGTCGTGGGTGACCAGGATCGTCGCCGCCCTGTGTTCGCGGGCGATGGTGGTGATCAGGTCGAGGACGGCCGAGCCGCGTTCGGAGTCCAGGGCGCTGGTCGGTTCGTCGACGACGAGCAGTGCCGGGTCGTTCATCAGTGCGCGGGCGATATTGACGCGCTGGCGCTGGCCGCCGGAAAGCTGAGCCGGGCGCTTGCCCGCGTGCTCGGACAAGCCGACGGCATCGAGCAATTCCCTTGCGCGGGACTTGGTCTCGCTGCGTCTGGTGCGTGGCTTGCCGCCGAGGTGGGCGGTGACCTCCAGCTGTTCGAGTGCCGTCAGCGCCGGAATGAGGTTCGGCTGCTGGAAGACGATGCCCATCGCGGTGCGTCGGATCTCGGACGCGGCGCGCCTGCTCAGCCGCGCGAGATCGGTTCGGCCCGTGTCGGTGTCGAGGACGACGGCGCCCGAGTCCGGCCGGATCAGCGTCGCCGCCACGGCGAGCAGACTCGACTTGCCCGACCCGGACGGCCCGGTGACCGCGGCGATCGTGCCACCGGGGACGTGCATGGACACCCGGTCGAGGGCGGTGAGCCTGTCCGCGCCGTCGGGGTAGGTCAGGGTGACGTCGGTGAGGGTCAGTGCCATGGGGAGTCCTTCAGCGGGTCGCGCCGAGCGCGGTCAGCGGATCGGTGGTGAACAGGAAGCGCAGCGCGACCGCGGCGCCGACGAGGCCGAGCAGGATCAGGGCCAGGGCGGGCACCAGCGTGGTCGACAGTGACAGCACGAACGGCATGGCGTCACCGAGGAACAGCGAGGCCACCGCGGTGATGCCGAGACCGATCGTGACGCCGGCGACCAGCACGATCGCGGCCTGCGCCAGCGCGTCCACGACCAGCGAACCGGTGGTCGCGCCGAGTGCCTTCAACGTGGCGATATCGGGCTGGCGCTGCACGGTCCACACCGTGAAGAAGGCGCCGATGACCAGCGCTGAGATCGCGAACAGCAAGACCGTCATCAGGGTGAGTGAACTGTTCTCGGCCTGGAAGGAGCCGATCGCCTGGACGGCGTCCCGCGCGGGCACGGTGTGGGTTCCGGACTCGGTGTCGAGGTCGCCGCGCGGTGCGTCGCCGGTCACCGCGAGCACCGTCGCCGCGCCCGAGCGCGGGCTCGCGGCCTGCCAATCCTGCATGCTGGTCCAGATCACCGGGGTGTGGCTGTACCACTCGTCGCCCGCGACGTCGGCCACGGTGAACTCGTGGCCCGCGAGCAGGATGGTGTCGCCGGTGCTCGCGGCGAGCTCCCTGGCCGCGGCCGAGCTCAGCACCACCGCGCCCGGTGCGGTAGCAGGGTGATTGCTGAACGCCGACGGGTCGCCGCCGAACAACGCGACCTGTTCCGGGCTGGCCCCCGCATGCTCGGCGCGGGCGCGGGAGATGCCGATCGGGGTGGCGGTGATCCCACCGGCCGACTGCCACCGCGCCACCTGCTGCTCGGCGAGCACCGACGAGTCGAAGGACGGATCGGCGCCCGTCTCGGCGAAAACCACCTGGTCGGCGCGAATGCCCTGGACGGCCGAGATGTTCTGATGCGCCAGCCCGGCGGTGAGGCCGCTGAGAAAACTGACCAGCACCGCCACCAGCAGGACGACGGTCGTAATCAACAGAAAGCGGCCGCGGGCGGCCCGCAGATCTCGGAGTGCGACGAACATGGCTCCACTCTCGCCGCGCCCGGCTGCCGTGCCATCGCACCGGCGCACGAAACGCCTTCCTCCCAAGGTCTGCCCGCGTTTACACCTTTCGATGGATGCCGGGCCGGTTGCCGCACATAAGCTGGTCGGGTGCGCTCGTCCCCGCTGACCCCGGTGGTCACCACGCTGCGGCTAGGCCTGCATGTGCTGGTGACGGTGCTGGCCGTGGTGGTCGCGGTGCGGGCGCTGTTGCCCGGCGGCGGTGGACACGGAGTGTGGGTGGTCGTCCTGACGGTGGTGTGGCTGGCCGTCTACTTCGCGGGCACCGAGCTGCCTCGGCGCTCGGGAGACCGGGTTGTCTCGGGTGCTCCGGTATCTGTCGGTGCTGCGCGCGTGACGAGTCCTCGGGGCGAGGCGACACCTCCGTCGGCAGGCCCCGATACGCCGGTGCCGGTGTGGAATTCGTGGGTGGTCTCGGTGTGGCTGGCCACTCTTACCGTACTGTGGCTGGCGCTGCTCGGGCTCACTCCGGACGCGGTGTATCTCGCCTTCGGGTTGTTCTTCGTCTACCTGCATCTGCTGCCGCGACCGTGGAATCTGGTCGCGGTGGTGCTGGCCACGGCCGTCGGGGTGGTCGGCTTCGCGGCGCACCGCGGCTGGTCGGTGGGGGCGGTGGTTGGGCCGGTGCTCGGCGCGCTGGTCGCCATCGGCATCGGACTCGGCTACCAGGCGCTGTATCGCGAAGCGGTGGAACGGGAGCGGTTGATCCATGAATTGCTCGACACCAGAGCGGTTCTCGCCGAACAGGAGCGCACGGCGGGCAAGCTCGCCGAACGCGAGCGACTGGCCAAGGAAATCCACGACACCGTCGCTCAGGGGCTGAGCAGTATCCAGCTGTTGCTGCACGCCGCCGAGCAGGCGGCACCGGATCATCCAGCGCTGGACCGGATTCGGCTCGCCCGCGAGACCGCCGCCGAGGATCTGGCCGAAACCCGCAGGCTCATCGACGAATTGTCGCCCGCCGCGCTGGACGGGCAGTCGCTGGCCGAAGCGCTGGAACGGGTCCGCGAGCGCGCGCAGTCGCCGTCGCTGTCGGCCCAGCTGCTGGTCGAAGGGGACCCGGAGCGGTTGCCGATGCCGGTGGAGGCTGCGCTGGTACGGATCGCGCAGAGCGCGGTCGCCAATGTCGTCCAGCACGCCGAGGCCGCGCGGATGCGGGTCACGCTGACCTACGACGACACCGACGTGCACCTCGACATCGTCGACGACGGCATCGGCATCGCGCCGGACATCCTGCGCGGGCCGCGATCCGGTGCGTTCGGGCTGGCCGCCATGCGCAGTCGCGTCGAACAGCAGGGTGGTGCGATGACGATCGAATCCGAGCCGGGCCACACCGCCGTCACCGTGTCCTTCCCGCTGGGAGCGGTCTCGTGATCCGGCTGCTGCTCGCCGACGACCACGCCATCGTCCGGGCCGGTCTGCGGGCTTTGCTGGAGGCTGCCGACGACATCAGCGTCGTCGGCGATGTCGCCGATGCCGATGCGGCCGTTGCCTTCTGCGCCGCCAACCCGGTCGACCTGGTGCTGATGGACCTGCGCTTCGGCGACGGCCGCTCCGGCGCCTCCGCCACCGCGGGCCTGCGCGCGCTGCCCGCTCCGCCGAACGTCCTTGTGGTCACCAACTACGACACCGACGCCGACATCCTCGGCGCGATCGAAGCGGGCGCCGTCGGCTACCTCCTCAAGGACACCCCACCCACCGAGCTCCTCGCGGCCGTCCGCGCCGCCGCGGTGGGGGAGAGCGTCCTCTCGCCCACCGTCGCCTCCCGTCTGATGACCCGCGTCCGCCGCGCGGACACCACTCTCAGCCCACGCGAAGTCGAGGTACTGCGCCTGGTCGCCGCGGGTCTGTCGAACCGCGACATCGCCAAACAACTGTTCCTCAGCGAGACCACCGTGAAGTCGCACCTGGTGCACATCTACGCCAAGCTCGGCGTGAAGTCGCGGACCTCCGCCGTCGCGACCGCGCGAGCACAGGGCGCGATCTGACCGCCGACCCGCGATTCGGCCCCGTTCGCCGAGCGCGGCGGCGCGGTGCGCGAAAGTACGGCCGTATGCCGGCTCGTTCGGTGTGGGTCGCGCGCGGTGCGTCCGGTCCGGCCTACCCTGACCGCATGTCCTCACTCGCTGATCCTCAGGTGCGCGAATTCCTCTCCCACGGAACACGAACGGGCAAGGTGGCTTTCACCGGCGCCGACGGTCGTCCGCTGGTCACCCCGGTATGGTTCATCGTCGAAGGGGACGAGCTGGTCTTCAATACCGGCAAGAACACCGCCAAGGGGCGGGCGTTCGCGCGGGATCCCCGGGTCGCCCTGTGTGTGGATCTCGAGGAGCCGCCGTACGCGCTGGTGGAGGTGCAGGGGACGGTGACGTTGTCCGAGGATCTCGACGAGCTCGTCCGGACCGCTACCGAGATCGCCGCTCGCTACATGGGGCCGGACAAGGCCGAGGAATTCGGCAAGCGCAACGGGGTCGCGGGTGAGCTCGTCGTGCGGGTGCGGCCGACCAAGGTCATCGCCCACTTCCAGGTGACGGCGTAGGAACGTCGGGCGTCGCGGCCCCGTCGCTGTTCGGGTCGACGGCGCCGGGGCCGGGCTCGGTGGGATCGAACGGCGGTGGATTGGTGCGGTCGAACAGCGGTGACGAGCAGGTCGCGCCGGGTTCCGGTGTGGTGTAGGGATTTTCGCGCAGGGCCACGATGAACTGGTCGATCCGCGGGTCGTCGGCGCTGTCGAGTTTCAGCTGATGGCCCCACGATTGCAGGGAGATCGGGTGGTCCATGCCGGGAATGGGTGACATCACGGTGTACGGCCTGTCCTTGACCCGCGCGGCGAGCGCGGCGCGATCGTCGGCATCCACCTTGTCCGGGTTGTAGGCGATCCAGACGGCGCCGTGTTCCAGGGAGTGCACCATGTTCTCGGTGCGGACGCCTTTGTCGTAGACGATGCCGTCGCAGGCCGCCCACCTGCTGTCGTGTGGTCCGCCCAGCGGCGGGATCGTGGGGTAGGCGACCCGCTGGGTGCTGGTCACGTGCAGGCCGGGCGGGAACTCGGTGATCACGATGCCGGGGATCTCGCCGGAGGGATCCTGGTTGTCCGCGGACGGCACGAAGGAGTCCATCGAGGCGGTGGCGGTGCCGTCCAGCTTGTCGCCCGTCGAGCAGCCTGCGGCGAAGAGCGCGGCGACCGCGATGCCCGCCACGGCGGCGCGTGCGTACCTCGTACCGATCGTCGTGTTCGAATTCCGCACCGCGCTCCCCTGTCGTCGTGCCGGCTTCCGCCGACGGGTCAGAACTTACTTGCCAGCTCGCCGCGGCACCCGCCGACGCCAGTTCTCGCGGTCGACAACCGGCGATGAGCAGCAGAACGCGCATCGTTGTCGGCTGGGTGACCTCGGTCGCTGCTCGGATCGACTGGCCCGCAATCCTTGTCCTACCCGTCTGGTATTCATCCGGTATGGCTATGGCTGATCAAGGGGGTAGTCCGCACGACGCGCTGTGCCGCCGGATCCTCGGTCGTCCGGAGAACGCTGCTTCCGAGCTGCGGTCGCAGTTGCCGGAAGCGTTTGTCGCGCAGGCGGACTGGTCGACGTTGCGGCTGTTGCCGTCCGGGTATGTCTCGGCGCATCTGCGGTCGCGGTATGGAGATCTGTTGTTCTCGGTGGAGGTCGAGGAGCAGCCGACGTTTGTCTACTGTCTGGTCGAGCACCAGAGTCGCCCGGACAAGTTGATGGCGTTGCGGTTGGCCGAGTACATGGTCAATATCTGGACGCGATATGTGGGTGACCATCCGGGGACCGAGCTGTTGCCCATGATCGTTCCGCTGGTTGTCCATGCTCATCCCAAGGGGCGGCGGTGGCGTGCGGCGACGGAGCTGTCGCAGTTGTTCGCGATGTCGGCGACGGCGCGGGAGTCGCTGGGGGAGTTGGTTCCGCGACTTCGGTATGTCATCGACGATGTCGGTGCCGTGGATCTGGCCGAGTTGCGCAAGCGTCCGTTGACACCGGCGGGTTGGTGATGTTGTACGCATTGCAGGTGGCGAGCCGTGACGACGTCGTGGAACGGTTGTTTTCGCTGGTCGACGATATATCGGAGATGTTCTGCGGCGCGAACGGTACCGATGATCTCAGTGCGGTTGTGACGTACATTGGTCGTGTCAGCGACGTTGAACCGGATAAATTCGAACCGCTACTCGACCGGCTGGAACCGCGCGTAAGGGAGGCCATTGTGACTACCGCTGAAATGCTGGAAGCACGAGGCGAGGCACGTGGCGAGGCACGTGGCGAGGTTTGCGGAAAAGTTGACATGTTGCTTCAGCAGCTGGGTCTCAAGTTCGGTGCGGTGTCTGAGGCGGTGACCGCGCGGGTGCGGGCGGCGACGCTGGCAGAGCTGGATCGGTGGGCACTCCAGTTCGTGACGGCGACGACGATCGAGGAAGCGCTCAGCTGACTGCCGATGGCCAGCGGGCCGGTCCTGGGGCGCGGCATCCAGGCGATCGCAGTCGCGGCCGACCCGCACACAGTGCGGGATCGGGCGAGCCGACGGCCGTAGACTCGCGTTCCATGGCTGTTCATTTCATCGGGGCGGGCCCCGGCGCGGCCGACCTGCTCACGGTGCGCGCGGTGAACCTGCTGCGCGAGAGCCCGGTCTGCCTCTACGCGGGCACCTACCTCGACCCCGAGGTCCTCGCCCACTGCGCACCGGACACCGAACTGATCGACACCCAGCACCTCGACCTGGACCAGATCACCGACCACCTGGTCCGCGCCCACCAGGCAGGCCGTGACGTGGCCCGCCTGTGCTCGGGCGACCCGTCCCTCTATTCGGCCCTCACCGAACAGACCCGCCGCCTCGACGCGCACGGCGTCCCCTGGGACATCACCCCCGGCGTCCCCGCCTACGCGGCAGCCGCGGCCGCCCTCGGCACCGAACTGACCGTCCCCGAAGTCGTCCAGTCGGTCGTCCTCACCCGCACCCAGGCCCGCTCCACCGCGATGCCCGCGGGCGAGGCCCTCGCCAACTTCGCCGCCACCGGCGCCACCCTCGCCCTGCACCTCGCGATCACCCGCATCAGGGTCATCGCCGAGGAACTCGTCACCGAGTACGGCGCCGACTGCCCGGTCGCCGTCGTCTACCGCGCCAGCCAGCCCGAACAACGTGTGCTCCGCGGCACCCTCACCGACATCGCCGACCAGGTCGAAGCCGCAGGCCTCCGCCAAGCCGCCGTCATCCTGGTCGGCCGCGCGATGACCCCGTCGATCGACTGCGCCCAGTCTCATCTCTACGACCCGGCCAGGGTCAGAGGCCTCAGTCCGTAGTCACAACAGACCAATTGGTGTGATCCACGCCTCACTCGCTGCGGTGTGGCGGCTCTCCCGCGACGATGTGGGCGCGCAGACAAGCGTCAGCTAACGGGCCGCTTGCGGTCTACCTGGGCCGATGTCGCGTCGCTATGGAGGTGGTTGGTTGCCGGGCGAGCGCACCGGTAGATTGGTGCGATGGTTTGCGAAGAGCACACCGGCGCTGCCGGGTCCTCGATCATGAGCATGGTCTCGGCCATGTAACAAGATCGGACGGGCCGACAGATAGTGCCAATGGACATTTTTGCCTGATTGATTTCGAGAAGTGAACCCGAGACGCAGGCGCCAAGCTAGTTCTGGCTGAGGCGCCTGCGTTCCGGTGTCGTCGGGGGAGCGCCTGCTCGGGTGTTCCGGAAACGAGGTTTGGGTTGGACCGGCTGGATTTCGGCGGAAACGGCGAAACTGGTGACGGACGTGGAGACTCTGCGGAGTACTTCCCGCTCTCGCCCGCACAGCTGGGTATCTGGTACGCGCAGCACGTCGACCCACTGGTGCCGATCAACATCGCCCAGTTCGTCGACCTGCGTGGCCGCCTCGATGTCGCGATCCTCGAGCGCGCCAGCTCCGAGGCCGCCGCGGAGCAGCAGTCGGGCTTCCTGCGCATCGTCGAGATCGACGGCGAACCGATGCAGACCGTCGACCTCACCCAGGACGACACGCTGATCTATGTCGACCTGCGCGGCGAGTCCGACCCCGAGGCCGCCGCCGCGGAGTGGATGCGCGGCGAGTACAGCCGCCCGCTCGACATCGTCGCCGACCGCCTGGTCCAGGCCGCCGCGCTGCAGCTCGAGGACGAGCGCTGGTACTGGTATGCCCGCGTCCACCACATCGTGCTCGACGGTTTCGGCGCCAACAACTTCGTCACCCGCACGGCACAGCTCTACACCGCGGCCGTCACCGGCACCGAGGCACCGGCCGACAAGGCCACCGACCTGCGCACGCTCTACGAGTCGGAGATCGCCTACCGCGACAGCACCCGCTTCGAATCCGACAAGGCGCACTGGGCTCAGCGCGTCGCCGGGCTGGAAGAGGGCAGCAGCCTCACCGGCCGCTCGGCGGCGCCCTCGCCGGTCAACGATGTCACCAGCGCGGCACTGAGCCCGGCGCAGGACGCGCTGTTCAGCGATGCCATCACCCGCCACGACTCCACCTCGGCGCCGCTGCTGATCGCCGGTTTCGCGGCGTACCTGGCACAGATCACCGGCACCGAGGACGTCATCCTCAGCCTGCCGGTCACCGGCCGCACCACCGCCGTGATGCGCCGCTCCGGCGGTGTGACCTCCAACATCGTCCCGCTGCGCCTGCGCGTCGGCCACGACACCACCGTCGCCGACCTGCTGCGCTCGGTCACCACCGAGGTCTCCGGTGCCCTGCGCCACCAGCGCTACCGCCACGAGGACATCCGCCGTGACTCGGCGGGTGACGGCATGGTCGCCACGGAGTTCTTCGGCCCGTGGGTCAACATCATGCTGTTCGACAACGAGCTGCGCTTCGGTGACATGGACGGCACGCTCAACGTGCTCTCCACCGGTTCCATCGAGGACCTCGGCGTCAACTTCTATCAGTCGCACGGCGGCACCCGCTCGCACATCGACTTCGAGACCAACCCGAACCTGTACTCGGCGGCCGACGCGGCCACCCACCACAGCCGCTTCCTCGAGTTCTTCGACCGCTTCCTCGCCGCCGACGCGGTGGCCCCGGTGTGGAGCCTGCCGGTCACCGGCGCGGCCGAGCTGGAGCGCTCGCTGACCGAGTGGAACGACTCGGCGCACGAGGTCCCCGCGACCACGCTGCCCGCGCTGCTCGACGCGCAGATCCCGCTGACCCCGGACAGCATCGCCCTCGACTTCGAGGGCCAGACCCTCACCTACGCCGAGTTCGGCGCCAGGATCAACCGGCTGGCCCGGTTCCTGATCGCCGACGGCGTCGGCCCTGAGTCGCTGGTGGCGCTGGGCATGCGCCGCTCGCTGGACCTGGTCATCGGCATGCACGCCGTCCTGCGGGCCGGTGGCGCCTACGTGCCGATCGACCCGGATCACCCGGCCGACCGCACCGCCTACATCCTCGAGTCCGCGGCACCGGTCTGCGTGCTCACCACCACCGGCGACGACCTGGACCTGCCGGACACGGTCGCCAGGGTGGAGATCGACACCCTCGACACCACCGCGTTCGCCGACACCCCCGTCACCGACGCCGAGCGCTTGGCGCCGCTGCGCCCCGACAACACCGCCTACGTCATCTACACCTCGGGTTCGACCGGCCGCCCCAAGGGCGTCGCGGTGACCCACCACGCGATCGTCAACCAAGAGCTGTGGATGCTCGACGAGTACCGGTTGACCGCGGACGACGTCTACCTGCAGAAGACCGCCACCACCTTCGACGTGTCGCTGTGGGGCTACTTCCTGCCGCTGATGGTCGGCGCCAAGCTGGTCATCGCCTCGCCCGACGGCCACCGCGACCCGCTCTACGTCGCGGACATGATCGAACGCCACGGCGTCACCGTGACGGACTTCGTTCCGTCCATGCTCACCGTCTTCGTCTCGCACGCCACCCAGGCCCAATGCGCAACGCTGCGTGCAGTTTTCGTCATCGGTGAGGCGCTGCCGCCGGAGACCGCCGCCGGTCTGCGCGCGATCTCCACCGCCGGCCTGCACAACCTGTACGGCCCGACCGAGGCCGCGGTCTCGGTCACCTACTGGGAGGCCACCGAGGCCGACACCGTCACGGTGCCGATCGGTATCCCCGAGTGGAATGTCGAAGTCTACGTCCTGGATTCGCGGCTGCGCCCGGCCGCGATCGGCGCACCGGGTGAGCTGTACCTCGCGGGCCGTCAGCTGGCCCGCTGCTACCGCGGCCGCCCCGACCTGACCTCGGACCGCTTCGTCGCCAACCCGGTCGGTGCCCCCGGCGAGCGCATGTACCGCACCGGTGACCTGGTGCGCTGGAACGCCGACGGCGTCCTGGAGTACATCGGCCGCACCGACTTCCAGGTGAAGTTCCGCGGTCAGCGCATCGAGCTCGGCGAGATCGAGACCGACCTGCTCGCGCACCCGACCGTCAGCCAGGCCGCGGTGCTCGTTGTCGACACCGCGACCGGCCAGCAGCTGGTGGCCTACATCGTGTCCGCGCCCGGCCAGTCCGCCGATCCGGCGACGCTGACCCGTTTCGTGTCCGAGAAGCTGCCCACCTACATGGTGCCCGCGTCGATCATGGTGCTCGACGCGTTCCCGCTCAACACCTCGGGCAAGCTGGACCGCAAGGCCCTGCCCGAGCCCGTGTTCAGCGCGGCCGCGGGCGATTTCCGCGCGCCGCGCACCCCGGCCGAGCAGATCGTGGCCGGCATCTTCGGCGATGTGCTCAGCCAGGAGCGGGTCGGCGCCGACGACAACTTCTTCGAACTCGGCGGCAACTCGCTGGTCGCCACCCAGGTCGTCGCCCGGATCGGCGCCGCGTTCGGCATCCAGCTCGGTGTGCGCGCGCTGTTCGAGACCCCGACCGTGGCAGGCCTGGCCGCGCGCGTCGAATCCGCGACGCCTGCCGATGTTTCAGGCACGCGTCCGCCGCTGGTCGCCAAGCAGCATCCGGATCAGGTGCCGCTGTCGCTGGCCCAGCAGCGGATGTGGTTCATCAACCAGTTCGACCCCGCGGCGCCGACCTACAACCTGCCCTTCGTCGTGCGGATGAAGGGCCGGGTCGACGTCGACGCGCTGATCGACGCGCTGAACGACGTTGTCGTGCGCCAGGAATCGCTGCGCACGATCTTCCCGGACGCCGACGGCGGCTTCCAGCAGGTGCTCGGCGCCGACGAGTTCGACCTTGGCATCACGGTGACCCCGATCGATCAGTCGCTGCTGCACGACGAGCTGATCAACTTCGCCTCCACCGGTTTCGACGTCACCCTGGAACTGCCGATCCGCGTGCGGATCTACCAGGTCACCGGCGGAACCACCAACGGCACACCGGAATTCGCGGTCGCCTTCGTCGTCCACCACATCGCGGCCGACGGTTTCTCCTTCGGCCCCCTGGCCCGCGACGTCGCCACCGCCTACCTGGCCCGCTCGGCGGGCGAGGCCCCCGGCTGGGCGCCGCTGCCGGTGCAGTACCGCGACTACACCCTGTGGCAGCGCGAACTGCTCGGCGCCGAGAGCGATCCGGCGTCGATGGCCGCGCGCCAGCTCGACTACTGGCAGCGGGCGCTGGACGGCCTGCCCGACCAGCTCGACCTGCCCAGTGACCGCCCGCGTCCGCAGCAGCAGAGCTTCCGCGGCGCGCGCGTCGGCTTCGACATCGACGCCGAGACCCACGAGCAGCTGGCCGCGCTGGCCCGCGCCAACGGCGTCACCCTGTTCATGGTCGTGCACGCCTCGCTGGCCGTGCTGCTGGCGCGGCTGTCGGGCACCACCGACATCGCGGTCGGCACCCCCATCGCCGGCCGTGGCGAGCAGGCGCTCGACGACCTGATCGGCATGTTCGTCAACACCCTGGTGTTGCGCTCCGACGTCGACCCGACCCAGCCGTTCAGCGAATTCCTCGCGCGCACCCGCGAAACCGACCTGAGCGCGTTCGCCAACGCCGACGTGCCGTTCGAGCGGCTCGTCGACGTGCTCAACCCGTCGCGTTCGCAGGCCCGCCACCCGCTGTTCCAGGTGGTGCTCTCGTTCCAGGAGATGTCGCACGGCACCCTGGAACTGCCCGGTCTTTCGGTCGATGCCGACGAGGTCGAGGTCGACATGGCCAAGTTCGACCTGCAGTGGACCCTGACCGAGGAGCACACCGGTTCGGGCTCGCTGTCGGGTATGACCGGCGTGCTCACCTACGCCGTCGATCTGTTCGACCGGTCGACCGTCGAGGAACTGCTGCTGCGCTGGCGGCGCGTGCTCGGCGCGATCCTGGCCGACCCGGCCGTCACCGTCGGCGCGATCGACGTGCTCGACGACGCCGAGCGCACCGACCTGGTCACCCGCTACGGCGCACCCGCCGCGGTCGCGCGCACGCTGCCGCAGCTGATGGCGCAGGCCGCCCTCGACACCGAGGCGACCGCGGTCGTGTTCGAGGGGACAGCTGTCTCTTATGGCGAGCTCGATCGCCGCTCGAACCAGGTGGCGCGCTTGCTGATTCAGCAGGGCCTCGGCGCCGAGGACTTCGTCGCCGTCGCCGTGCCGCGCTCGCTGGAGTCGGTGCTCGCGGTGTGGTCGGTCGCCAAGACCGGCGCCGCGTTCGTGCCCGTCGACCCGAATTACCCGGCCGACCGCATCGCGCACATGATCACCGATGCCGGTGTGTCCGTTGGTATCACGGTCACCTCCGACGCGGGGGAGCTGCCGGAGTCGGTGCGCTGGATCGAGATCGACGACATCGATCTCGACGACTTCTCCGACGCCCCGCTGGCGCCGCGCGAGCTGGTCCGCCCGACCGATCCCGCGCAGCCCGCCTACCTGATCTACACCTCCGGTTCCACCGGTGTGCCCAAGGGCGTCGTGGTCACCCATGCCAGCGTCGCCAACTTCTGCGCCGAGCAGATCGACCTGTACTCGCTCGACTCCGACACCCGCGCACTGCATTTCGCCTCGCCCTCGTTCGACGCGTCGGTGCTGGAACTGCTGCTGGCGCTGGGTCGCGGCGGCACGCTCGTCGTCGTCCCGCCGGGCGTCTACGGCGGTGAGGAACTGCGCGACATCCTCATCACCGAGGAAGTCACCCACGCGTTCGTGACCCCGGCCGCGCTGGCCACCTTCGACGCGCGCGGCCTGGACCACCTGCGGGTGCTCGCGGCCGGTGGCGAGGCGGTCCCGCCGGAGCTGGTCACCAAGTGGGCGGTCCGCCTGCCCGACGGCTCGCGCCGCATGCTGGGCAATGTCTACGGCCCCACCGAGACCACCATCGCCTCCAACCTCTCCGAGGGCCTGATCCCGGGGGAGCGGGTCGTCATCGGTGGCCCGATCCGCGGTGTCCACACCCTGATCCTCGACGACCGCCTGCGCCCCGTGCCGGTGGGCGTGGCCGGTGAGCTCTACATCGGCGGCGTCGGCATGGCGCGCGGGTACCACGCGCGCGCCGCGCTGACCTCGGATCGCTTCGTCGCCAACCCGTACGCGCCCGGTCAGCGGATGTACCGCACCGGTGACGTGGTGCGCTGGACCGCCGACCGCAATGTCGAATACGTCGGCCGCTCCGACTTCCAGGTGAAGGTCCGCGGTTTCCGTATCGAACTGGGCGAGATCGACTCCGCGCTCGCCTCGCACGCGACCGTCGACTTCGCGGTCAGCATCGGCCACAAGAACAAGGGCGGCAGCACCTCGCTGGTGTCCTATGTCGTCGCGGTGCCGGGCAGTTCGATCGACATCCCCGCGCTGACCGAGCATGTCGCGCAACGCCTGCCCGCGTACATGGTGCCGTCGTCGATCATGGTGCTCGCCGCCATCCCGCTGACGGTCAACGGCAAGCTCGATCGCCGTGCGCTGCCCGCGCCGGTGTTCGAGGTGCGCGAGTTCCGCGCCCCGACCACCCCGATCGAGCAGATCGTCGCGCAGGTCTTCGCCGAAGTGCTCGAGCTCTCGCGGGTCGGTGTCGAGGACGACTTCTTCGAGCTGGGCGGCAACTCGCTGATCGCCACCCAGGTCGCCTCCCGCATCGGCATCGCCCTGGACACCCGTGTCCCGGTGCGCATGCTGTTCGAGGCGCCCACCGTCGCGGCCCTGGCCGCGCGGGTGGAGTCCCAGGCCGGTGACGGCGCGCGCAAGGCGCTGGTCGCCCGTGAGCGGCCCGGCCAGGTGCCGCTGTCGCTGGCTCAGCAGCGCATGTGGTTCCTGAACCGCTTCGACACCGCCTCGGCGGTCAACAACATCCCGGTCGCGATCCGGCTGTCCGGTGACCTCGATGTGGCCGCGCTGCAGGTCGCCGTCATCGACGTGATCGACCGGCACGAGTCGCTGCGCACCGTGTTCCCCGAGTCGGGCAACGGCCCGGTGCAGGTGGTGCTCGACGCCGCGCAGATCGTCCCCGACCTGACCCCGTACCGGGTCACCGAGGACAACCTCATCGACCACCTGATCGACCTGGCGTCGATGGCCTTCGACGTGACCAGCGAAGTGCCGCTGCACGCACGGCTTTTCGAGATCAGCGAGACCGAGTACGTGCTCGGCATGGTGGTGCACCACATCTCCGCCGACGGCTGGTCGATGGCGCCGCTGTCGCGCGATGTCATCGTCGCCTACGCCGCGCGCACCTCGTGGGAGGCGCCGACCTGGGCCGAATTGCCGGTCCAGTACGCCGATTACGCGCTGTGGCAGCGCGAGGTCCTCGGTTCCGAGGACGACCCGCAGTCGCTGATCTCCTCCGAGATCGACTACTGGACCCGCGAACTCGCCGATCTGCCCGACGAGCTGGTGCTCCCGGCCGATCACCCGCGCCCGCCGGTCGCCACCTATCGCGGCGGCACCTACAGCTTCGTCATCTCCGGCGACACCCAGCGCGCCCTGGTCGAACTGGGCCGCCGCTACAACGCCTCGCTGTTCATGGTCATGCACAGCGCGCTGGCCGTGCTGCTCGCCCGCGCCAGCGGCACCAGCGACATCGCCATCGGCACGCCGGTGGCCGGTCGTGGTGACCAGGCCCTCGACGACCTCGTCGGCATGTTCGTCAACACCCTGGTGCTGCGCAGCCAGGTCGACGGCGCGACCCCGTTCGCCGCCCTGCTCGACCAGGCCCGCGAGACCGACCTGCAGGCGTTCGCGCACGCCGACGTGCCGTTCGAGCGGCTCGTCGAGGTGCTCAACCCGCCGCGCTCGCAGGCGCGTCACCCGCTGTTCCAGGTGATGCTGTCGTTCCAGAACAACAAGCAGGCCTCGCTGCAGCTGCCCGGCCTTTCGGTCAGCGGCATCGACTACGACTCCCAGCTGGCCAAGTTCGACCTGCAGCTGACGCTGACCGAGGTGCAGGACACCGACGGGGAAGCCGGCGGCATGTCGGCCGAATTCTCTTACGCGCTCGACCTTTTCGAGGAGTCGACGGTCGCCGCGTTCGCGCGCAGGCTCGACAACATCTTCGCCGCCATCGTCGCCGATCCCGAGGTGTCCGTCGGCGACATCGATCTGCTGGCTCCCGAGGAGCACGCGCAGGTCCTCGTCGACTGGAACGACACCGCGCGCGAGGTGCCCGCCGGCACCCTGGTCTCGCTGTTCGACGCGCAGGTCGAGCGGACCCCCGACGCGGTCGCGCTGGTCTTCGAGAACGAGTCGCTGTCCTACCGCGAGCTGCAGGAGCGGGCCAACCGCATCGCCCGCAGCCTGATCGCCTCCGGCGTCGGCCCCGGTGACCATGTGGCACTGGCGATCCGGCGTTCCACCGAACTCGTCGTCGCCATGTACGCGGTGCTGCAGACCGGTGCCGCGTACGTGCCGCTCGACCCGGACCAGCCCGCCGACCGCATCGGCCACATCATCGAGACCGCGCAGCCACGGCTGGTGCTCACCAGCCGCCGCGACGCGTTCGAGGCCGACGGCGTCACCGTCCTCGCGGTCGAGAACATCGAGCTGCCCGCCGATTTCAGCGCAGCGCCGATCACCGATGCCGAGCGCGCCCGCCCGCTGCGGGCGTCCAACACCGCCTACGTGATCTTCACGTCGGGTTCGACCGGCCGCCCCAAGGGCGTCGGGGTCGACCACGCCGCGATCGTCAACCGCCTGCTGTGGATGCAGCACGAGTACCCGATCGACGCCGCCGACGCGGTGCTGCAGAAGACTCCGGCCACCTTCGACGTGTCGGTGTGGGAGTTCTTCTGGCCCTTGCAGACCGGCGCGCGCCTGGTCGTCGCCAAGCCCGACGGCCACCGCGACCCCGTCTACCTGGCGCAGATTATCGCCGAACGTGGCATCACGACAGCGCATTTCGTGCCGTCGATGCTGTCGGTGTTCGTGTCCACCCTCGGCAGCAACGGCAATGGTGACGCGGTCCGGCTGCGTCAGGTGTTCGCCTCCGGTGAGGCGCTGCCAGCGCCGACCGCGCAGCGCCTGCGCGAGCTCACCGGTGCGCGCCTGCACAACCTGTACGGCCCCACCGAGGCCGCGGTCGACGTCACCTATCACGAGGTCGTCGACACCGACGTGGAGTCGGTGCCGATCGGCCGTGCGGTGTGGAACACCAGGGTGTTCGTGCTGGATTCGCGCCTGCATCCGGTGGCCCCCGGTGTCGCGGGTGAGCTGTATCTGGCGGGCGATCAGCTCGCCGTCGGCTACCTCAACCGCTCCGATCTCACCGCCGACCGTTTCGTCGCCAACCCGTACGGCGCGGCCGGTTCGCGCATGTACCGCACCGGTGACCTCGTCACCTGGACCCGCGACGGTGAACTGAACTACCTGGGCCGCACCGACTTCCAGGTCAAGCTGCGCGGTCTGCGCATCGAGCTCGGCGAGATCGAGGCGACGCTGCTGGCCCAGCCGGGTGTCGCGCAGTCGGTCGTCGTCGTTCGTGCCGACGCGCACGCCGGTGACCAGCTCGTCGGTTATGTGGTGCCCGAAGCGGATTCGAGCATCGATATCGCCGCGGTGAAGGCGGGGATCACCGCCGAGCTGCCCGTCTACATGGTGCCCGCGGCGCTGGTCGTGCTCGACGAGTTCCCGCTCAACGCCTCCGGCAAGCTCGACCGCAAGGCGCTGCCCGCGCCGGTGTTCGAGGCCAAGGTGTTCCGCGCGCCCTCGACCCCGATCGAGGAGATCGTGGCCGAGATCTTCGCCGACCTGCTCGGCGCCGAGCGCGTCGGCGTCGACGACGACTTCTTCGCCCTCGGCGGCAACTCGCTGGTGGCCACTCAGGTCGCGGCCCGGCTGAGCAAGGCCCTGGACGCCGAGGTCGGCGTGCGCACCCTGTTCGAGGCGCCGACCGTCGGCGCGCTCGCGGCCCGCGTGGAATCGCACGCGGGCACCGGCGTGCGCGCCGAGCTCACCGCGCGTCAGCGTCCCGAGCACCCGCCGCTGTCGCTCGCGCAGCAGCGGATGTGGTTCCTCAACCGCTTCGACCTCGGCGACACCGGCGACACCGGCACCTACAAC
Source organism: Nocardia sp. NPDC055053 (assembly GCF_053608285.1). Classification (NCBI taxonomy): domain Bacteria; kingdom Bacillati; phylum Actinomycetota; class Actinomycetes; order Mycobacteriales; family Nocardiaceae; genus Nocardia; species Nocardia sp. NPDC055053. The sequence goes on along the minus strand of NZ_JBSGVD010000008.1, from coordinate 47,966 downwards.
ATCCCGGTCGCCGTGCGCCTGCAGGGCCTGCTCGACCTGCCCGCGCTGCGCGGCGCGGTCGCCGACGTGATCGCGCGGCACGAGTCGCTGCGCACCGTCTACCCGTCCTACGACGGCACCGCCTTCCAGAAGGTCCTCGCGGCCGCCGTTTCCATCCCCGAGCTGGAACTCGTCGAGGCCGACGAGACCGACATGGCGACCTCGCTCTACGAGTTCGCCCGTCGCGGTTTCGACGTCACCGCGCACGCCCCGGTCCGCCTGCGGGTCTACGAGCTCGGCGAGCGCGAGCACGTGCTGGTGATGGTGGTCCACCACATCGCCGCCGACGGTTTCTCGCTGCGCCCGCTGGTGCGCGACCTGATGACCGCCTACGTGGCGCGCACCGCCAACGCCGAGCCGGGCTGGCCGCCGCTGGAGGTGCAGTACGTCGACTACGCGCTGTGGCAGCGCGAAACCCTCGGCGAGGAGACCGATCCCACCTCGCTGATCTCCGAGCAGCTCGACTACTGGCGCGGCGCGCTCGCCGATCTGCCCGACGAGCTGCGCCTCGGCCACAAGTCGCGGCCCGCGCAGGCCACCTACCAGGCGGGCACGCACCGCTTCGACGTGCCAGGCGAACTGGTCGACGCGCTGAACCGGGTCGCGCACGAGCACGGCACCACGCTGTTCATGGTGGTGCACAGCGCCTTCGCCGCGCTGCTGTCGCGCCTGTCCGGCACCGAGGACATCGCCGTCGGCATCCCCGTCGCCGGTCGTGGCGAGCAGGCGCTCGACGACCTGGTCGGCATGTTCGTCAACACCCTGGTGCTGCGCGCCAGGGTCGACCCCGCGGTCTCCTTCGCCGACCTGCTCGGTCAGGTCCGCGAGAACGACCTGGCCGCCTTCGCGCACGCCGACGTGCCGTTCGAGCGCCTCGTCGAGGTGCTCAACCCGGCCCGCTCGCAGGCGCGGCACCCGCTGTTCCAGGTGATGCTCTCGTTCCAGAACCTGGGCCGCACCACCCTGGAACTGCCCGGCCTCACCGTCTCCGAGCTGGGCATCGACCAGCACGTGGCCAAGTTCGATCTGCAGCTGGCGCTCAGCGAGGTGCCCGCCGACGACGACAGCCACATGGAGGCCGAACTCGTCTACGCCACCGACCTTTTCGACGCCGGTTTCGCCGCGACCTTCGGCGCGCGTCTGCTGCGCGTGCTCACCGGCATCGTGGCCGACCCGTCGATCGCCGTCGGTGACATCGAACTGCTCGACGACGCCGAGCGCACCCTGGTGCTCGACCGGTGGAACGACACCGAATTCGCCGTCGACGCCGCGCTGAGCACCCCGAGCGACGACGACCCGGCCACCCTCAACGCCCTGTTCGAAGCGCAGGTCGCGCGCACACCCGACGCGACCGCGCTCACGTTCGAGGGGACGAGTCTGTCCTACGCCGAGTTCGCGGTGCGGGTGCGTCAGCTGGCGCGCTGGCTCAAGGACGCCGGTGTCGGCCCGGAATCGTATGTGGCCCTTGGTATGCGGCGCTCGATCGACCTGCTGGTCGGCATGTACGCCGTGTCCGCCGCCGGTGGCGCCTACGTGCCGCTCGACCCCGATCACCCGGCCGAGCGCATCGAGCACATCCTCGACACCGCGCAGCCGGTGTGTGTGCTGACCGCCGGGGAGAGCCTGCCCGGAGCCGCCGGTCGCGAGGTGCGCATCGACCAGCTCGACCTGTCCGGCCACTCGGCCGAGCCGGTCACCGACGCCGACCGGCATCGCCCGCTGCGCTCGGACAACACCGCCTACGTCATCTTCACCTCCGGCTCGACCGGTCGGCCCAAGGGTGTGGCGGTCAGCCATGCCGCGATCGTCAACCGCCTGGTGTGGATGCACGCCGCCTACGGCCTGGCCGCCGACGACGTGGTGCTGCAGAAGACGCCAGCCACCTTCGACGTGTCGGTGTGGGAGTTCTTCTGGCCGCTGCAGGTCGGCGCGCGTCTGGTCGTCGCCAAGCCGGACGGGCATCGCGACCCGGCCTACCTGGCCCGCCTGATCGCGGCCGAGCAGGTCACCACGGTGCACTTCGTGCCGTCGATGATGGCCGTGTTCGTCACCGAACCCCTTGCCGCGGACTGTGTCTCGCTGCGCAATGTGTTCGCCTCCGGTGAGGCGCTGCCCTCGCCGACCGCGCAGCGCCTGCGCGAGCTGACCGGCGCCGCGCTGCACAACCTGTACGGACCCACCGAGGCCGCGGTCGACGTGACCTATCACGAGGTCACCGACGCCGACACCGACACCGTGCCGATCGGCGCGCCGGTGTTCAACACCCGTCTGTACGTGCTGGATTCGCGGCTGCGGCCCGTTCCGGTCGGTGTCGCGGGTGAGCTCTATCTCGCGGGTGTGCAGCTGGCGCACGGCTATGTCGGTCGCCCCGACCTCACCATGGACCGCTTCGTCGCCGACCCGTTCGCGCCCGGCGAGCGCATGTACCGCACCGGTGACCTCGTCACCTGGACCGCCGACGGCGAGCTGGAATACCTGGGCCGCACCGACTTCCAGGTGAAGCTGCGTGGTCTGCGGATCGAGCTCGGCGAGATCGAGTCCGCGCTCACCGCGCTGCCGCAGATCGCCCAGTCGGTGGTCGTTGTCCGCGCCGACGAGCGCACCGGTGACCAGCTGGTCGCCTATGTCATCCCGCAGGCCGGTGCCACCGTCGACACCGACGCGGTCAAGGACGCGCTCGGCGCCGAACTGCCGGTGTACATGGTGCCCGCCGCGTATGTGGTGCTGAACGCGTTCCCGCTCAACGCTTCCGGCAAGCTCGACCGTAAGGCGCTGCCGGCGCCGGTGTTCGCCGCGCGCACCTTCCAGGCGCCGGTCACCCCGGTGCAGCAGATCGTCGCCGCCACCTTCGCCGAGGTGCTCGGCGCCGGTCAGGTCGGCCTCGACGACGACTTCTTCGAACTCGGCGGCAACTCGCTCGTGGCCACCAGGGTCGCGGCGCGCCTGTCCGAGGCGCTCGACACCCAGGTGCCGCTGCGCGCGCTGTTCGAGGCCTCGACCGTCGCCGCGCTGGCGGCCCGCGTCGAGACCGCCACCGGTCGCGGCGGGCGCATCCCGCTGGTGCCGCAGCCGCGCCCCGAGCTGGTGCCGCTGTCGCAGGCTCAGCAGCGGATGTGGTTCCTCAACCGCTTCGACAACCGCACCGCCGTCAACAACATCCCGGTGGCGATCCGGCTGACCGGCGACCTCGACGTCGCCGCGCTGGAAGCCGCCATCGCCGATGTGACCGCGCGGCACGAGTCGCTGCGCACCTTCTACCCCGAAGTCGAGGGCGCCGGCTACCAGCAGGTGCTGCCCGCCGACGAGGTCCGCTTCGCGCTGCCCGCCCAGCCGGTCACCGCGAACGAGGTCGTCGCCCGCGTGGTCGAGCTCGCGAGCGTGCACTTCGACGTCACCCGCGAGGTGCCGTTCCGCGCGAGCCTGCTGCGCGTCGACGAGCGCAACCACGTCGCCGTGCTGGTCATGCACCACATCAGCGGTGACGGTTTCTCGCTGCGCCCGCTGCTGCGCGATGTCGTCGTCGCCTACACCGAGCGTGTCCGCGGCGAGGTCCCCGCGTGGGCCCCGCTCGAGGTGCAGTACGCCGACTACACGCTGTGGCAGCGTGAGGTGCTCGGCGAGGAGTCCGATCCGGAGTCGGTCTCCGCGAGCCAGATCGGCTACTGGACCGAGCAGCTGCGTGACCTGCCCGACCAGATCGAGCTGCCCGCCGACCGGCCGCGTCCCGAGATCGCCACCAATGCCGGTGACCTGTACCGCTTCTCGGTCGACGCCCGACTGCACCAGGCGCTGACCGACATCGCCCGCGCGCACGGCGTCACCCTGTTCATGGTGATGCACGCGGCACTGGCCACCTGGGCCGCGCGCCTGTCCAACAGCACCGACATCGCCATCGGCACCCCGATCGCGGGCCGTGGCGAGCGTGCCATCGACGACCTCGTCGGCATGTTCGTCAACACCCTGGTGCTGCGCAGCGAGGTCGACCTCGGCGGCAGCTTCGGCGACCTGCTCGACCAGGTCCGCAAGGTCGACCTGTCCGCGTTCGCCAATGCCGACGTGCCGTTCGAGCGCCTCGTCGACGTGCTCAGCCCCACCCGTTCGCAGGCCCACCACCCGCTGTTCCAGGTGGCGCTGACCTTCGAGGCGGCCACCGCCGCCGACACCGGCACCGTCGCCCTGCCCGGCCTCGATCTGAATGTCGTCGACTTCGACCCGGGCACAGCGAAATTCGACGTGCAGCTCACCGTGGGCGAAGCCGCCGACGGCTCGCTGGCCATGTCGTGGAACTACGCCACCGATCTGTTCGACCCCGAGACCGTCGCCGCCTTCGGCGACCGCCTGATCCGCATCCTGCGCAGCGTCGCCGAGAACCCCGACGTGATCGTCGGCGACATCGACCTGCTCGGCGAGGCCGAACAGCGCGACGTCGCCCAGCGCTGGGTGTCCTCCGGCGCCGACGCCATCGCCCTGCCGGTCATCCACGACGCCAGCACCCCGGCGGGCCACCGCCGCGGCCTGTTCGGCAACAAGCACACGACGCTGGTCGACCTGTTCGACGCGGCGGCCGCCGCCTACCCGGACCGCATCGCGGCCAAGTTCGGCGTCGAATCGCTGACCTACGCCGAGCTCGACCGCGGCGCGAATGTGCTGGCGCGCAGGCTGATCGCCGACGGCGCGGGCCCGGAGTCGCTGGTCGCGGTGATCCTGCCGCGCTCGCTCGACCTCGTCGTCGCGCTGCTGGCCGTCGTCAAGACCGGCGCCGGTTACGTGCCGGTCGACCCGACCTACCCGGCCGAGCGCATCGCCTACGTGCTCGAGGATTCCCGCCCGACCAGCGTCGTCCTCGACTCCACCGTCCAGGTGACGGTGCCCGCCGACCTGCCCTCGGTGGTGCTCGACGGCTTCGCCGTGGAGACCGGCAATGTCGAAGACGCCGACGACCTGCCGATCACCGACGCCGACCGGCTGGCCCCGCTCTCGCCGGACAATGTCGCCTACGTCATCTACACCTCCGGCTCGACCGGCCGCCCCAAGGGTGTCGCGGTCGCGCATCGGAACGTGGTGCGCCTGTTCGCCAATACCGATCGCGACTTCGGCTTCGGCCCGCGCGACGTGTGGACGCTGTTCCACTCCTACGCCTTCGACTTCTCGGTGTGGGAGCTGTGGGGTCCGCTGCTGTTCGGCGGCTCGCTGATCGTCGTCGACTACTACACCTCGCGCTCGCCCGAACAGTTCCTGGAACTGCTGCGCGTGGAGCAGGTGACGGTGCTCAACCAGACGCCGTCGGCGTTCTACCAGCTCGCCGAGGCCGACCGGATCGCCGGACCCGGCCTGGAACCGCTTGCCCTGCGCTACGTCGTCTTCGGTGGCGAGGCGCTCGAACTGCGCCGCCTCTCGGATTGGGTCGCCCGCCACGGCGACAGCTCGCCGACGCTGGTCAACATGTACGGCATCACCGAGACCACGGTGCACGTGTCGTTCCGCGCGCTCGACGCGAAAACCATTGCCGCCGCGGCCGGTTCGGTCGTCGGCCGGGCCATCGCGGGCCTGAGCGTGTACGTGCTCGACAACCGGCTGCGCCCGGTGCCGGTCGGTGTCGCGGGTGAAATGTATGTCGCCGGACCGCAGTTGGCGCGCGGCTACCTCGGCCGCCCCGACCTGACCGCGACCCGCTTCGTCGCCAACCCCCTCGCCGGCCCGAACCAGACGGGTTCGCGCCTGTACCGCTCCGGTGACCTCGCGCGCTGGAACCGCTTCGGCGAACTGGAATACCTCGGCCGCGCCGACGATCAGGTGAAGGTCCGCGGCTTCCGCATCGAACTCGGCGAGATCGAAGCCGCCGTGCTCGCGCAGCCTGGCATCGCGCAGGCCGCGGTCATCGTGCGCGAGGACCAGCCGGGTGACCAGCGCATCGTCGCCTACGTGGTCGCCGACGGCGACGCCCAGCCCGACCTCGACGTCGTGCGCAGCGGTGCCGCCGAACAGCTGCCCGCCTACATGGTTCCGGCCGCGCTGGTCCGCCTCGAGTGGATCCCGCTGACCGTCAACGGCAAGCTGGACCGCCGTGCTCTGCCCGCTCCCGCGGTGCAGGCGCGTGCCTTCCGCGCGCCCGTCACCCCGGTGCAGGAGACCGTCGCCGCGGTCTTCGCCGACGTCCTCGGCCTGGACCGGGTCGGTGTCGACGACGACTTCTTCGACCTCGGCGGCAACTCGCTCATCGCCACCCGCGTGGTCGCCCGCATCGGCGCCGCGCTCGGCGCCACCGTGCCGGTGCGCGCGCTGTTCGAAGCCTCGACCGTGGAAGCCCTCGCGGCCCGGGTGGAATCGCACACCGGCGGCACCGCGCGCGCGGCGCTCGTCGCCCGCGAGCGCACCGAGGGTGAACTCGTGCCGCTGTCGTTCGCGCAGCAGCGCATGTGGTTCCTCAACAAGTACGACACCACCTCGGCGGCCTACAACCTGCCCGTCGCGATCCGCCTGACCGGCGCCCTCGACACCGAGGCGCTGTCGCTGGCGCTGGCCGACCTGGTGCGCAGGCACGAGTCGCTGCGCACCCGCTACCCCGAGCACGGCGGCACCCCGGTGCAGCAGATCGTCGCGGCGGAACGTATTTCGCTGGACCTGCGCCCGGTCACGGTCGCGCAGGATCAGCTGTTCGGTACCGTCACCGAGTTCGTGTCCACCGGTTTCGATGTGGCCGAACAGGTTCCGCTGCGCGCCCGCCTGTTCAAGGTCACCGACACCGAACACGTCCTGGTCGTGGTCGTGCACCACATCGCCGCCGACGGTTTCTCCATCGCGCCGCTGACCCGCGACGTGATGCTGGCCTACACCGCCCGCGCCCAGGGCACCGCGCCCGGCTGGGCGCCGCTGCCGGTGCAGTACGCCGACTTCGCGATCTGGCAGCGCGCGGTCCTCGGCACCGAGGACGACACCGATTCGCTCCTGTCGCGCCAGGTCGGATACTGGCAGCGCCAGCTCGCGGGCATCCCCGACGAGCTGACCCTTCCGTTCGACCGTGCCCGCCCGGCCATCGCCTCGCATCGCGGCGCCACCGTGCACCGCGAGCTCGCGCCGGAGCTCATCGCCAAGCTCGACGAGGTGGCGCGCCGTCAAGGCGCGTCGCTGTTCATGGTCATGCACACCGCGCTGGCGGTGCTGCTGGCGCGCCTGTCCGGCTCCGACGACATCGCCATCGGCACGCCCATCGCCGGCCGTGGTGAGCAGGCACTCGACGACCTGGTCGGCATGTTCGTCAACACCCTGGTGCTGCGCACCGGCGTGCGCCCGGCCGAGTCCTTCACCGACCTGCTCGAGCAGTCCCGCAAGGCCGACCTCGACGCCTACGGCAATGCCGACGTGCCGTTCGAGCGCCTGGTGGAACTGCTGGCGCCGGAGCGCTCGCAGTCGCGCAACCCGCTGTTCCAGGTGATGCTGGCCTTCCAGAACCTGGACCGCACCACCCTGGAACTGCCCGGCCTGGCGGTGTCGGCGCTCGATCTCGACGAGAGCGTCGCCCGCTTCGACCTGCAGTTCACCCTCTCCGAGCTCGGTGAGCCCGGCAGCGGCGGCATGGCGCTGGCACTGAACTACGCCACCGAACTGTTCGACGAAGCCACCGTCGGCACCATCGCGACCCGCTGGGAGCGCGTGCTCGAAGCGGTCGCCGCCGATGCCGCGGTGACCGTCGGCGCGATCGACGTCCTCGATGCCGCCGAGCGGGCCGACCTGGTGTTCCGCGTCGGCGAACCGCCGGTACCCGCCCGCACCCTGCGCAGCCTGCTGGCCGACGCCGTCGACCAGAACCCGACCGGCGATGCCGTCGTGTTCCAGGGGACAGCTCTCTCTTACGCCGAGCTCGACGAACGCTCGAACCGCCTGGCGCGCTTGCTGATCGCCGAGGGCATCGGCGCCGAAGACCTCGTTGCGGTCGGTATCCCACGTTCGGCCGACTCGGTGCTGGCCGCGTGGGCTGTCGCCAAGACCGGCGCGGCCTTCGTCCCGGTCGACCCGACCTACCCGGCCGACCGCATCGCCCACATGGTCACCGATTCCGGTTCGCCGCTGGGTATCACCGTCGCGTCGGTGCTGGGCGGCCTGCCCGACATCGCGCCGCCTGCCGCGAGCGACTCCTCGCCCGCTGAGCGTGCCGACATCGCGCAGGCTGGGGCGCAGGAGTCCGAGACCACGCTCGACGGCCCGGCTACGGACGCGTCCGCGGCCGGTTGGCTCGTGCTCGACGATCTCGACCTCGCTCGCTTCGACGGCGGCCCGATCGCCGACGACGAGCTCGTGCGGGTGACCACCCCCGAGCAGCCCGCCTACGTCATCTACACCTCCGGCTCGACCGGTGTGCCCAAGGGCGTCGTCGTCACCCATGCCGGTCTGGCGAACTTCGGCGAGGAGCAGGCCAAGCGCTACGCCCTCGACTCCGGCACCCGCGCACTGCATTTCGCCTCACCCTCGTTCGACGCATCGATCCTCGAGCTGCTGCTGGCGCTGGCCCGCGGCGGCGCGCTGGTCGTCGTCCCGCCGGGTGTCTACGGCGGTGACGAACTGTCCGAGCTGATCCGCGCCGAGCGGGTCACCCACGCCTTCATCACCCCCGCCGCGCTGGCGACCTTCGACCCGAGCGGCCTGGATTCGCTGCGGGTGCTGGTCGCCGGTGGTGAGGCGGTGCCCGCCGATCTGGTGAGCAAGTGGGCGGTTCCGTTGCAGGCGCTTCCGGCGGGCCCGGAGGCGGCAGCGGAGCGTGACCACGCAGGGCCCTCGGGAGCGCCCGTCGGCTCAGTCGGCACGGCTCGCGCCTTCCACAACGGCTACGGCCCCACCGAGACCACGATCATGACCAACATCAGCGCCGCGCTGGTGCCGGGCGAGCTGGTCACCATCGGTGGCCCCACCCGCGGCATGCGCTCGCTGATCCTGGACGCCCAGCTCCAGCCCGTTCCGGTGGGTGTCGCGGGTGAGCTGTATCTGTCGGGCATCCAGCTGGCGCGTGGCTACCACGCCCGCGCCGGGCTCACCGCCGACCGCTTCGTGGCCGATCCGTTCGTGCCGGGGGAGCGGATGTACCGCACCGGTGACGTCGTGCGCTGGACCGCCGACGGCACCGTCGAATACGTCGGCCGCTCCGACTTCCAGGTCAAGATCCGCGGTTTCCGTATCGAACTTGGCGAAATCGACTCGGCCCTCGCCTCGCACGAGACCGTCGACTTCGCGACCACCGTCGGCCACAAGAGCACCGCGGGCGCGGTCTCGCTGGTCGCGTATGTGGTTGCCGCGCCGGGCCGTTCGATCGACGTCGCGGCGCTGACCGCGCACGTCGAGGATCGCCTGCCCGCCTACATGGTGCCCTCGTCGATCATGGTGATCGACCACGTGCCGCTGACCCCGGTCGGCAAGCTCGACCGCAAGGCGCTGCCGGAGCCGGTGTTCGCCACCGAGGTCACCTTCCGCGCCGCGCGCACCTCGATCGAGCAGACCATCGCCGAGGTCTTCGCCGAGGTGCTCGGTGTCGAGCGCGTCGGTGTCGACGACTCGTTCTTCGCCCTCGGCGGTGACTCGATCGTCTCCATCCAGCTCGTCTCCCGGGCCAAGGCCCGCGGCGTGCTGTTCACCCCGCGCCACGTCTTCGAGCAGCGCACCGTCGCCGGTCTGGCCTCGGTCGCCGAAACCGCCGATGTGGCAGCGGCCGCCGCGGTCACCCTGGCCGAGCTGCCCGGTGGCGGCGTCGGCGAGCTGCCACTGACCCCGGTGGTCCGGTTCATGGCCGAGCGGCCCGGTTCGTTCGACCGGTTCAACCAGACCATGGCGCTGGAACTGCCGGTCGGCATCGACCGGGCGGGCATCACGGCTACCGTCGGCGCGGTCATCGACCGCCACGACATGCTGCGCTCGCGCCTGCACCAGGTCGACGGCCGCTGGGTCGTCGACACCGCGCCTGCCGGCGCCGTCGACGCCGACGCGCTGATCGACCACAGCACCTTCGACGCGAACGTCACCGACGACGAGCTTGTCGAGATCGCCTCCGCCGCACTGGATGCCAGCCTGGACCGGCTCGATCCGGCCGCCGGTGTGGTCGTCCGCTTCGTGTGGCTGGAGCCGGCCGTGAGCGCGTCGGCGCCCGTGGTTTCGCTGCCCGGCACCGAAGCCGCGGCTCCGGCGAAGGCCACCCGCGCCGGACGCTTGATCGTCGTCGCCCACCACCTCGTGGTCGACGGTGTCTCCTGGCGCATCCTGGTGCCCGACTTCGTCGCCGCCTGGGGCCAGCTCTCCGCTGGTCAGCAGCCGGAACTGGTCGCCCCGGCCACTTCCATGCGGGCCTGGGCGCACGCGCTCGCCGACGAGGCGCGCGCCCCGGAACGCGCCGCCGAGCTCGACTTCTGGCGCGAGGTCGTCGCCACTCCGGATCCGCTGCTCACCGAGCGGCCGATGGACCCGGCCGTCGACGTCTCCGGCGTCATCGAGAAGCTGCCGGTGGAGGTGTCCGCCGAGGTCACCAAGGCCCTGCTGACCACCGTGCCCGCCCTGTTCCACGGTGGCGTCAACGACGGTCTGCTGACCGCGCTCGCCCTTGCCGCGGCGAAATGGCGCTCCACTCGCGTCCCCGCCACCGGCGCGGTCGACGGCTCCGCGCACCGCGACGGCCGGCGCACCGACTCCGCCCGGTCCGACCGCGATGCGCTGCTGGTCCGCCTCGAAGGCCACGGCCGTGAGGAAGAGGTCGCGCCCGGCGCCGATCTGTCGCGCACCGTCGGCTGGTTCACCGCGATCTTCCCGGTCCGCCTCGACCTGGCAGGTATCGACATCGACGCCGCGCTCGCCGGTGGCCCCGCGCTGGGCCAGGCCGTCAAGGCCGTCAAGGAACAGCTGCTTGCCGTGCCCGACAAGGGCATCGGTTACGGCCTGCTGCGGTACATGAACGCCGACACCGCGGCGGAACTGCCCGCCCAGCTGCCCGGCCAGATCAGCTTCAACTACCTGGGCCGCGTCGCCGACAGCGACGTGCCCGACGCGCTGCGCGGCTTCGGCTGGATCCCCGCGCCCGAGCTGGCCGCCCTCGGCGGCGCCTACGACGCCGACATGCCCGCGATGGCGCCGCTGGACGTCAACGCGATCGTCGTCGGCGACAAGCTCAGCGCCAATATCGGCTACCCGAGCACCCTGCTCGGCGCCGCCGAGGTGCGCGAGTTCGCCGACCTGTGGGTCACCGCGCTGGAAGCCGTTGCCCGGCACGCCAACTCGGCCGACGCGGGCGGTCACACGCCGTCCGACTTCGCACTGGTGCGCTCCACCCAGGGCGATATCGACGTCTGGGAGAAGCGCTACCCCGAGCTGACCCAGGTGTGGCCGCTGGCCGCGCTGCAGGCAGGTCTGTTCTTCCACGCCCGCCTGGCCGCCAGCTCCGTCGACGTCTACACCGCGCAGGCGGTCCTGACGCTGACCGGCCGGGTCGACGCCACCCGTCTGCGCGCCGCCGCCCAGGCACTGCTCGACCGGCACGAGACCCTGCGCACCGCGTTCGTCACCGACCACGACGGCAATGCCGTGCAGATCGTCCTCGACCACGCCCAGGTGGCGTGGACCGAACACGACCGCACTGTGTCCGATGGCGGTGCTCCCGAGGGCTCTGCGTGGTCACGCTCCGCTACCGCCTCCGAGCCCGCCACTCGCACCGCGGCGACCGGCGAGTTCGCCGACCTCGTCGAAGCCGACCGCAATGCCCGCTTCGACCTGGCCGCGCCGCCGCTGATCCGCTTCACGCTGATCCGCATCGCCGAGGACGAATGGCGCTTCGCGGTGTCCAACCACCACATCCTCCTGGACGGCTGGTCGACGCCGCTGGTCATGCGCGACCTGCTCGCGCTCTACGCCCTGCACGGCGACACGAGCGCGCTGCCCGCCGTCCGCTCCTACCGCCACTTCCTGGAATGGGTTGCCCAGCAGGATCACTCGGTGTCGGTCGCGGCGTGGTCCGACGCCCTGCGCGGCGTCACCGAGCCGACCCTGCTGGCCCGCCCCGACGCCAGCCGCGAGATCGCGGCGCTGTCGGACGAGTACCTGTTCGACCTCGACGAGCCGACAACGGCCCGCCTGGTCGCGCTGGCCGCCGACCTCGGCGTCACCCCGAACACCGTGCTGCAGGTCGCCTGGTCGATCGTGCTCGGCCGGATGACCGGCCGCGACGACGTGCTGTTCGGCACCACCGTCTCGGGCCGCCCTGCGCAGCTGTCCGGCGTGGAATCCATGGTCGGCCTGTTCATCAACACCGTCCCGGTGCGCGTGCGCTTCGACGCCGCCGAATCGGTGCGCGAGGTGCTGACCCGCACCCAGGGCGAGCAGGCCGACCTGCTCGACCACCACTACATCGGCCTGGCCGACATCCAGTCGGCCGCCGGCATCGGTGGCCTGTTCGACTCGCTGGTGGTCTTCGAGTCCTACCCGGTCGACGCCGAGGGCATCAAGGCCCAGGCCGCCGACATCGACGGCATGGCCGTCACCGGCCTGGACGCCGCCGACGCCACGCACTACCCGCTGTCGCTGATCGCGCAGTTGGACACGCAGCTCCGTATTCGGGCCGGCTACCTGAGCGACCTGTTCGACGCAGCCACCGTGCACCGCATCGCCGAGCGCCTGATCCGGGTGCTCACCGCGATCACCACCGAACCCGGTGTGGCCGTCGGCGATATCGAGCTGCTCGACGCCGCCGAACGCGAACTGGTCGTGCGCGACTGGAACGCCACCGCGCACGAGGTCGACCAGCAGGCCACGCTCGTCTCGATGTTCGAGGCGCAGCTGGCACGCACCCCGCAGGCCACCGCCCTCTCCTTCGAGGGGACGAGTCTGTCCTACGCCGAGTTCGCCCAGCGGGTCTACCGCCTGGCGCGCTGGCTGATCGATCGCGGTGTCGGCCCGGAAACCTATGTGGCCCTTGGCATGCGCCGCTCGATCGACCTGGTCGTCGGCATGTACGCGGTGAGCGTGGCCGGTGGCGCCTACGTGCCGCTCGACCCTGATCACCCGGCCGAGCGCACGGAATACATTCTGGCGACGGCGGATCCGGTGTGTGTGCTCACCTCGGAGTCCGACCTGGAGATCGACACCGCGCAGGTCCGCATCGACCTGCTCGACCTGGTCGGCTACACCGACACCCGCGTCACCGATGCCGAGCGCACGGCGCCCCTGCGTCCGTCGAACACCGCGTACGTGATCTTCACGTCGGGTTCGACCGGTCGCCCGAAGGGTGTGGCGGTCAGCCATGGCGCGATCGTCAACCGTCTGGTGTGGATGCAGGCCGCCTACGGCCTCACCGAGGCCGATGTCGTCTTGCAGAAGACCCCCGCCACGTTCGACGTGTCGGTGTGGGAGTTCTTCTGGCCCTTGCAGATCGGCGCTCGCCTGGTCGTCGCCAAGCCCGACGGTCACCGCGATCCGGCCTACCTGGCCGAGATCATCCGCCTCGAAGGCGTGACCGTCACCCACTTCGTGCCGTCGATGCTCGCGGTCTTCGTCGCCGACGCCGCGGCCGCCCGCTGTGAATCGCTGCGGATGGTGTTCGCTTCCGGTGAGGCGCTGCCGCCCAAGCCCGCGCACCGCCTGCGCGAGCTCACCGGCGCGGCCCTGCACAACCTGTACGGCCCCACCGAAGCAGCGGTCGACGTCACCTTCCACGAGGTCGTCGACACCGACACCGACACCGTCCCGATCGGCGCCCCGGTGTTCAACACCGAGGTCTACGTACTGGATGCGCGCTTGCGCCCGGTCCCGGTCGGTGTCGCCGGTGAGCTGTACCTGGCGGGCACCCAGCTGGCGCGCGGCTACGTCGCCCGTCCGGACCTGACCGCCGACCGCTTCGTCGCCAACCCGTTCGAGGACGACGGCGCCCGCATGTACCGCACCGGCGACCTCGTCGCCTGGACCGAGCACGGCGAGCTGGAATACCTGGGCCGCACCGACTTCCAGGTGAAGCTGCGCGGTCTGCGCATCGAGCTGGGCGAGATCGAGTCGGCGCTGACCGGCCTCGACGAGGTCGCCCAGTCGGTCGTCGTGGTCCGCGGCGACCAGCACACCGGCGACCAGCTGGTGGCCTACGTCATCGCCGCGCCGGGCCGCACCGTCGACATCGAGGACGCCCGCGAGGAACTGGGCAACAACCTGCCCGCCTACATGGTGCCCGCGGTCATCATCGTCCTCGACGAGTTCCCGCTCAACGCCTCCGGCAAGCTCGACCGCAAGGCGCTGCCCGCGCCGGTGTTCGAGGCCGCGGTGTTCCGCGCCCCGACCACCCCGGTCGAGGAGATCGTCGCCGCCACCTTCGCCGACGTGCTCGGCCTGGAGCGGGTCGGCCTCGATGACGACTTCTTCGCCCTCGGCGGCAACTCGCTGACCGCGACCCAGGTCGCCGCCCGCCTGTCGGCCTCGCTGGAGACCGACATCGGCGTCCGCGAGCTGTTCGAGGCCTCCACCGTCGCCGGGCTGGCCGCGCGCGCCGAGACGCACTCCGGCACCGACCGCCGCGCCGCCCTGGTCCCGCAGCATCGCCCCGAGCGGGTGCCGCTGTCGCTGGCCCAGCAGCGCATGTGGTTCCTCAACCGCTTCGACCCCGAATCCGCGGTCGACAACATCCCGGCCGCCGTGCGGCTGTCGGGCCTGCTCGACCGGCAGGCGCTGCAGGTGGCCGTGGCCGACGTGCTCGCCCGCCACGAGTCGCTGCGCACCTACTACCCGGAGGTCGCGGGCGCGGCCCACCAGGTGATCGTGCCGACCGGCAAGGTCATCCCCGACCTCGCGCCGATCGAGACCACGGGTGCCGAACTGCCCCAGCGTCTTTCGGAGCTGGTACTCACCGCGTTCGACGTCACCGCCGAGGTGCCGTTCCGCGCCGCCCTGTTCGAGATCAGCCCGACCGAACACGTGCTCGCCCTTGTCGTGCACCACATCTCGGCCGACGGCTTCTCCATGGGCCCGCTGACCCGCGACGTGATGACCGCCTACAGCGCCCGCGTGGAAGGCGCCGAACCGGCCTGGCGTCCGCTCGAGGTCCAGTACGCCGACTTCGCGCTGTGGCAGCGCGCCGTGCTCGGCGACGAGGACGACGCCAAGTCCGTGATCTCCCAGCAGATCTCGTTCTGGGGACAGCAGCTGCGCGGCCTGCCCGAGCAGCTCGACCTGCCCGCCGACCGGCCGCGCCCCGCGGTCGCCAGCGGTCGCGGTGCCACCCACACCTTCGAGATCGACGCCGAAACCCATGCGGCACTGGCCGAGCTGGCCCGCGGCCGCGGCGCGACGCTGTTCATGGTCGCCCACGCGGCGCTGGCGCTGCTGCTCTCGCGCCTGTCCGGCGAGCACGACATCGCCATCGGCACCCCGATCGCGGGCCGTGGCGAGCGTGCCCTCGACGACCTGATCGGCATGTTCGTCAACACCCTGGTGCTGCGCACCGAGGTCGACGGCGACGCGAGCTTCACCGACCTGCTCGGCGAGGTTCGCGCGGCCGACATCGCCGCCTTCGGCCACGCCGACCTGCCGTTCGAGCGCCTGGTCGAGATCATCAACCCGGCCCGCTCGCAGGCACGCCACCCGCTGTTCCAGGTCATGCTGGCCTTCCAGAACACCGGCCAGTCCAACCTGGAACTGCCCGGCCTGACGGTCAGCGGCGTCGAGCTGCCGATCGATGTGGCCAAGTTCGACCTGAACGTGGTGCTCACCGAGAAGCCCGCCGACTCGCCGTCGGGCATCGTCGCCGAGCTGATCTACGCCACCGACCTGTTCGACGCGGCCACGATGGCAGCCTTCGGGCAGCGGTTCGCGCGGGTGCTCGCCGCTGTCGGCGCCCAGCCGGAGCGTGCGGTCGGTGACGTCGATCTGCTCGACGGCCGCGAACGCGAGCTCGTTTTGTCGGAGTGGAACTCCAACGAGCTCATCTGCATGGGCGGTGTTGGGCGCGGCAGCTTCGTGGTTCCGGCCGATACCGGGGAGACCCTGCTCGACCTGTTCCGGCTCGCCGAGCACGACGCCGACGCGACCGCGCTGACGTTCGAGGGGACAGCTCTGTCCTACGGCGAGTTCGCCGGGCGGGTGCACCAGCTGGCGCGCAAGCTCATCGACTCCGGCGTCGGCCCCGACACCCTGGTCGCCCTCGGTATCCGCCGCTCGGCCGACCTCGTCGTCGCCATGTACGCGGTGCTCGCCGCGGGCGGCGCCTACGTGCCGCTGGACCTGGATCAGCCCGCCGACCGCATCGCCTATGTGCTGGAGACGGCGCAGCCGGTGGCGGTGCTCACCACCGCGTCCGACGCCTTCGCCCCGGCCGGTATCCAGACCCTGGTGGTCGACGAACTCGACCTGTCCGGCTACCCGGCCACCCCGGTCGACGACAGCGAACGTCGTGCGCCGCTGCGGAATTCGAACCTGGCCTACGTGATCTTCACCTCCGGCTCCACCGGCCGCCCCAAGGGTGTCGCGGTGTCGCACGCGGCGGCGGTGAACCAGATCCGCTGGATCACCGACGAATACGCGCTGACCGCCGACGATGTGGTGCTGTTCAAGACGCCGCAGACCTTCGACGTGTCGGTCTGGGAACTCTTCGGCACCATCGTTCGCGGCGCCCGCATGGTGATCGCGACGCCGGACGGGCATCGCGACCCGCAGTACCTGGCCGAGCTGATCGCCGCGGAAGGCGTCACGCTCACCTCGTTCGTGCCGTCCATGCTCGCCGTGTTCGCCGGTGTCGCGGCACCGGCGCAGCTGGCCTCGGTGCGCGCGCTGCTCGTCGCCGGTGAGGCGTTCACCTCCGATGTCGTCGAGGCGATCCGCCGGGTCAGCTCCGCCGAGCTGCACAACCTGTACGGCCCGACCGAATTCACGGTGCACGCCACCTACGCGCCGGTCGCCGGCGACGTGCAGGGCCCGGTGCCGATCGGCCGCCCCGTGCTCAATGCCAAGTCCTACGTGCTGGATTCACGTCTGCACCCGGTCGCCCCCGGTGTCGCGGGTGAGCTGTATCTGGCAGGCATCCAGCTGGCGCGCGGCTATGTCGGCCGCGCCGACCTGTCCGCCGACCGTTTCGTGGCGAACCCGTTCGCCGGCGGCGAGCGGATGTACCGCACCGGTGACCTCGTCCGCTGGAACGCCGACGGCACCATCACCTACCTCGGCCGCACCGATTTCCAGGTCAAGCTGCGTGGTCTGCGCATCGAGCTCGGCGAGATCGAGGCCGCGCTCACCGGCCACGACACCGTCGCACAGTCGGTCGTGGTCGTGCGCTCGGATGCCCGCACCGGTGACCAGCTCGTCGGCTATGTGGTGCCCGCCGCGGGTGCCACTGTCGAGGTCGACGCGCTGCGCGCGCAGCTCGCCGCGCAGCTGCCGTCGTACATGGTGCCCGCCGCGTTCGTCGTGCTCGACGCGATGCCGCTGAGCGCCAACGGCAAGCTGGACCGCCGCGCCCTGCCCGAGCCGGTGTTCGAGGCGCGGGAGTTCCGCGCGCCGAGCACACCGATCGAGGAGATCGTCGCCGCGACCTTCGCCGAGGTGCTCGGCCTGTCCGGTGACCGCGCCATCGGCCTGGACGACGACTTCTTCGACCTGGGCGGCAACTCGCTGATCGCCACCCAGGTGGTCGCCCGCCTCGGCGCCGCCCTCGACACCCGCGTCCCCGTGCGCGCGCTGTTCGAGGCGCCCTCGGTCGCCGCGCTGGCCGCCAAGGTGGAATCGCACGCGGGCAGCGGCAGCCGTCGCGAGCTCGTCGCCGGAGCCCGCCCGGAGCAGATCCCGCTCTCGCTGGCCCAGCAGCGCATGTGGTTCCTCAACCGCTTCGACAGCGCGACCGGGGTCAACAACATCCCGCTCGCCGTCCGCCTGACCGGCGCCCTCGACATCGACGCCCTGCGCCAGGCCGTCGCCGACGTGGTCGACCGGCACGAGGTGCTGCGCACCGTCTACCCCGAGACCGCCGAGGGCCAGGGTGTGCAGGTCGTGCTGCCCGCGGGCCAGGTGCCGATCTCGCTCACCCCGGTCACCGTCGGCGAGGACGAGATCCGCGAACGGATCAGCGAGCTGGTGCTCGCCGGGTTCGACGTCACCGCCGAGGTCCCCGTGCGCGCCGCGCTGCTGCGCGTCGCCGGCTCCATGGACGGCTCGACCCCCGACACCCACGTGCTCGTCTTCGTCGTGCACCACATCTCCGGTGACGGCTGGTCGGTGCGCCCGCTGGCCCGCGACGTGATGATCGCCTACGCCGCGCGCTCGCGCGGTGAGGCGCCGGGCTGGGCGCCGCTGCCGGTGCAGTACGCCGACTTCGCGCTGTGGCAGCGGGAGACCCTCGGCGCCGAGGGCGACGCGTCCTCGATGATCGCCCAGCAGGTCGCCTACTGGTCCCAGCACCTGGCCGGCCTGCCCGATCAGCTCGACCTGCCCGCCGACCGGCCGCGTCCGGCCGTTGCCTCCAATCGCGGTGGCGTGCACGAGTTCTCGATCGACCCGGCACTGGCGGCGAGCCTGAACGCGCTGGCCCGCGAACACGGCGCCAGCCTCTTCATGGTCGTGCACGCCGCGTTCGCGGCCCTGCTGGCCCGCCTGTCCGGCAACGACGACATCGCCATCGGCACCGCCGTCGCGGGCCGTGGTGAAGCGGTCCTCGACGACGCGATCGGCATGTTCGTCAACACGCTGGTGCTGCGCAGTGCCGTCGACCCGGCCCAGACGTTCACCGAGCTGCTCGCGCGGACCAGAGAAAGCGATCTGGCCGCCTTCGGCCACGCCGACCTGCCGTTCGAGCGGCTCGTCGAGATCCTCAACCCGGCTCGTTCGCAGGCACGTCACCCGCTGTTCCAGGTGATGCTGTCGTTCCAGAACACCGGCGAGGCCTCCTTCGAGCTCCCCGGCCTCGAGGTCGCGGGCGTGCCGCTGGACGTGGTCACCGCCAAGTTCGATCTGCACCTGAACCTGGCCGACCGGCACCGCGCCGACGGTTCCGCCGACGGCATGACCGCCGAATTCGCCTACGCCACCGACATGTTCGACGCCGACACCATCGCCGGTCTCGCGCAGCGGATGGTGCGGATGCTGACCGCCGTGGTCGCCGCGCCGGATCGGGCGATCGGCGAGGTCGAGCTGCTGGCCCCCGCGGAACGCCGCCAGGTCGTCACCGACTGGAACGCCACCGCGCACCCGGTCGACGAGGCCGCCACGCTGGTGTCGATGTTCGAGGCTCAGGCGCTGACCAGCCCGAACGAGATTGCCCTCACCTTCGAGGGGACGAGTCTGTCCTACGGCGGGTTCGCCGCAAAGGTGAACCGCCTGGCTCGCCACCTCATCGCCCAGGGCGTCGGCCCGGACACCATGGTCGCGCTCGGCATGCGCCGATCGCTGGACCTGGTGATCGGCATGTACGCGGTGAGCGTGGCCGGTGGCGCGTACGTGCCGCTGGACCCCGACCACCCGGCCGAGCGCACCCACTACGTGCTCGAGACCGCCGCGCCGGTCTGCGTATTGACCACCGCGCGTGATGAATTCGACGCGGGCTCGACCGCCGCACTGAACATCGAGAGCCTGGATCTGTCGGGCTACTCGGACGCACCGGTCACCGATGCCGAGCGGATCGCCCCGCTGCGTCCGTCGAACACCGCGTATGTGATCTTCACGTCGGGTTCGACCGGCCGCCCGAAGGGTGTCGCGGTCAGCCATGGCGCGATCGTCAACCGCCTGGTGTGGATGCAGGCCGCCTACAGCCTCACCGCAGCTGACGTGGTGTTGCAGAAGACCCCCGCCACGTTCGACGTGTCGGTGTGGGAGTTCTTCTGGCCCTTGCAGATCGGTGCACGCCTGGTCGTCGCCAAGCCCGACGGTCACCGCGATCCGGCCTACCTCGCCGAGATCATCGCCGCCGAGGGCGTCACCACCGCGCACTTCGTGCCGTCGATGATGTCGGTGTTCGTGGCCGAGCTGGCCGAGTCCGCCGCCGTCGCCCTGGCCGACGGCCGCCAGGCCACCAGCAGCCTGCGCCTGGTCTTCGCCTCCGGCGAGGCGCTGCCCGCACCGACCGCCCAGCGCCTGCGCGCGCTCACCGGCGCGGCCCTGCACAACCTGTACGGCCCCACCGAAGCCGCCGTCGACGTCACCTTCCACGAGGTCACCGACGCCGACATCACCTCGGTGCCGATCGGCGCCCCGGTCTTCAATACCCAGGTGTACGTGCTGGATTCGCGCCTGCACCCGGTGCCCGTCGGCGTGCCCGGCGAGCTGTACCTGGCCGGTGTCCAGCTGGCGCGCGGCTATGTCGCGCGTCCGGACCTGACCGCCGACCGCTTCGTCGCCGACCCGTTCGGCGACGACGGCGCCCGCATGTACCGCACCGGTGACCTCGTCACCTGGACCGCCGACGGCGAGCTGGAATACCTGGGCCGCACCGACTTCCAGGTGAAGCTGCGTGGTCTGCGTATCGAGCTCGGCGAGATCGAGTCCGCGCTCACCGCGCTGCCGTCGATCGCGCAGTCGGTCGTGGTCGTCCGCTCGGATGATCGCCTCGGTGACCAGCTGGTCGGCTACCTCATCCCAGCCGCAGGCACGAGCATCGACCTGGACGCCGTGCGCACCGAACTCGGCAGCGCGCTGCCGGGCTACATGGTGCCCACCGCGTTCGTGATCCTGGACGCCTTCCCGCTCAACGCCTCCGGCAAGCTCGACCGCAAGGCGCTGCCCGCGCCGGTGTTCGAGGCCAAGGTGTTCCGCGCGCCGTCGACCCCGATCGAGGAGATCGTGGCGGGCACCTTCGGTGACGTGCTCGGCGTGACCCGGGTCGGCGCCGACGACGACTTCTTCGAACTCGGCGGCAACTCGCTGCTGGCCACCCAGGTCACCGCCCGCATCGGCGCCGCCCTGGACACCCAGCTCTCGGTCCGCGACCTGTTCGAGGCGTCCACCGTGTCCGCGCTCGCCGCCCGCGCCGAGCACAACGCCGGCTCCGGCCGGACCCGCCCGCGCCTGACGGCGGGGGAGCGGCCCGCGATCATCCCGCTCTCGCCCGCCCAGCAGCGCTACTGGTTCCTCAACCAGTTCGACACCTCGACCTCGGCCGTGGACAACATCCCGCTGGCCGTTCGCCTCACCGGCGAGCTCGACGTGCCCGCGCTCGAGCAGGCCATCGGCGACGTGTTCGCCCGGCACGAGATGCTGCGCACCACCTACCCGCGCTCGGCCGACGGCCCGCACCAGGTGATCCTGCCGATCTCGCAGAGCCGTGCCGTTGTCCACCACATCGAGGTCGACGAGGCCGAGCTGCTCGGCACCGTCATCGAATTCGCGATGACCACCTTCGACGTCACCGAAGAGGTGCCGCTCAAGGTCGCCCTGTTCAAGCTGAACGAGACCGACCACGTGCTCGCGTTCACCGTGCACCACGTCTCCGCCGACGGTTCCTCGATGGGCCCGCTGGCCCGCGACATCATGGCCGCCTACGTGGCCCGCGTGCAGGGTGAGGCCCCGCAGTGGGCGCCGCTGCCGGTGCAGTACGCCGACTACGCGCTGTGGCAGCGCGAGGTCCTCGGCGACGAGACCGACCCGGAATCGCCGGCCGCCAAGCAGGTCGCGTACTGGAGCAAGGCCCTCGCGGACCTGCCGGATCAGCTGGAACTGCCCGCCGACCGGCCGCGCCCGCCCGCGCAGTCGTTCCAGGGCAAGGCGATCCGCTTCGAGATCGACCCGGTGCGCCACGCCGCGCTGCACGAGCTGGCAAGGGCCAACAACGCCTCGCTGTTCATGGTCGTGCACGCCGCCCTCGCGGTGCTGCTCGCGCGCCTGTCCGGCACCGACGACATCGCGGTCGGCACCCCGATCGCGGGCCGTGGTGAACGCGAACTCGACGACCTGATCGGCATGTTCGTCAACACCCTGGTGTTCCGTACCGCCATCGACCCGGCGGCCTCGTTCGCCGAGCTGCTGGCCGACGTGCGCGAACGCGACCTGGAAGCCTTCGCCAACGCCGACGTGCCGTTCGAGCGCCTCGTCGAGGTGCTCAACCCGGTGCGCTCGACCGCGCGCAACCCGCTGTTCCAGGTGGGCCTGTCGTTCCAGAACCTGGCCGACACCACCTTCGAACTGCCCGGCCTGACCGTCAGCGCCGTCGACTACGACTCGCAGCTGGCCAAGACCGACCTGCACGTCACCCTCTACGACCGCTACACCGACGACGGCGCACCGGCCCAGCTGGTCACCGAATTCGGTTACGCCATAGACCTGTTCGACGAGGCGACGGTCCAGAGCTTCGCCGACCGCTTCCTGCTCGTGCTCGACGCGGTCGCCGCAGACGCGACCATCCCGGTGGGCGATATCGACCTGCTGACCGCGCCGGAGTCCGCGCAGATCGTCACCGCGTGGAACGACACCGCGCACGCGGTCGACACCGACGCCACGCTGGTGTCGCTGCTCGACGCGACCGTGGCCGCCACTCCGGATGCCGTCGCGCTGGTTGTCGACGAGGTCGACGGTCGCCGTGAGCTGACCTATGCCGAACTCGATGCCGAGGTCAACCGCCTCGCGCGGCACCTGATCTCGCGAGGGATCGGCGCCGAGGATCGGGTGGCGCTGGCCATCCGCCGCTCCGCCGAGCTGATCATCGCGATGTACGCGGTGGCCCGCACCGGTGCCGCCTACGTGCCGATCGACCCCGATCAGCCCGCCGAGCGCACCGACTACATCCTGGAGACGGCTGCCCCCGCGGTCGTGCTGACCACGGCGAGCGCCGAATTCAGCACGGCGGCCGCCGAAGTGGTCGTTCTCGACGAACTCGACCTGAGTGACGTCGGCGCGTCCGCGATCACCGAGCGCCGTGGCGACCTGCTGCCGGCGAACACCGCGTACGTGATCTTCACGTCCGGCTCCACCGGCAAGCCCAAGGGTGTCGCGGTCTCGCACGGCGCGATCGTCAACCAGTTGCTGTGGGAGACCGCAGAATTCGGCATCGGCGCCGATGATGCGGTGCTGCTCAAGACGGCGGCCACCTTCGACCTCTCGGTCTGGGAGTTCTGGACCGCCGCCGTCGCGGGTGCCCGCCTGGTGGTCGCCACCGCCGACGGTCACCGCGACCCGGCCTACCTCAACGACCTGATGTGGGCCACCGGCGTCACCACCCTGCACGTGGTGCCGTCGATGCTCGACGCGCTGCTCACCGAGTCGGGTGCCGCGCTGCCGCGCACGCTGCGCCGGGTGCTGGCCATCGGTGAGGCGCTGCCCGCCTCCACCGCGCAGCGCTTCCGCACCGCCAACGCCGCCGAACTGTTCAACCTCTACGGCCCGACCGAGGCCGCGGTCTCGATCACCAGCCACGCGGTGACCGACGCCGACCAGGTGTCGGTGTCGATCGGCGCGCCGGAGTGGAACAGCCGTGTCTACGTGCTGGATTCGCGCCTGCGCCCGGTGCCGGTCGGTGTCTCCGGTGAGCTCTACCTGGCCGGCGCCCAGCTGGCCCGCGGCTACTACGGCCGCGCCGACCTCACCGCCGACCGCTTCGTCGCCGACCCGTTCTCGGTGACCGGCGAGCGCATGTACCGCACCGGTGACCTGGTGGCCTGGAACGCCGACGGCGAACTGGACTACCGCGGCCGCACCGACTTCCAGGTGAAGATCCGCGGCTTCCGCATCGAGCTCGGCGAGATCGAGGCCGCGCTGCTGCGCCAGCCCGGCATCACCTCGGCCGCCGTGCTCGCCCACACCGATCCGGTGGTCGGCGACCGCTTGGTCGCCTACGTCGTCGCCACGTCCGATGGCGTCGCGGCGGCGGGTTCTGCTGCCGAGGCCGCCGGTATCGACAAGCTGGCTCTGCGTGCCGCGCTGGCCGCCGAGCTGCCGTCCTACATGGTCCCGACCGTGTTCCTGCAGCTCGACGCCCTGCCGCTGAACGCCAACGGCAAGCTGGACCGCAAGGCCCTGCCGGAGCCCGAGGTCGAGAAGGCCGTGTTCCGCGCGCCGGTCAGCCCGAGCGAGCAGCTCGTGGCCGCCACCTTCGCCGAGGTCCTGCGGCTCGGCGCCGACAAGCGCTTCGGTCTCGACGACGACTTCTTCGCCTGGGGCGGTAACTCGCTGCTGGCGACGCAGGTCGCCGCCCGCCTCGGTGAGGCGCTGAACACCCGGATTCCGGTGCGCCTGCTGTTCGAGGCGTCCACGGTCGCCGCGCTGGCGCACCGCGTCGAGCAGCACGCCGAGACCGGTGATCGCAAGGCGCTCACCGCCGGTCCGCGTCCCGAGCACATCCCGCTCTCGCTCGCGCAGCAGCGCATGTGGTTCCTCAACCGCTTCGACACCCAGTCGGCGGCCTACAACGTGCCCGTCGCGGTCCGCCTCACCGGCGACCTCGATGTGGCCGCGCTGCGGGCCGCGATCACCGACCTGGTGTCGCGCCACGAGATCCTGCGCACGGTGTACCCGCAGACCGAAGCCGGTGCGGCACAGGTGATCCTGTCGCCCGCACAGGCCGCGCCGGAACTGATCGAGCGCACCGTCGCCGCCGGCGAGATGGAATCGGCTGTCGCGGAACTGATGTCGACCATCTTCGACGTCACCGTCGAGGTGCCGCTGAAGGTCGCGCTGTTCCGCGCCGAGAACGCTGTGTCCGATGGCGATCCCGCCGCGCCGAGCACGGTCTTCGGGCCCGCCCGCACCATCTCCGGCGACTTCGTGCTCGCCATGGTCGTGCACCACATCTCCGGTGACGGTTCTTCGGTCGCCCCGCTGACCCGCGACCTGATGACCGCCTACGCGGCCCGCTCCACCGGCCAGGAGCCCGGCTGGGCGCCGCTGGCCGTGCAGTACGCGGACTACAGCATCTGGCAGCGCGAACTGCTCGGCAGCGAGGACGATCCGGACTCGATGGCGTCCAAGCAGGTCGCGCACTGGAAGCAGGCCCTGGCCGAGCTGCCCGATCAGCTCGACCTGCCCGCCGACCGTCCGCGCCCGGCCGTGCAGACCTTCGCGGGCAGCAAGGTCGACGTCCAGATCGACGCCGCCACCCATCGCGCGCTGGTCGAGCTGGCCCGTGCCGAGGGCGCCACGCTGTTCATGGTCGTGCACACCGCCCTCGCGGTGCTGCTGGCCCGCCTCTCGGGCACCGACGACATCGCCATCGGCACCCCGATGGCCGGTCGTGGCGAAGCGGCCCTCGACGACATGATCGGCATGTTCGTCAACACCCTGGTGTTCCGCACCAAGGTCGACGGCGGCGAGGCGTTCACCGAGCTGCTGGCCCGCCAGCGCGAGGACGACATCGCGGCGTTCGCCAATGCCGATGTGCCGTTCGAGCGTCTGGTCGAGGTCCTCAACCCGGTCCGCTCCACCGCGCGCCACCCGCTGTTCCAGGTCGGTCTGTCGTTCCAGAACCTCAGCCGCGCCACCCTGGAGCTGCCGGGCCTGACGGTGTCCGGTCTCGACATCGACTCCAAGCTGTCGCAGTTCGACCTGCACCTGATCGCCACCGACCGCTACGGCGATGCCGGTGAGCCCGAAGGCATTTCGGGCATCTTCACCTACGCCACCGATCTGTTCGACCACGCCACGGTCGAGGGCTTCGTCGAGCGGTTCGTCCGTCTGCTCGGCGCGATCGTCGCCACCCCGCGCACCGCGGTCGGCGAGATCGAACTGCTCGCACCGGCCGAGCGGGCCCAGATCCTGGATGCCCGCAACGCGACCGGCTACCGGGTCGACACCGAGGCCACCCTGGCCACGCTGCTCGACGCGACGGTGGCCGCCGATCCGAAGTCGACCGCCCTGGTCACCGACGACGGCGCCCAGCTCTCCTACGCCGAACTCGACGCGAAGGTGAACCGCCTCGCGCGGCACCTGATCTCGCTGGGTGTCGGCCCGGAGGCCCGTGTCGCGCTGGCGCTGCGGCGCTCGGTGGACCTGATCGTCGCGATGTACGCCGTCACCAAGTCCGGTGGCGCGTATGTGCCGGTCGACCCCGATCAGGCGGCGGAGCGCACGAACTACATCCTCGAGACGGCGGCACCGGTCTGTGTGCTGACCAACGCCGAGGCCGAGTTCGACACCGATGTCGCGCCGCTGGTGCGCATCGACGAGCTCGAGCTCGACGAGGTCGGCGCCGCACCGGTTTCCGACGCGGAGCGCACCCAGCCGCTGCGTCCCGAGCACACCGCGTACGTGATCTTCACGTCCGGTTCGACCGGCCGCCCGAAGGGTGTCGCGGTGCCGCACGGCGCCATCGCCAACCAGCTGCAATGGAAGCTGATCGAGTTCGGCATGGACGCCGCCGACGCGGTGCTGCTCAAGACCGCCGCCACCTTCGACCTCTCGGTCTGGGAGTTCTGGTCGGCCGCCGTCTGCGGTGGCCGCCTGGTCATCGCCTCGGCCGACGGCCATCGCGATCCGGCGTACCTGAACGAGCTGATGTCGCGCGAGTGGGTCACCACGCTGCACGTGGTGCCGTCCATGCTCGACGCGCTGCTTGCCTCCGGCATGCCCGATTCGCTGTGGCGGGTCCTTGCCATCGGTGAGGCGCTGCCCGGTTCGCTCGCGCAGCGGTTCCGCACCGCGTTCCCGCGCACCGAGCTGTTCAACCTGTACGGCCCCACCGAGGCCGCGGTCTCGATCACCTCGCATCGGGTGAACGCCGCGGACCAGGGCTCGGTCTCCATCGGTGGGCCCGAGTGGAACAGCCAGGTGTACGTGCTCGACGCGCGGCTGCGCCCGGTGCCGGACGGCGTCGCGGGCGAGCTGTACCTCGCCGGCGCGCAGCTGGCGCGCGGCTACTTCGGCCGCCCCGACCTGACCGCCGACCGTTTCGTGGCCAACCCGTTCACCCCCGGCACCCGCATGTACCGCACCGGTGACCTGGTGGCCTGGCACAACGGTGAGCTCGACTACCGCGGCCGCACCGACTTCCAGGTGAAGATCCGCGGCTTCCGTATCGAGCTCGGCGAGATCGAGGCCGCGCTGCTCGCGCTGCCCGAGATCGCCCAGGCCGCGGTCATCGCGAAGTCCGACCCGCGCACCGGCGATCGCCTCGTCGCGTACCTGGTCGGCACGGATGTGGATGTGGCGCAGGTGAAGTCGACGCTGGCCGCCGGGCTGCCGTCGTACATGGTGCCCGCCGCGTTCGTGGTGATGGCCGCGCTGCCGCTGAACGTCAACGGCAAGCTCGACCGCAAGGCACTGCCGGAGCCGGAGTTCGAGGCCCAGGCCTTCCGCGCGCCGTCGACCCCGATCGAGGAGATCGTGGCCGGCGTGTTCGCGGACGTGCTCGGTGCCGAGCGCGTCGGCGCCGACGACGACTTCTTCGCCCTCGGCGGCAACTCGCTGCTGGCCACCCAGGTCGCGGCCCGCCTCGGCGCCGCCCTGGACAGCCGGGTGCCCGTGCGCCTGCTGTTCGAGGCGTTGACCGTCGCCGGTCTCGCGGTGAAGGTCGAGCAGGGCGCAGGCGCCGGTGGGCGGCGCGCGCTGGTCGCCGGACCGCGTCCGGCGCAGGTGCCGCTCTCGCTCGCGCAGCAGCGCATGTGGTTCCTGAACCAGTTCGACACCAGCTCCGCGGTCAACAACATCCCGGTCGCCGTCCGCCTGACGGGCGCGCTGGATGTCGAGGCGCTGCAGCTCGCGGTCGCCGATGTGCTGGCCAGGCACGAGACCCTGCGCACGGTGTACCCGTCGACCGACGGCACGCCGCACCAGGTGATCCTGCCGGTCGAGGGCAATGTCCCGGATCTGACGCCGGAAACCGTTGCGCCCGACCAGGTCCGGGACAAGATCGCCGCCCTGATCTCCACCGGCTTCGACGTGCTCGACGAAGTTCCGTTGCGCGCCAAGCTGATGCAGGTCGCCGATGACGAATTCATCCTCGTCTTCGTCGCCCACCACATCAGCGCCGACGGCTGGTCCATGGGCCCGCTGACCCGCGACGTGATGGTGGCCTACGCCGCCCGCGCCGCCGGGGAACGCCCGGGCTGGGCGCCGATGCCGGTGCAGTACGCCGACTTCAGCGTCTGGCAGCGCGATGTCCTCGGCTCCGAAGCCGACGACGCCAGCCTGATCTCCCAGCAGGCCGACTACTGGAAGCGCGCCCTCGCCGGCGTCCCCGACGAGCTGAACCTGCCGCTGGACCGGCCGCGTCCGAGCACGCAGTCCTTCGCCGGTGGCCGGGTGCTGTTCCCGATCGGCACCGAGATCCACGCCGGGCTCGCGGCCATCGCCCGCGAGCAGAACGCGACGCTGTTCATGGTCGTGCACACCGCGCTCGCGGTGTTCCTGGCGCGCATGTCGGGCACCGAGGACATCGTCATCGGCACCCCGATCGCCGGTCGTGGCGAGGCCGAACTCGACGACGTCATCGGCATGTTCGTCAACACCCTGGCCCTGCGCACCCAGGTCGGCGGCCAGCTCAGCTTCGCCGAGCTGCTGACCCAGGCCAAGGAAGCCGACCTGGCCGCCTTCGCGCACGCCGACATCCCGTTCGAGCGTCTGGTGGAACTGCTCAACCCCGAGCGCTCCACCGCGCGGCACCCGCTGTTCCAGGTGGCGCTGTCGTTCGAGAACCTGCCCGACGCCGGCTTCGAGCTGCCCGGCCTGTCGGTCTCGGCCGTCGACTTCGACGTCGACACCGCCAAGTTCGACCTGCTGCTCACCGTGCGTGAGGCGCAGGCCGGTGACGAGGCGGGCGCCTACGCCGAGTTCTCCTACGCCAGTGACCTGTTCGACCAGTCGACGGTCGAGAAGTTCGCGCAGCGCTTCCAGCGCCTGCTCGCCGAGGTCGTCACCGACACCACCACCCCGGTCGGCGATCTGGAACTCCTCGACGGCACCGAGCGCACCGAACTGCTCACCCGCACCGGCGGTCCCGCCGCGTCGACGAGCACCCTGCCGGAGCTGCTGGCCCAGGCCGTGGCGACCAACCCCACCGGTCAGGCCATCGTCGCGCCGGGCGAGTCGGCTTCCTCGCTCACCTACGCCGAACTCGACGCGGCCTCGTCGCGTCTGGCACGGGTGCTCATCGAGCGTGGCGCGGCACCGGAGACGGTGGTCGCCATCGCCATGCAGCGTTCGCTCGACACCACGCTGGCCATCTGGGCCGTCATCAAGTCGGGCGCCGCGTTCCTGCCGGTCGACCCGAAGTACCCGGCCGAGCGCATCGCGCACATGATGTCGGATTCCGGTGCGGCACTGGGTATCACGGTGTCGTCCGAGGTCGATCACCTGCCCGCGCCCGCACTGGGTGACTGGCTGGTCCTCGACGACGCGGCGCTGCGCGCCGAGATCGCCGAGCAGTCCGAGGCGCCGATCTCCGACGCGGACCGGCACGGCGCCGTCCGGTCCGGCAACACGGCCTACATGATCTACACCTCGGGTTCGACCGGCCTGCCCAAGGGCGTCGTCGTCAGCCACACCGGTGTGGCCAACTTCGCCGCCGCCCAGGTGGCGCAGTTCGGGCTCGACAAGGACGCGCGCACGCTGGCGTTCGCGTCCCCGTCGTTCGACGCGTCGATCCTCGAGTTCCTGCTCGCGGTCGGCTCGGCGGGCACTCTCGTCATCACGCCGGTCGGCGTGGTCGGCGGCGAGGAACTGGCCGAGATCATCGTGGGTCAGCAGCTGACCCACGTGTTCCTCACCCCGCTGGTCGCGGCGTCGATGGAACCCGCGGCGCTGGCCGACGTGGAAGCGCTGATCGTCGGTGGCGACAAGGCCCCCGTCGACCTGGTCGCGAACTGGCACAGTGCGGGCACCGACCCGGCGCGCCACCGGTTCTACAACGCCTACGGCCCGACCGAGGCGACCATCGCGACGAACCTGTCCGACCCGCTGCTGCCCGGTGACACCATGAACATCGGTGGCCCGATCGCCGGCGCCACCGTGTACGTGCTCGACAACCGCCTGCGTCCGGTCCCCGAGGGCGTGGCCGGTGAGCTGTACCTGGGCGGCGTCCCGCTGGCCCGCGGCTACCACGCGCGCCACGGCCTCACCGCCGAGCGTTTCGTGGCCAGCCCGTACGCCGAGGGCGAGCGGCTGTACCGCACCGGTGACGTCGTCGCCTGGCGCACCGTCAACGGCGAGTCGGTCGTGGAATACGTGGGCCGCAACGACTTCCAGGTGAAGATCCGCGGCTTCCGCATCGAACTGGGCGAGATCGACGCGGTCCTCACCGCGCACGACGACGTCGAGTTCGCCGCCACCATCGGCCGCAAGACCGACGCTGGCGCCACCATCCTGGTGTCCTACGTGCGCGGCGACGTGGACCCGGCCACCCTGGTCGAGTACGCGACGCAGCACCTGCCCGCGCACATGGTGCCCGCCGCCGTCATGGTGCTCGACGAGATCCCGCTGACCCCCGCGGGCAAGCTGGACCGTCGCGCCCTGCCCGAGCCGGTTCTCGCTCCGCGCGAGTTCCGCACGCCGACAAGCGAAGTCGAGGCGATCATCGCCACCGTCTTCGCCGAGGTGCTCGGTGTCGACGCGGTCGGCCTCGACGATTCGTTCTTCGCCCTCGGCGGTGACTCGATCCTGTCCATCCAGCTGGTCTCGCGTGCCAAGGATCGCGGCGTGCTGTTCAAGCCGCGTGACGTGTTCGAGAAGCGCAGCGTGGCAGGCCTGGCCGAGATCGCCGTGCTCGCGGGCGACGCCGACCAGATCGTGCTCGAGGAACTGCCCGGCGGCGGTGTCGGTGACATCCCGATGCTGCCGATCATGCGCCAGATCCTGAGCAGCGGCTCCACCTACGACCGGTTCTCCCAGTCGATGGTGCTGCGCCTGCCGGAGAACATCACCGACGAGGTCCTGCACGCCACCATCGGCGCGGTCTTCGACCACCACGATGTGCTGCGCTCGCGGGTGGCCAAGGATGCCGAGAAGGGCTGGATCTTCGAGGCATTGGCGCCGGGCGAGGTCGATGTGACCGCGCTGGTGCGGCGCGTCGAGGTGCCCGGTGAGATCACCGACGAGCAGCTGTCCAAGCAGGCCTCCGTCGAATACGACGAGGCCATGGGCCGACTCGATCCCGCGAACGCCGCCATGGTGCAGTTCGTCTGGTTCGCCTTCGGCGAGAACGCGGACGGCCCGCGCCGTCGCGACGCGCTGCTCATCGTCGGCCACCACTTCGTGATCGACGGCGTCTCCTGGCGCATCCTGATCCCGGACCTCGGCATGGCCTGGGGCCAGATCGCCGCCGGTCAGCCGGTGACGCTGCCCGCCAACGGCACCTCGATGCGCCGCTGGGCGCACAGCCTGGCCGAGCAGTCGACCGATCGTCGCGCGGAACTGCCGTTCTGGCGCGAGGTCTCGGCCACCGCCGATCCGCGGCTTGGCGCGCGGGCGTTCGACCCACAGGTCGACACCTTCGCGACCGTCGACCGGGTGCAGGTCACCCTGTCGCCGGAGGTCACCGACGCGGTGCTCACCGCGATCCCGAGCCTCTACCACGGCGGCGTCAACGACGGTCTGCTCACCGCACTCGCGCTGGCCGTATCGCGTTGGCGCGGGGACGAATCCGGTACCGCGGCGCTGATCAAGCTGGAGGGCCACGGCCGCCAGGAAGAGATCGTCGCCGGTGCCGACCTGTCGCGCACCGTCGGCTGGTTCACCACCGCCTTCCCGGTCCGCCTCGACCTGGCCGGTGCGGATCTCGACGATGCCTTCGCGGGCGGCGCCGTGCTCGGTGAGGTGATCAAGTCGGTCAAGGAGCAGATGCTGGCCGTGCCCGACAAGGGCATCGGCTACGGCATGCTCAAGTACCTGACCACCGAGGGTGCCGATCTGCCGAGCGTCGGCCAGATCAGCTTCAACTACCTCGGTCGCGCGACGGCGGGCGAGATCCCCGCCGAACTGGCCGAGCTCGGCTGGGTGCCGGTGGCGGATCTGGGTCAGCTCGACGCCGAGATGGACCTGGACATGCCCGCCAACGCGACGCTGGACATCAACGCCATCGTGAACGACGGCGACGAGGGCCCGCAGCTCGGCGCGAACATCGCGTTCCCGACCGGGCTGCTCACCCAGGACAAGGCCCAGGAGTTCGCCGACCTGTTCGTGGCGGCGCTGACGGCGCTGGCCACGCACGCGCAGCGCACCGACGCGGGCGGTTTCACCCCGTCCGACATGCCGCTGGTGCGGGTCGACCAGTCCGATATCGAGCTGTGGGAAGGCAACTACCCGGCCCTGGCCGAGGTGTGGCCGCTCTCGCCGCTGCAGGCGGGCCTGATGTTCCACGCCATGCTCAGCTCGGCGACCGTCGACGTGTACACCGTGCAGGCCGTCCTCGACCTGACCGGCACGCTCGACACCGAGCGGCTGCGCCGCGCGGCCCAGGCCGTGCTCGACCGGTACCCGAACCTGCGGACCGCGTTCGTCACCGACTCGGCCGGTCAGCCGGTGCAGGTCGTGATGTCGGAGCTCGAGGTCCCGTGGCGCGAGGTCGACCTGACCGACCTGCCTGCCGATGAGCGACTGCCGCGCATGCAGCAGCTGCTGGTCGCCGACCGCGCCGACCAGTTCGACATGGCCACGGCTCCGCTGATCCGCTTCGGTCTGTACAAGACCGGCGAGGGTCAGTCCCACCTGGCGATCACGGTGCACCACATCCTGATCGACGGCTGGTCCATGCCGCTGCTCATGCGCGACCTGCTTGTCCTCTACGCGGTGCACGGTGACCTCACCGCGCTGCCGCGCGTGGCCTCCTACCGCAACTTCCTGTCCTTCCTGTCGGGCTGGGATCGCGAAGTGTCGCTGCAGGTCTGGGCCGAAGCGCTGAACGGGGTCGACGGCCCCACCCAGCTGGCGCCCGCGCCGCGCACCGAGGAGCGCTACGAACTCGGCAAGGTCATCGTCGAGATCGACAACGACCGCACCAGGGCGCTCGGCAAGCACGCGGGCGAGCTCGGTGTCACCGTGAACACGCTGCTGCAGACCGCGTGGGGCATCGTCGTCGGCCGCCTCACCGGCCGCGACGACGTGGTGTTCGGCGCGACCGTGTCCGGCCGCCCGGCCGAACTGCCCGGTGTCGAGTCGATGGTCGGCCTGTTCATCAACACCCTGCCGGTGCGGATCCAGATCGACGACCGGATCAGCGCGGAGGAGCTGACCAAGCGGGTGCAGGCCGAGCAGGCCGACCTGCTCAGCCACCACTTCGTCGGCCTGTCCGACATCCAGCGGGTGGCCGGGGCGGGCGCGCAGTTCGACACGCTGCTGGTGTTCGAGTCCTACCCGATGGACAAGGACGCCGTCACCGCGGCGAGTTCGATCGACGGCATGCAGGTCACCGGTGTCGGCCTCGACGACGCCACCCACTACCCGCTCACGCTGGTGGTGATGGCCGAGTCGACCATCGAGATCACCCTGCGCTACCTGCGCAGCACCTACACCGAGGACGAGGTCCGCACCCTGTCCGCGCGTCTGCTGCGGGTGCTCGACGAGCTGCTCGACAACCCGACCGGCATGGTCGGCGACATCGACATCCTCGACGCGGGCGAACGCGCCCAGCTGCTCGCCGAATCCGGTGTGACGGCCGCTGTCTCGGCCCCGGTCGCGACGGCGGGCGTCGGCGCGCAGACGGTGGCCAAGGTGCTCGGCGAGGTCGTCGAAGCCGACCCGCAGGCTCCCGCCCTGCTCCGTGGCGACAGCGAAATCGCCTACAGCGCACTGGATCGCAAGTCCTCGCAGCTGGCCCGCGTGCTGATCGCCCGCGGTGCCGGCCCCGGTGATGTGGTCGCGATCTCGCTGCCGCGCAGCGTGGACTCCGTCCTCGCCGCCTGGGCCATCCAGAAGGCGGGCGCCGCGGTCCTGTTCGCCGGGGAGCTGTCCGGCGTCGAGATCGCCGCGACCGGTGCGTCCTACGGCGTCAGCGACACCCCCGTCGCCGGCGTCGCGGGCGACTGGCTGATCCTGCCCGATGTGGAAGCCGAGATCGCCGCCGCCGCAGCGCATCCCGTCTCCTACGCCGACCGCGTCCGCCCGCTGTCCGAAGACCACCCCGCCTTCGTCCTGGCCGGGGCCGGGGCGACCTCGACGCTCACCCAGAGCGCCGCGCTCGCCCTCGCCAAGACCCTGCGCGACACCCACGGCGTCGACTACGAATGCACCACCTTCACCACCCACGCCTCCGGCCCGGCGGCCGTCCAGGAATTCCTGGTCTCCGCCACCGTGGGCGCCCTGTCGGTCCTCCCCGGCGGCCCGGTCGAAGACGACCTGTCCGACGGTGAGGTCACCCACTGGTTCGTTGCCCCCGGCGACGCGACCGGTGCGGCCGACGGTGAGGTCACGGTGATCGTCGCGGAGTAGGCAGTAGCCGAGCGTCGCGGAGGTCACCTCCGCGGCGCTCGGCGCTACCGGTCGGCAACCCGTGGGTAGCGGCCTCGACAGTGCTGCGCGGGATCCGATGGAACCAACCAGGCTCCCGCCGCGTCCAAGTAGGCATGTACCCCAAACACCCACGGACTCCGACCGGATACTTCAATCACTACGACGATCCGGACGAGTTCTGGGACGAGGAACCTCTTGTCAGGAAGTCGGCGCCGCCGTGGGAGACCTCGCCTGCTCCCGCTCCGCCGCCGAGCTCCTCCCGGCCCGACCCCGCAGCGCCTCGTGCTACGAATCCATTCGACATCGACGAGCTCCTGCAAGAGCTCGCGAAATTCCATGGGTACACCCAGGCGATCTCCGGCTTGATGCAGGAGGTGATGTCCGCCGGGCCGGATCGAGCTACGGCCCGCGACGGCACCGGAGTCGTCGAAGTCGGTATCAGCAGTGCCGGCGAGCTGATCGAGATAGCGGTATCGGACGACTGGCGGCGGGTTCTCGATCAGAGCACTATCGGACAGGCCGTGACCGATGCGGTCATGAATGCCGAGCGGAAGCTCCTCGAATCGACGAGTATCGCCGCGGTCGACAACGGCACGGTAGACCGGCTCGAGGCGCTGAGCATGGACGACGTCGTACCGACGAAGTTCACCGCGCCCGAGCCCACTTCTGCGCCGACCGGCGACTCGGGCCGGTTGCTCGAAGACGCGCTGCAGATTCTGTCCGGTCGTACCCAGGCCGCGAAGGTCGACACCTTCGTGGGCGAGGTCGGCATGGAGTCGGAGATCTCCGTGTCGACCACGCTGGGCCGAAATGGCATCGCCGAGTGCGTTATCCGCATTCCTTGGGGGATGGACGTCGGGGGCAGCTCGATTTCCTGGGCGGTCAAGGAATCGTACGACCAGGCATACCGTCGTCGACTCGATGCCGGGTCCGGTGGAATCGGATCCGCCGGCGGCGCGATCAATGAGGCGATCCAGGCGCTTGTCGATCTGCAGATTCGACCACCGCGGTGATACGGGCGGGGCATTCGACTCATCACATCGAGGAAGGGAACGGCAATGGGTGCTGATCCGGAGAAGCTCGCGGTCGCCACGGGATCGTTGCGGAACGACGCGAACGTGTGGGACGGCAAATCCGCCACCATGTCGGAGATTCAGGCGAAGATTCAGTCCCTGACCTTCACCCACATCGAAGCGGGACTGTTCTTCACGATCACGAGTGCGAACGACGAACTCGTAACAGACCTGACCGGCCGATCGGGGGAGGCCGCGCAGCGCTTCACCGAGGTGGCCAACGTACTGCGTATCTGTGCGAATACCTATGAGGCCGAAGACAACGCGGGTAAGCACAACCTCGATAGCATCTGGTAGACCAGGAAGCAGATCATGACTTTTGATATCTCCCAATACAATTCCGTGCTCGATGGACTGGACAAGTTCTTCGACAAGGTCGACAGCGCGATCACGACGGATGTCCCGAACGCGCAGTCCGACGCTCTCGATCTTCCGTACGTGCGGTTGCTGCCGTCGCTGCAGAAAGTCATCAACGCCTGCGCGGACAAGATCGTCGAGATCTGCAATTGGATCTGGACGAAGATCAAAGAGATATATACCGGAATACGTGCGCCGTACGAAATGTATCTCCGCAGCAAGGACTGGGCCGATGTCCGCGACGATGCGAACGGCGTCAAGCAGGGCATCGATCCCAATAATGTGGAAGCTCTACGGTATTGGGAAGGCGCGGCGCGCATCGCGTACCTGCAGACGTCCACCAGTCAGAGCACGGCCGCGGGAACGTTCTCCGACATCGCCGAGAAGGCCCGCAGCGCGATGATGGATGCCGCGGTGGGCGGCCTCGCCTTCTACGTCGGGATCCTGGTCATCTGCGCCGAGTTCTTGCTCGGTCTCGCCAGGGCGATCGGCGAGCTGCTCTCCGGCGTGGGCGCGCCCATCAGCATCGTCGACATCGCCGCCACCGCCGGCATCTCCACCGCCGCCATCTGGGCGGCGATCGCCGCGCTCTCGACGTTCCTCGGCGCGCAGGCGAAGGCCTTCGGGGACCTGGACAGGTCCTTCCCCGAGGGGAAGTGGCCGGATTCGCAGTCCGCGAGTTTCGGTGACGCATCGGTCGAAGGGGACAACGAATCCAGGTGGAAGATCGCGTGAGCGTGTCTCCGGATCAGGTCAGGGACGTCACTCGCTGGGAACAGCGTGTCCGCTTGTTCGGACTCGCTGTGTCGGCGGTGCCGCCCACGCTGATCGGGTGTGGACTGATGTTCACCTTTGTCGGCGAGTGGGCGGGTGTCGGACCGGTTCAGCGCGTTGTCATCGGCTGCGCGTTGCTGATGCAGGTGCCGGCGATCTGGGTCAGCCGGCGGGTGCCGCCGACCGGACGGCGCCTGGTCGCGGTGCGCAGCGCATTCTTCGCTACCTACGCGGCGGTGACGATAGCTGCGGCTCTGCTGGCCCGCGAGGAGGACTGGGAGATCTTGTCCATCCCCGTCTTCCTGATGCTGATCTTCTCCCTCCACGCCCTGTACGAACGCTGTGTCCACCGCTTCGAGAAGTTCGGCAGGGCGAAGGGCGGGGAGTGACGTGCAATCTTTCGTTCCGAAATGTGCGCGACGCGACCGGTATAAGGTCCGATCGAACCACGTTATGTCGGCAACGAGGAGTATGCCCAGTTGATCGTCGCCGAGTAGTGCTGTGCTGCTCGCCTACCCTGTTTCCCCTGGTAGGCGAGCAGCATCAACGCTTCACGACTGCCAGTCAGCCGCTAGACTCGAATCGTTCGGCGCGAGCGGCGCGCTGTGCTCAACGAATCGGAGGTGTTCGGGTGGCGATGCCGTTACCGCACTCCGATCACTGGACTGCCGCGGGGTGCCGGTGGGTCAGGTCGAACTCGCTGTCGAGGTGGTGTCGAAGTCGACCACCCTGCAAGATCGCCTGGTGAAGCCGGTCCTGTACGCGCAGGCTGGGATCCCCACCTACTGGCGATTCGAGATCAACTCGTTCGAAGGCCAGCTGCCCGGCGAGGCACTTCCGGTTCTTTTCGCCTATTCGCTGGGGGTCGATGGCGAATACGAACAGACCCATCGCGCGTCGGCGGGTAGCCCCGTGACGTTGCGTGCACCGTTCGAGGTCACGTTCGACCCCGCTGCGCTGCTTCCTCGCTAGCCCGCCGATCCCGTCCGTACCACGTCTGCGATATCCAGGGCGTGGCGTGCGGTCTTGCGTTCCGAAATGTGCGGAACGAGGAACCGGGATAAGGTCCGGTTCTCTACGGGAACAGGAAGGGAGCGGTTGCCATAACGCTTCGGATTTGGCTGAGCAGTGCGGGCGCAGCGACTGTCCAGGTTATGCGGTTGCTGCGCGAGAACCCCGACGGTGTGGATGTCACCGTGTACGCCAGCAATGTGGATCCGAGTGCGGCTGCCCTCTCGGTGTGCGATGTATCGGCGGTCGAACCTCGGTACGTCGACAACGAGGAGTACGCGCAGTTCGCGCTCGACTTCTGTCGGACGCACCGTATCGATGTCCTCATCCCGCCCCGGCGCCTCGACGCGCTCGCGGGCCGGGTCGCGGACTTCGCCGC
The DNA here is from genome assembly GCF_053608285.1 of Nocardia sp. NPDC055053. Classification (NCBI taxonomy): domain Bacteria; kingdom Bacillati; phylum Actinomycetota; class Actinomycetes; order Mycobacteriales; family Nocardiaceae; genus Nocardia; species Nocardia sp. NPDC055053. The sequence goes on along the minus strand of NZ_JBSGVD010000008.1, from coordinate 10,052 downwards.
GGTCGGCACCAGTCTCATGTGTTCGCCGTTGTCCGCGGTGCGGGCGCTGACCAGTAAAGTCCGCACCTACGAGATCGCCGGTGCGGCGGGCATTCCTGTGCCACCGTGGCGGGAGGCGAGCGACGCCTGCGAGTTCTACGCCGCCGTCGACGAATTGTCGCGAGACGGGGAGGCGTTGTGCATCAAGCCGAGTGGCGAGTACTCGGCGTTCGGCTTCCGCATCCTGGACGACCGTCCGCTGACCATGGCGAGCCTGCGGGTCGCTCCCCGGCCGGTTGCCTCGGTCGAGGCGGTGGCGGGGGCCTTGCGGCGGGCGGCCGAGGCGGGCGAGTTCGTGCCCCCACTGCTGGTCATGCCGTTTCTCGAAGGTCCGGAGATCAGCATCGACTGCCTGTCGGCTCCGGGAGGTGAACTGCTGGTGGGTATTCCGCGCGCCAAACAGGGCCGCTTCCGCACGCTGCTGGACGACCCCGCGGTGGTCGACATCGCCCGGCAGCTGGTCCAGCGCTTCGAACTGGCCTACCTGACCAACGTGCAATTGCGTTATCGCGGTGGACAACCAGTGCTGCTCGAGGTCAACCCACGCCCGTCGGCGGGCCTGTTCCACACCGCCTTCGCCGACGTGAATCTCCCCTGGGCCGCGGTCCGCCTACTGCTGGAACGGGATTCGGGCCTGCGGCTTCCACCGCGCCTAGGCGCCCGCCTCGCCGTGGCGGAAGCGGTCATGGAGGTCACCCCGCACCGCGACGATCCGGCTCCCGATCGGGTACGCCGGAGCGCGGACCTGGTTCCGGGCTGACCGGGTTACCCGGCGGGCTTCTCGATCCCGGTGATGCCGGAGAACGCGGCTGTTCCGGAATAGCCGATGAGGAAGCCAACCAGGAGGCCACCCCAGAAGTCCTCGACGGTGACGAAGGATTGAGCATCGGCCTTGCGTGCCGCGAAAACGATGGCGACGCCGCTGAGCAGGACGGCCAGCAGCAGTGCGCTGGCCGTCTGCCCGGAAACGACAGACCCACCGGCTTGATTGTCCTGCAACGTCCGCGCCGCACTGCCGAGAGATCCGCCGAGGCCACCTCCGAGCATCACCTTCCAGAGTGCGGCTTTGACCGCGACGGTGAGCGAAGTGGTGTTGGAGTACGTCCGTGGTGTCTGCGGGGACACGACGGCGTGATCGTCGTTCGGCAGCAGCGGCTGCGTCTGATAGATGACGGTGAGTTGCAGGTGGTACTTGGCCGGGAGGAACAGCGGGTTTCTCCCGGTTCCCAGCCGAATCGTCCACACGTCCGTGCATCCCGGTTCGAGCGCGGTACCCCGGGGCAACGAGCCGACCAAGGGCACTCGCTCGGACTCGTCCGGCTGCGAGTGGATACTGACCGTCGAGTTCCTGCTCGCGGTGACGTTCAGGTGCTCCAGGGGGCCGAAATATCGAATGTTGGCGCCGTCATCGGCGTCGACATTGGCGGTTTGCCCCTGCCGCAGCAGCCGGTGGGCACTGTCGATCTCGGCGGACAGTTCCCGGACTTCGCCTTCGATTCGTCGGCGGAGCGGGTCATTGTCTTCGTCGTTCGGCAGCTTTCGAAGTTGGTTGCGGAGCTTCTTGATCGTGCCCTCTCGGTCACGGAGTCCGCGCAGTACTTCCTTCTCCCATTGAGTGCCCGAGGGGTCTTCTCGTCTGCCTGCTGTTTCGGTCGATCGCCACGCAAGTTGCGTCGGCAGACTCAACTCGACCGCGCTGATCCAGACCGAAGTCTCGAAGGGATTCTTGATGTGTAGGTAGACGGTGAAGTCGCTGCCGGAATAGACCTCGGGAACCGATAGATCAACCGAGAGATCGAGCAGGCCTCGTTGCAGCGGGATTGGATCGCCGGCGGGTGCCACCACGGGAGCAGCTTAGCGCTATTGCTCTGCGGCCATGGTGATTACGAACGCAGCTCCCTAGCTGGGCTGGAGTAGGCGGTTCAGGCCGTCGAGGAGTAGGTCGAGGCCGAAGGTGAAATCCGCTAGTCCGGAGTGGGTTCCGTCGATGACCAGGGTGGCGAGGGTGTGCATGTGGGGGTGGGTTTCCGGCGGAATCAGGGGGAGGAATTGCGTTGCTGCCGAAACGTATTCGGAGGGGTCGAGGGGGAAGTTGATGGCTTGCAGGGTGAAGCCGTAGATGTGGCTGTCCAGCGCGTTCCAGGCTCGGTCGGCTTGTTCGTAGGTGAAGCCCGCGGTGATCAGGCAGCCGAGGGTGGCGTCGATGTAGCGGAGCATGGCGGGGCCGACGTTGACGCGGGAGCCGAGCAGACCGGTGGCCCAGCGGTGGCGGAGCAGGACTTCGTGGGCAGAGGTGGCGCGGCGGCGGAGTTCTGATTGCCAGTCGCCGCCGGCTTCGGGAACGTAGATCTCGGCGACGACCAGGTCGATGATGCCGTCGAGGAGGTCGTCCTTGTTGGCGACATGGTTGTACAGCGACATCGCCTCCACGCCGACCGCCTTGGCGAGCCTGCGCATCGAGAGTGCGTCGAGTCCCTCCTGGTCAGCGAGTTCGATTGCCGCGCGCAGGACTCGTTCCCTGGTGAGCGGGGTGCGGGGCGTCATGACGAATCCTCCTTGACCTACTTACGGCGTAAGCGTACCGTCTGCGAATAGAGGCTTACGCTGTAAGTGCGAGATGAGGGACGCTCATGACCGATGTGGATACGGCTTCGATGACCGCGTGGGTAGCGCCTCGGTACGGCGGAGGTGAGGTGCTGCGCGCCGAGATCGTGCCGCGGCCGATGCCAGGCGAGCGGGATGTGGTGGTCCGGGTGCGGGCGGCGTCGCTGTGTAGCGGTGACCTGCACTTGCTCAACGGAACGCCGTATCTGCTGCGCCTCGGGTTCGGGTTGCGCAGGCCCAAGCGCCGGATGATCGGGCAGAACCTGGCGGGAGAAGTCGTGTCCGCCGGCGGGCTCGTCACCGAATTCCAGGTCGGTGACCGTGTATTCGGTGAGGTGCCCAGTGGCGCATTCGCCGAATACGTTCGCGCCGATGCCGGGTCGTTCGCCGTGGTTCCCGCCGAGCTCGGCATGGAAGAGGCTGCCGCCATACCGGATTCGGGGATGACCGCGTTGCAGGGATTGCGCGATATCGGCAAGGTCGGACCGAGGCAGCGGGTGCTGATCAACGGTGCGTCCGGCGGAGTAGGCAGCTTCGCGGTGCAGATCGCGAAGGTGCTAGGCGCGCACGTGACCGCGGTGTGCAGCACCCGCCATATCGACATGGTGCGACGTATCGGCGCGGACGACGTCATCGACTACACCGTGGACGATTTCACCCGGACCGACGTCCCGTACGACGCGATCTTCGACCTGGCGGGCAACCGTACGCTGCGCGAGTACCGCCGAGTGCTCACCCCGGAAGGTATCTACATCTCCTCCGCAGCCGCACCGGGCGACAACTGGATCGGCCCGATTCGCTGGCTCGGTTCGGTCGTCCTGGCAAACCTCTTCACCCGCCAGACCCTGAAACCACTGCTGATGCGCCCTGCTGCCGCCGACCTGAACTACCTGGCGGCCATGGCGATCGACGGTTCTCTCCGGCCAGTGATCGAACGCCGAATTCCCCTGGCGGAAACGCCTTCTGCCATTGCCGCCTTCGCCGCAGGCCACGCCTCGGGCAAGACCGTGCTCGTCGCATTGGACAGCTGATCACCAGGCTCCGGTGGCGGCATCGTGCGAGAGGCGATCGCCACCAGAGCCTGGTGATCTTGATCAGCGGAACAGGGCGGCGAGGTCGATCGTGCCCGCCATGGCCGCGGCGCCCGCGTCGTTGAGGTGCATGCCGTCGCCGCTGTCGAACTCGGGGCGGATGAAGTCGGGGCGCTCCGGGTCAGCGACCGCGCGATCGACGTCGAAGACGGAGTCGAAAACATCGGTGGTGCGCAGCCATTCGTTCACGGCGTGGCGGGTCGGCTGGGTTTCCAGCAGGGGCATGCCCGGGTAGACGCAGCCCGCGTACGGGCCGATGGTGGCGGCGTGGATGCGGAGTCCGGCCGCGTGCGCGCGGGCGGCCAGCTCGGTGAATCCGGCGATGAGATCCTCCGCGGTCGCCGACGGCTGACCGCCCATCGCGCCGAGGATGAGATCGTTGATGCCGAAGTTGACCAGGACATCGGTGACACCCGGCACCCGGAGTGCGTCGGATTCGAAACGGCCGAGCCCGGATCGGCCGATCTGCTCGGCGGTGAGGCGGTTGCCCGCGATGCCGTTGTTGACCACCCACCCGCGGGTCAGCCGGGAATTGAGCGCGTCGACCGAGCGGCGATTGGCGCTCAGGGTGGTACCGACGCCTTCGAACCAGGAGTCACCGAACGCCACCGCGATCGGCGGCGGATCCGCCACCAGCACATCGATCCCGGTGACGAAGAACCGGAACGGAACCTCCTGCGCGTCGGTGAGTTCCACGTCGGCGGTGTGCTCGCCGGGGGCCAGATAGGCGATCTCGGTCGGCTGGTGGGCGAAGGTCGCGAGCCCGGTCGAGGTGGGCAGGTACAGGCTGAGCAGCAGGTCCTCGCCGGCGGCGACCGGCAGGTCGATCGGATCGCTCACCAGCTCGGCGCCCGGGTCGATGGTGAACGCGGCCGCGCCGTCGAACCTGATTTCGCGATCGGTGTCGGCGATGGCGGCCGAGCCCTCCTTGCGCTGCGCGATCCGCGCGGCCCCGATCCGCACGGGCGCGGTGCCGTAGCGGTTGGTCAACCGCACCCGCAGCGCGTCGCCGCCACCGGCCAGGCGCACGACGTGGCGCACGGTCTCGTCGCTGAACTCCCGCGATTCGGCGAGCTTGATCTGCTCGTTCGGGTCGATGACGCCGGTCCGGAACCCGGCGACCCACGTGTTGTCCTGCATGATCACTCCAATATTTGCCGTGAGGACTATTGCGTATGCATAGATCTACTCTGAGGTATTCCTCTTGTCAACTATCCGCACGGCAAATATTGGCTAGAGTGGTGCTCATGTCCGTGTGCGAACTGTTCGACGACCCCCGGCTGACGATTTCCGGCCTGCTCTTCGAGGCCCACAGCGGCCTGCTCGCGAAGCTCGAGCCGACGTGGAAGGCACACGGTCTCTCCGGCCTCGATCTCAATGCCCTCACACGCTTGAGCCGATCGCCGGAGCTGCGGCTGCGCATGTCCGACCTGGCCGCCCAGACCGAGCTGTCGACCAGCGGGGTCACCCGGCTGGTCGATCGGCTGGCCGCATCGGGCCTGGTCGAGCGCAAGCTCGACCTTGCCGACCGGCGCAGCGCCTACGCGGTGTTGACCGACGCGGGGATTCGCCGCCTCGAGGAAGCTCTTCCCGACTATCTGGCTGCCCTGGAGCGATGGCTCACCGGGCTCCTGACGCCCGACCAGCTGGACGGCTTGGTCGCGGGCCTGCGCGTTATCAGGGACGCGACAAACCCGGCGGCTACCGCCATCGCCGACCAGGGCTGACGCTATTCGCCGGAGTCGTGGGCCTCGCGGTACTTGCGGACCTTCGTGAGATTGCCGCAGCGGTCCATGGAGCACCAGCGGCGACGGCCGGGGCGGGACGCGTCGACGAAGAGCAGGCCGCAATTGTCGGAGGCGCAGACGCGGATGCGGGTGGCCAGCGGGCCGGAGAACAGGTCGATGGCATCGCGGGCGAGGGTGGAGAGGGCGGCGCGTGCGGTCGGAGCCGGGTAGCCGCGGGTGCCGTCGGGGTGCAGTCGCGGGATCAGGGGTGGCTCGGTCGCCGCGACGTTGATCGTGTCGATGTCGGTGGGGTCAGGGGGGATTCCAGCCGCGATCCCGAAAGCGGCTCGGGAGAGTGCCGCGCGGAGAGTCCGGAAAGCGGCGATGTCATGGCCCTCGGCGGCGATGTCGGGGATCTCGAGGACGACGCTCAGCCAGTGACCCAGGTCCTCGGCGGTGTGCACGATCTCCCACACCGCGAGCTCGCCCTCACCACCGGTGTGCACCAGGTCGAGAGAGACGCGACCGGTCTGGAAACGGCGCCGGACCGCCGGTGGGAGAGATTTTCGCCCTTGCATGACACCAGTTTAACTGGTTACCGTTGGTTCATGGCTATCTCGACGTACATCAATCCCGAATCCCTGCACAGCAACCCGGCCTTCTCCCAGGCGGTCCGGGTTCCGGCCGGTGCCGACCTTGTCTACATCGGCGGTCAGAACGGTGTCGACGCCACCGGTCGCGTCGTCGGCCCTGACCTCGCCTCCCAGGTGAAACAGACCCTCGACAACCTGCGTACCTGCCTCGCCGCCGCGGGCGCCGAACCCGGCGACGTGGTCAAGTGGAACCTCCTCATCAAGGAGGGTGAAAGCCTGCAGGAGGGTTTCGCGGCCTTCGGCGCGGCCTGGGGGCGCATGCCCAACCCGCCCGCGATCACCTTCGCCTTCGTCTCCGGTCTCGCCGTCGATGGCGCGCTCATCGAGATCGAGGCGGTCGCCGCCGTCGCGCCATGATGCGCTGAATCAGTCCGCGAGTTCGCCTGCGGTGCGCCAGGATTGGCGCTCGGCAGCGAAGGCCTCGGCTTGGACGGCACGGAAGTCCGCGATGGCTGAGGCGTTGTCGGCGAGGAATCGGCGATAGTCCGCGAGCCGGAATTCGCCGTCCTCGACGGTGACGTCCACCTTGCCGGCGGCGAAATCGGCGCGGAGGTCGAGCAGTTCGCCGGCTTCGACGGGGTGCCAGCGGATGCGGTCGAAATAGCGCAGGAGCCACGGGGTTTCCGCGTCGGTGGCGAAACGGTCGACGCCGGGTCCCGCGGTGCCGCCCGGTCTGGCGCGGTGATTCCACACCTGGGTGGTGCGGCCGACGAACTGGTAGCCACCGGGGCCTTCCATGCCGTAGATGCAGAGGTAGGCGCCGCCGATGCCGACGGCGTTCTCCGGGGTCCAGGTGCGGGCTGGGTTGTATTTGGTGGTGACGAGGCGGTGGCGGGGGTCGGTGGGGGTGGCGACCGGGGCGCCGAGGTAGACGTCGCCGAGGCCGAGGACCAGGTATTCGGCGTCGAAGACGGTGCGGTAGACGTCGTCGACCGAATCCAGGCCGTTCATGCGGCGGATGAACTCGATGTTCCACGGGCACCAGGGGGCGTCGGCGCGGACGCCGTGCATGTAGCGGGTGATCGCCTCGCGGGTGGACGGGTCGTCCCAGGAGAGGGGCAGGTGGACGGTCCGGCTCGGGACGACGAGCTGATCCGAATTCGGCAGTTGCGCTTCGGCTTCGGCGAGCAGGTCGAGGAGCTGCCGGACTGGGAGGACGGCGGGGTCGACGCGGACTTGCAGCGAGCGGATGCCCGGGGTGAGCTCGATGACTCCTCGCGGACCGGCTTCGATCAGGTGCTGGTGCAGGGCGTGGACCCGGGCGCGAAGACCGAGATCCAGGGTGAGCGTGCCATATTCGACAAGAACGCCGTCGTCGCCCTGTCTGCGATAGGTCACGCCGGTCTCGTCGTCTACGTCGGTGCGGCGCAGGATTCCGTCGTCGCCGTCGCGTCCCGCCGAGAGGACGGTGCCGAACGAGGCGCGGCGGTGTGCGCCGAGTTCGTGTGCGGGAGCGGCATGTTCGGCGCGAATGGGAACGAAGCGGACCGTGTCGCCCGGTGTGAGCTGGCCGAGTTTCCAGCGGTCGGCCGCGACGACCGTCACCGGGCAGACGAAACCGCCCAGGCTCGGGCCGTCGGGGCCGAGCAGAATCGGGGTGTCGCCGGTGAAGTCGAGCGCGCCGATGGAATAGGCGTTGTCGTGGATGTTCGACGGGTGCAGGCCCGCCTCGCCGCCGTCGGTGCGCGCCCACTCCGGCTTCGGGCCGACCAGGCGGACGCCGGTGCGGTCGGAGTTGAAGTGCACCTCGTAGTCGGTGCCGAGGATGGTGTCGACATCGTCGCGGGTGAAGAACTCCGGTGCGCCGTGCGGGCCCTCGGTGACGGCCAGTTCCCAGCGGTGGCCGAAGGCGGGGATGTCGGCCATCGGGACGGCGGGGGCGCGGCGATGCGCTGGTTCGCCGAGCGTCAGTGACTCGTCGGCGCGCAGTGCCGCGCCGGTGCCGCCGCCGAACTTGCCGAGGGTGAATGTCGCCGCGCTGCCGAGGAATTGCTCGACGTCGATGCCGCCGGAGACGAGGATATAGGTGCGCATGCCGGGTCCGCGGATGGCGCCGACATCGAGGACGCCACCGGCCGGCACCTCGACGGTGCGCCATTGCTCGACCGGATGACCGTCGACGCGCACCTCGGCGACCGCGCCGGTGACACACACCCAGGTCGACTCGCTGAAGCGCAGCGCGGGCCCACCCAGCGTGCACTCCAGCCCAGCCGCGCCCTCCTGGTTGCCGAGCACCCGGTTCCCGAGCCGGAACGACAGGTCGTCCATCGGACCGGACGGCGGAACGCCGATGTGCCAGTAGCCGATTCGCCCCGGCCAGTCCTGCACGGTGGTCTGCATTCCGGGACGCAGGACGTCGATGTGCGGGGCGGCGTCGGGTAGCGGAACCTCGGGGCTCGTCGTTACCTCAGGACGGCGGGCGGGTGTCTCGGCCGAGCCGAGGTCCGAGGTCGGGACGGTGAGACTCATCGGGTCACCACCATGCGGACCGGCGTCGGGTCGAAACCGTTGCAGGGGTTGTTGATCTGGGGGCAGTTGGAGACCAGGACCAGGGTGTCGACCTCGGCCCGCAGGGTGACCTTCTTGCCCGGCGCCGACAGTCCGTCGACGATGCCGAGGGTGCCGTCGGCCTCGACCGGCACGTTCATGAACCAGTTGATGTTGGGCACCAGATCCCGCTTGCCCAAACCCCATTCGAGGGCAGCGGTCAGGAAGTTCTCCACGCAGGCGTGCTGGTGACGGGTGTGATGGCCGTAGCGCAGGGTGTTGGATTCCTGGGAGCAGGCGCCGGCGATGGTGTCGTGGTTGCCGACCTCGTCGGCGACGACCGTCATCAGCGGGGTGCCGCGTTCGGTACGCAGGACGCTGCCCGTGGTGAGGAAGATATTGCGCTGGGCGGCGACGGTGGCCTGGGCGCTGTAGCGGTCGGTGCGGTCGGCGGCGGAATAGAGCAGGCAGTCGACGGCCTGGTTGCCGTGCAGGTCGATGATCTCGAGCTGATCGCCGGCGCGGACGATCGCCGACCACGGCGCCTGGGCGGGGACGGTCTCGTCGAGGACGACGGTGCGGGTGGTCGTTGTCATGCCAGAACCTCCGTGTTCTGCGCGGCGGCCCAGGCGGCTTCGGTGTTGTCTACGGCCCGCCGGTATTCGGGGTCGTCGTTGGGTGTGGCCGCGAGATCTGCCGGCGAGGACCAGGCGAGGACGTCGAGGTCGCCGGTGGGGCGGTCGTCGAGGGGGTGGGGAGCGTTGGCGACCAGGAGGGTCACCGGCAGGTGGATGATCAGGTCGACGGCGGCGCCCGCCGGGCCGTTGCCGGTCGACTCGATCGCGCCGTCCGCGGCGACCCGCGCACCGCGGAACAACGCGATCGACGGGCCGATGTCGCGTGGCTCGAGGCCCTGCTTGGCCCCGGCCAGGTGGAGTTGGTGGCGGCCGTCGGTGGTGGGGCCGCACAGGGTGTCGTGGTGGCCGGCGGAGTCGGCGACCACGGTGGCCATGACCCGGCCCTGGTCGGACAGCAGCGGATGTCCCGCGCTCAGGTAGGCCTGCCATGGCACCTTCACGGTGTCGGCGACATTCAGCCGCTCCCAGGGTGATTCGGCGCGCAGCAGGAACAGGTGAGCGCAGGTGGTGCCGGTCGGGTCGGCAAGCCGGACCCGGGTGCCTCGGCCGAGGACCACATTCGCGTAGCCGCCCGCCGGAATACGTTGCGCGAGAACGACTGCTGCCGGGTCGACTCCGGCGGGGATGTCGGGGCGGGCGATCGTGGCCGCCGCGGCCTGGGCTCGCGCATGTGCACGGGCGCCGTCGGTGGAGTGGGTACTCGTCATCGTTCTCCTGTGTTTTTGGAGCGCTGGCGCGCTCGAGTCGGCGGCCCCTTGTGTCCCGCCGGTCAGGCACCGTTGCTTGCTCCTTCGTCGCCTACGCAACGGCGCC